>JAZOBQ010000029.1:0-9476 GCA_045596005.1 Oscillospiraceae bacterium
AAGCCCGCCGGCCGTGAAGCTGTTGGTGAGACCCTCCGTCCCATTCAGGAGGAGGCAAACCGCATCCTGGCCGACAAGGCATATCTCGAAAGCGTGTACAAAGAGGGTGCCGAGAAGGCAAGCTATCTCGCCCGCAAGACCCTCCGCAAGGTATATAAGAAAGTCGGCTTTGTTGAGCGCTGAACCAACCGCGCAGATACCTAAGACAAATAATTAGGAGAGTTTTTCTCATGTTTCCTGAAATGCAGCTTTGGCTGAAAATCGTACTCGCCCTTGCCGTGGCTTTTGTGCTGGCTTTTGCAACAACGCCTCCCGTCAAGAGCTTCGCCATGAAAATTGGCGCTATAGATGTTCCCAAGGACGCCCGCCGCGTGCATAAGCACCCCATTCCCCGAATGGGCGGCATGGCCATATTCATAGGCTTTTTGCTGTCGGTGCTCCTTTTTGCCGAGATCGACATCCAGCTTCGCGGCATTCTCATCGGCTGCGTCATAATCGTCGCCGCAGGTGCAATTGATGACGTTAAGCCAATGAAGTGGTGGGTAAAGCTCCTTGCCGAAGTCGTCGCCGCAGTTGTCGCCGTAGCTCACGGCGTTGTCATTGAGGTGCTTTTCAACCCCAACATTTTCAGCGACAACGCTTCCCTGCTTCTCGGCTACCTCAGCATCCCTGTCACGCTTATCTGGATAATAGGCATCACCAACGCCGTCAACCTCATAGACGGTCTGGACGGACTCGCCTGCGGTGTCAGCTCCATCAGCTCTCTCACCATGCTTGTCGTGGCGCTCACCCTCTCCGAGGGTGGAACAGCAGTTGTACTCGCAGCGCTTGTCGGAGCCTGCCTCGGTTTCATTCCCTATAACGCCAATCCCGCCAAGATATTCATGGGCGACACGGGCGCGCTGCTGCTTGGCTTTGCTCTTGCAACGGTGTCCGTCACCGCCATGTTCAAGTTCTACGCCATCATAACCTTTGTTGTGCCTCTGCTGGCTCTGGCTCTGCCCCTTTTCGACACGCTCTTTGCCATCATCCGCCGCCTTCTCAAGGGTCAGAACCCCATGAAACCCGACCGGGGTCATCTCCATCATCGTCTTATTGACATGGGTCTGAGCCAGAAGCAGGCCGTTGCCGTGCTCTACTGTCTCAGCGCCGTGCTCGGACTCACCGCCGTTGTCATCAACACCCACGGCCCGATGCGCGTTACCTTGCTCGTGGCCGAGCTTATTCTTGCAATAGTCATCGGATTTTTCATCAGAAGCCAGATAGCCCATCCCGCAAACGCTCCCCGCACCGAGGAGAGCGAAGCCGCCAAGGAGGAGAAGGCAGAATGAAAAAGATAAAAGTCATGTCCGTTTTCGGCACCCGTCCCGAGGCCATCAAAATGTGCCCGCTGGTGCTGGAGCTTCAAAGCCGTCCCGAGTTTGAGAGCATAGTCTGCGTCACAGCGCAGCACCGCGAAATGCTCGACAGCGTTCTCGACACCTTCGGCGTAAAACCCGATTATGACCTTGACATCATGGAAAAAGGTCAGACTCTCGCCATCATCACCACCAAGATCCTCGAGCTTCTCGGCGGCGTCCTTCGCGAGGCGAAACCCGATGTAGTACTCGTCCACGGCGACACCACCACGACTTTTGTGAGCGCCCTCGCCGCTTTTTATGAGCAGATACCTGTAGGCCATGTTGAAGCCGGTCTGCGCACCTTCACCCGCTATTCCCCCTTCCCCGAGGAGATGAACCGCTGTCTCGTCGGACGCATCGCCCAGTATCACTTTGCCCCCACTGCCCAGAACAGGAACAACCTCGTCCGCGAGGCCATTGAGGGCGAGATATACGTCACCGGCAACACCGTTATCGACGCGATGAAATATACAGTCAATGACCGTCCCTTCTCCGAGCCCAGACTCAACGAGATAGATTTCTCCCGCCGCGTCATCACCCTCACCTGCCACCGCAGAGAAAACTACGGCAAACCCATGGAGGACATTTTTTCCGCCGTTGCCGACATGGCACGTGCTTTCCCTGACACGCTCACCGTTTATCCCGTCCATCTGAGTCCCACCGTGCGCGAGTGTGCCGCAAAATTCCTCGGCGGCATTGATAACATCATGCTCATCGACCCGCTCGACGCCATGGATATGCACAAGCTCATGGACCGCAGCTATATGGTCATGACCGATTCCGGCGGACTTCAGGAGGAAGCTCCCGCACTCGGAAAGCCTGTCCTTGTGCTTCGTCTCGAAACCGAGCGTCCCGAGGCAATAGATGCCGGAACCGTTGTTCTCGCAGGCATAGACCGCGATAATATTTTCCGTCTCGCCTCCGAGCTTCTTACAAACGAGGAAACCTATTCGTCCATGGCTCATGCCACCAACCCCTATGGCGACGGCAATGCCTGTCCCAGAATAGCCGACGCCCTGCTCTATGGCTTCGGTCTGCGTGACTGCGCCCCTGAGGACTTCTGCGCATGAAAAGACAGTCCATCATTCTGCACATTCTCATAGTTCTGGTGCTGGTCGCCGCGCTGTGCATTATCTTCCTTGCCTCTCCCTCCGACCCGGATACGGCCGCCGTTATCCTGCCCGCCGCATCCGAAAGCGATGATGAGAATTCCGGCGACGATGAAGATACCGACAGCGAGGAGATCCTCAGCGTCACCAGAGACTCCGTCCAAACCGTAATACGCACCCTCAGCCCATCGGACAGCTACTCCCGCACGGTCTGCACGGAGAGCTTCTGGAGCGGCGGTGAAAGCCGTCGCAACATCGACGTGTGGGTCAGAAATGATGAGGCAAGGATAGACATCAGCGCGTCCGACGGCAGCAGTACAAGACACATCCTCATCATCGGTGGCGAAAAATGGCTCTGGGATTCCGATTCCGACGGACTTTTCCACGGCGCGGCCGCTGAAAACGAAGCCGAGCTGTACCAGAGCATACTCAATTATGAGCACATACTCGAGCTTGATAAAAGTGCCATCACCGATGCCGGTTTTGTGGAGTACCTCGGCGAAATGTGCATCTATGTCCGATACGTTTCCGGACGCCTCGGCTATGAAAACGTATGCTATATTTCGCTCGCAAGCGGTCTCGTAACCGGTGAGGAGAGCTATGACGGCGAGACCCTCATATACCGCATGAGCTCTACCACCGCCGATCTCTCCGTTCCCCCGGACAGCGTCTTCGAGCTGCCCTGACTGCATTTCAGAACAGCAGCAGCGCACCGATCATGATAAGCAGTTCCGAGTCGCCGCTCTCCCTATACATCAGATAAAGCACAGCTATGAGCAGCAGATCCTCCGTCTCGAGGCTGATGGATCCAAGCTTTCCGAAAAGCTTACCCAGTTCACCGCTCAGTCCCGAAAGCGGACTGGGCGGTGTTGCTTTCATGGTTTTTCCCGCTGCCTTGCTCTGTTTTTTCTCCTGTGGCTTTGGAGGCACGGGTGCAAGTTTCTTGCCGTGAAAGCTCCCCGACACCCGTTCCGGCTCGGCCACTTTCCGGCTTTTACCGCTATTGCCCTGATAATGTCTATACATTGCCCTCCCCCAATTCATTCATGGCGAGAGAAGCCAGCGAGGCAAGACGGCTGATGCGCAGAGCCTTTTCCAGCTTCTGCCGCCGTTCCGGTTTGAGATAAGGCCCCAGCGCGGCAACGAGCGCCGCCTTGTCGCTCCCTCCGGACGATTTTTTCATAAGTCCCCCGAGAAGCTTCCCCATATCCGCGCCCTGCTGCATATCCGGCTGCGCCTCTCCGACACCGAACAGCTCTGAGGCCATTTTCCCGATTTTCTCCATCTCTCCCGGATCCGAAAGTATCTTCCCTATCATGTCCTCAAGCTCGCTCAAGGCGTCTCCCTCCCCCGTTTTACAGATTTATTTTCCCATACTTTTTCTTATTTTCTTTGCAAGTGCCTGCCCCTCCGGTGTGGACAGCACACCCGAAAGTATGTCCCGAAGCGCCTGCATATCTCCGGCCTTCGCCGCTTTTTCAACGGCTCCGGCGTCCAGATTGCGCAGTACGCTCTGTCCTTCGGGCGACGCGACAGCCTCTTTCAGTTTATCCGCCGCCGGCGAGGACTTTATCTCCCTTTCAAGGGATTCGATATCCGTCACTCTTACATACCCCCTCTCTATCATCGATTATGTCAACCATCCCCGTGCCTTTTCCCACCACGGGCTATCGATACATTATATTCACTCCGCCGAAAGAAGGTGCCGAAAGTGAAAATCCTTGTCATGAGCGATTCCCACGGCAAGAAAGAAAACATGCTCCGTGCTGTGGAGAAGACCGCGCCCGGACTCATAATACATTTGGGCGACTGCGTCCGCGACACTGTCTGTCTTGAGCAGCACTACCCCTCCATTCCGCTCTGGCGTGTTCGCGGAAACTGCGATCTGTGCGACCTCGCCCCTGAGTCCGGGCTCGAGGAAGTGGACGGAGTCCGCATTTTCTTTGCTCACGGACACAGACACAATGTAAAGATAAATCTCGACTCATTCTGCAACAGCGTGTGCTTTTCCGGCTCCCGGCTCGGTCTTTACGGACACACCCATGTCCCCCGCCACAATCAGCTCGGCCCGATCGAGATACTTAACCCCGGCTCCATCGGCGACTATCGCCGCCCCACCTATGCGCTTGTCGAGACCACCGGCACCGGCACCTTTTCCTGCCATATTTACGATCTGGAGGATGATGAAAAATGAGAACTCCCGAACAGGTAATGGGTCTCATCGAGGCTCTTGAAAACGAATATCCCCCCGAGTGTTCGCTGCAGTATGCCAAGGACTATGAGCTTTTGTTCGCCGTTCGCCTTGCCGCGCAGTGCACCGACGAACGGGTCAATATGATCACACCGGCACTGTATGAGCGTTTTCCCACCCTGGAGTCATTTGCCGAAGCCGAGCAGGAAGAGGTCGAAAAATACGTTCACTCCTGCGGCTTTTACCGCGCCAAGGCAAGGGATATAATCCTCTGCGCACAGATGCTGCTCGAGCGCTTCGGCGGTAAAGTCCCCGGCACTATGGAGGAGCTGCTCACGCTTCCCGGCGTCGGAAGAAAAACCGCCAACCTCATCCTCGGCGACATTTTCGGCGTTCCCGGTTCCACTGTCGTGGACACCCACTGCATACGCCTTTCTAACCGCATGGGACTTGTTGACGATCTCAAGGATCCCGTAAAAATTGAGATGGCTCTGCGCAAGGTGCTTCCGCCCGAAAAAAGCTCCGATTTCTGCCACCGCCTGGTGCTCCACGGCAGGGCGGTCTGCACCGCGAGAAAACCCATGTGCGAAAACTGCTGCTGCAGGCATTTCTGCAAGACCTTTTCCGGCTGAAAACAGCCTTCCCCCGGGGGAAGGTGGCACGGCGCAAGCCGTGACGGATGAGTTGAAAAGTACACAAGCGTATATTTCCCTCATCAGTCAGCTTACGCTGACAGCTTCCCCCAAGGGAAGCTCTATATTGAACCGTTTCGCGGCATAAAAATTACGGAGACAAACACTATGTCCATGACAAATAATTTCGACAACAAAAAAGAACGCGCCGTGCTCTGCGGCCTTGCCGCAGCCTGCTTTGAAAAGGGCGAAAGTTCCGACGAAGTCAGCATGGGCGAGCTCGCCGCCCTCGTGGAGACCGCTGGCGGCGAAGCCGTGGCATGGCTCATACAAAACCGCGCCACTCCCGACCCCCGCTCCTTTATCGGCGAGGGCAAGGAGCAAGAGCTCAAGGAGCTCATCGAGATGAACGAGTGCTCCCTCGCCGTTTTCGACAACGAACTCAGTCCCTCTCAGATGCGTGTGCTCAGCGAGGACCTCGGCGTCAAGGTGCTCGACCGCAGCGGTCTGATCCTGGATATCTTCGCCCAGCGCGCCCGCACCAAGGAAGGTCAGCTGCAGGTCGAACTCGCGCAGTATAAGTACCTGCTGCCCAGACTTCTCGGTATGTGGACCCACCTTGAGCGCCAGGAGGGCGCCATCGGCACCCGCGGCCCCGGCGAGACCCAGCTCGAGACCGACCGCCGCCATATCCGCCGCAAAATATCCAAGCTCGAAGAGGAACTCGAGGAAGTACGCAAAGTGCGAAGCGTCCAGCGCCGCCGCCGCGAAAAGAATGAAATGCCCGTTGTGGCACTCGTTGGCTACACCAACGCCGGTAAAAGCACACTGCTCAACTGCCTGACCGGTGCCGATATTCCGGCCAACAACCGCCTTTTCGACACCCTCGATACAACTACACGCCGACTCATGGTCGACGAGCTGCAGGAAGTTTTGCTCAGCGATACCGTCGGTTTTATCCGAAAACTCCCCCACCATCTTATCGAGGCTTTCAAGGCCACGCTTGAGGAGCTTGCCTATGCCGATGTGCTCCTGCACGTCATTGACCTTAGCAACCCCGAGTGGCAGACCCAGGCAGGCATAGTGGATAAGCTCATAGTCGAGCTCGGCGCAGAGGGCACTCCCTGCGTGCGTGTTTACAATAAGTGCGACGCCTATCTCGGTGTTCTGCCCCGCGAAAATGATGCGGTCTGCATCTCTGCCCGCACCGGCGAGGGCACCACAGAACTTCTCGCCAAGGTCAGCGAAATTCTCGGACGCAGCAAGCACCGCGCCGTATTCCGCATCCCCTACTCCCAGGGTGCGCTCGTTCAGGCGCTGCACGACGAAGCCGCAGTTCTGAGCACTGACTACGCCGAGGACGGCACTGTGATAGAGGCCATCGTAAAGCCCGAGCTGTGGGCAAGAGTGCGCCAGTACGCCGAGGGGGAGAGCAAATGACGAGCTACCTTGTTCCTGCCGCCTTCGGTGAAGCGGAATATGTTGAAAAACGCTCGCGCTTCATCGCCCGCGTCTGGCCCGTGGAAAGCGAGGCCGAAGCCGTGGCACATATCGAAGCCATGCGCAAGCAGCACTACGATGCTCGCCACAATGTCTACGCCTACATCGTGCGTGACGGCGGCATCATGCGCTACAGCGATGACGGTGAGCCTCAGGGCACCAGCGGTCAGCCAACGCTGAATGTTTTCCGCGCACAGGAAATAACAAATTTCTGCTGCGTAGTCACCCGCTATTTCGGCGGCATACTTCTCGGCACGGGTGGTCTTGTGCGTGCCTATTCCACTGCCGCGAAAATGGCGCTCGAAAACGCCGGTATCAGCCGCATGGCGCTGTGGAAAAGCATAGAGCTCGGCTGTACATACAGCCAGTTTGAGCGCATAAAGCGGCTTTTGGAGGAGCATGAGGCCGTCATCGAAAACACCGATTTCGGCGCGGACATTGTCTTTTCTGCCCTGCTACGTGAAGACAAAGTCGAGGCCTTTGGAAAAGCTCTCACGGAAATAAGCGCCGGCAGCTGCGAATATCTGGAGTGCGGCGAAAGCTTCCGGGGCGTGAGGGTGAAGTAACTGCCTTATATAGCAAAAACACTGCTGTTTTTTTCCACAGCAGTGTTTTTTATGACGGAATGCCATTCCCCAGCCGAAGCATTTTTGCGTATGATCACAGATCATGATTTTCTTTTCTATGCAAAGCATTCACTTTGAGGCCCCGGAGCAATATCGCGGACTTTTCTTGCTTTGATAAAAACGCTCGGACCGGGGTGAAAACACGCAAGTGGTCTCTGGAGCAAACGCTCAAAAAATGAGAGCAAATGATGCCCTGCCAGCTTTTTCAGCATCTCGTTTCTGAAGATGGAAACCGCAAGTTCTTTTTCTATTACAAATCCGTTTTGCTCAAGCATATCTCTAATATAATCCGGATGGAAATTGTAATAGACGGTTTTTCCCCTTTTGCTCGGTTGATAGTCAAACGGAGCTATATTGGGGCGTTTCAGCAGATAGCGAAAGATCTCCAGAACGTTCCTCTTGTTTGCATATTCAAAGATAAATGTACCGCCATCTTTCAGGATCTTATTGACCTGTCCGAAAAAGGCCGGGACGTTTTCAACGTGGTGCATAACACGAACGCAGACGGCATTATTATACCTCAAGCCGTGTTCGTACAAATCGTACAGGTTTGCTTTCATGCAGTTTACATTTTCCAAGCCCAGCCGCATAACTCTTATCATTGCTTGACTGACCATGTTTTCCGCATAGTCGCTCAACGTTACAAAGGTGCATAAGTGGGCATATTCATTGACAAGTCGGCCGTAGCCTGCACCGATCTCCAGGCATGAGCCCCTCATATCCTTTATGAGTCGGCGTAAGGCTATGCGCTCTGCGGCGTCCTCATACTGACGATTGGCTTTCTCCCAAAATTCAGCATAATCCGTATCACTATAATCGCATATCTCGTAATTTGCTTTTGGGCATGAAACCAGCTCTTTATGAAATTCATTATCTTTTTTATTTTGCATGATTCTCTCCTTATTTTGTTTTCCATCTTGCAGTAAGAATATGCGTTTTTAATCGTCGTACTTGATGCTTTAACTGCGTGATGAGATAAATAAAGGCCGATAGCAAAAGAGCCGACGATCCGTGTAGGTTTCCACAGATTCATCGGCTCCGCGTCTTTGCGTCTGGCTCTTTAATGACTGTTATTTCCATTTCTTTAACGCAAACTATGCTTTCATGTTTGCATTTCGGGCAATATAGCGGATAGTTCCGCAAAACGGTATCCTCTCTGATCCTTGAGCGCGTTTTGCTACCGCACATCGGGCAAAATAACCATTCAATTTTCATATCTTGCATTCACCTCCCTTTATCCTTTTTATGTGTTTATTTGCTGAGCACGACACAATAGTTTTGCTCCTTTCCTGCTCAGCCTGAGTAATACGATCCGATACAAAAAAAGCCGATGACTCATGTGGATTCCCACAGGTTCATCGGCTCCGCGTCTTTGCGTCTGGCTCTTTTATAACGGCTATTTCCATTAATTCTTTATTATCAATCGCGTTGCATCAAAATTGTATACTTACATAGCTATAAATTCGGTTCATTGCTTGATATACACTCAGTATTTGACAGGCATGAGAACACGGCTATCATCCACACACGGGCGACCAAAGGTCGCCCCTACATTCATTATTTCGGTGCAGCATAGAAAACAGCGGGCTATCCCGTATCTGTTCCCCATGTTAAACAAGGTACTTTGATTCAAGCAGATAACTTATTGCACGCCCTCCCCTGCTTAGATTCAAGGTTGGGATTTCGAAGTGGGATCCAATCGGGGGTATTCCCCTCTGACCGTTCTTTTGGCACTTTCTGTAGCTACAGAAAGTGTCCCGACGAAGGCGATTGCTTTTCCCTTTAAAGTACTGTCCGCGCAAAAGCTTGCTTTCACGGATTAATTCTGCTATAATATCCCCATCAAACAAGATTGGAGTTGAAAGAGTGATCATTACCCGCTGACACTATATTGGGCATAATCGGCTCAATGCCGCGGCTGTCGACCCGACTGCCGTGCATTTTGTCGTGCCCGCAGCGGGAAAATCATTATCTTTCAAAGTCGGATCGTAGCCATGTCGTTCTGTGAGCCAAGGAGT
>JAZOBQ010000030.1:0-4832 GCA_045596005.1 Oscillospiraceae bacterium
GCGCGCGTGCTCAGCTTCGTACTCGCCACGGTGATTCTTATACTCTGCGGCGCACTCGGTGTCGTATATATGATGAGCCGCGGCCCCAGTGAAAGCGCAAGAGATCTTTTCGTGCTCTCTCTCCGCGAAACCAGCGCAGCCGGTTTCGTTGCTGGCATTTTCCTCACCGAGGAGGAGATTGCTCTTATAGAGGAGGCAAACAGTCCCGACGATTCTCTCGAAACCGTGGACACCAGTCTCATCACCATCGCCACGAAAAACGATGAAGAGACCAGTTCCGGTGAAGTTAGCGACGTGAAAGATATCGAAATACTCGACGTCACCGGCGGTACCTTCAACGGCAAGATGATGATAGTCTCCGACCCCGAGAGGGTCATAGTCGGCATATCCAACCAGCTCGGCAGCGCGGGTCAGCTCCTCGGTGATATGATCGTTTCCTACGATGGCGTGGGCGGCGTCAATGCAGGCGGATTTGACGACCCCAACGGCACCGGCAACGGCGGAATCCCCCTTGGAATCGTAATTCACGAAGGCAAGCTGCTTTACGGCGCAACTACCCGTGCCGCAGCCGCTGTCATCGACTATGACGGCATACTCCACGTCGGCAACATGACCGGAAACGAAGCTATGGAGCTTAACGCCGAATGGGCGGTTTCCTTTGGTCCTGTCCTCGTTGTCAACGGCGAAAAGTGCGACGGTCTGAGCAGCGGTCTCAACCCCCGCACAGCTATCGGTCAGCGCTCCGACGGTGCTATCCTCCTGCTCGTCATCAACGGCAGACAGGTGGGTTCCATGGGTGCCACCTATGAAGACGTGGCCGATGTCATGCTCTCCTTCGGCGCTGTGAATGCGTTGAACCTCGATGGCGGCAGCTCCTCTACCATGATATATGAGGGCGAATTTCTGAACATCAGCTCTTCTCTTGTCGGACAGCGCGGTCTGCCCACAGGAATAATCGTGCGATAAGGAGGAAAACAGCATGAAAAAGAAAAGCTCTTTCCTCCGCGCCCTACTTATTTACTGTCTCGTACTTGCCATAATCATCGGCGCCGGACTTTTCGTACTCAACCGTTTTCTCGTCTCCTATGAGGCTTCCCGTCCCGACAAGGCCGTGGAAAGTTTTATGACCGAAAAAGACCGCAGCTTCTGGCTCTCCGGACTTCAGGAACTTGTCGACCGCGGCTTCAACGAATTCACCAAAAACGGTGCCGCTCTTTCCGAATTCGGCATTGACGAAAGCGCCGATATCAGCTGGCGCTCCGGTTCCGGTGACGATCAGAAAAAGGAATATGAAGTACGCCTCGGCTCTTCCAAAATATGCACGATCAGTCTCGTTCCCGACGAAAAGCTGAGCTTCGGACTCACAAGCTGGAAAATCTCCGGCTGGGAATTCCGCATGCCCGGCGGCAGCGATATCCGTATCTCTGTTCCCACAGGCTGCACCGCCGAGATCAACGGCGTTGAGGTCGGCAGCGAATACATAAGCGGACTTGGCAATATGGATCTGAGCCTTGAGCACAGCTTCGACATAGCTCCCGCTTCCGACATCTACGAGATCAAGGGAATGATGGGGCCCGCCGACATAAAGGCCTATGACCCTCTCGGAAACGAACTTGCAGCTCAGTCTGTATCCGCCAATGAAGTAGCTTTCTTCCCCGAGGCGCTTTACAGCTTCGACTTCTGCGCGCTCTCCAGCGCCGAGGTATACATCAACGGCGAGGAGATCAGCGGCGAATACTGCAGTCCCATTGACTTCGGATTTGACGTTGAAACTGGCGTTGAAGTGCTGCACTATGAGTGCACCGATCTGTATACTACTCCCGACATCAGAGTTGCAGACGGCTCCGAAGTGATTTCCCCCACCATTATGGACATCGGCAGCGCCTATATCCCCGGTGCAGGAAACAATATAGATGGAAAAATAGCTGACTTCCTTGAGGGATTCACCTACGCATATGTGGATTTCTCCGCAAACAAAAACCATGCTGCGGACGCTAACTTCGCCGTTCTGGCCGGATATCTTCTTCCCGGCAGCGAGCTTTATACCCTCACGGCCAATACCATTGAAAACATCGCCTGGGCAACCACCAGCGACCTTAACTACAACAGCATTGATTTCTATGACCTCATCCCCCTTGGCAACGGCAAATATATCTGCAGCATCTTCTATGACATCAGCTATGTCCTTGGCGGACGCGACCTTGATGTGAAGAGCGGCAACCTCATCCTCATTGAGCAGCAGGGCAGCAGATATTACGTTTCCGCCATGAGTGCTCTGGATTAAGATGCACGAGGAATACTTATGAATAAATCTTTTGAAATTGAAAAATGTGCAGTTATACTGCCTTCACTGAACCCTACAGATAAGCTCTGCAGCGTTGTGGATTCTGTCATTGCTCTCGGTTTTGGCAGCATTATCGTCGTTGACGACGGCAGTGCAGAAGAGTACAAAGAACCTTTTGCGAAGCTTTCCGCGCTGCCTCAGGTCACAGTGCTCACTCATGAGGTAAACCGCGGCAAGGGCGCCGGTCTGAAGACCGCTTTCGCATATCTCAGCGAAAGCCGCCCCGACATCTCCGTTGCCGTCACTGCCGACGGAGACGGGCAGCATCTCGCCAAGGACATTCTCGCCTGCGCGAAGGCCGCCTTTGATGCTCCCGAAAGTCTCGTTCTCGGATGCCGCAACTTTGATCTGCCCCATGTTCCTCCCAGAAGTAAAAGCGGCAACAAGCTGACCTCCGGCATTTTCCGCACTCTCTGCGGCATCAGGATCAGCGACACCCAGACCGGTCTGCGCGCCGTATGCAAAAAGCACTTCGCCAAGCTGCTCGAAATTCGCGGCGAACGTTACGAATATGAGACCAACATGCTTCTCGCTCTCCACTCCGACGGTGTTCCCTTCACCGAGGTAGAGATCGAAACCGTGTATGAGGACAACAACGCCTGTTCACATTTCCGTCCCGTACGCGATTCCGCACGCATATACAAGCTCATTTTTGCTCACGTTTTCAGACGTCTTTTCCGTTTTTTTAAGTATATCCTCTCATCCTGCGCATCTGCGGCGATAGACCTTCTGGCGTTCTGGCTGCTGCATATGCTTCTCGGCGGGCTGTTGGGGAATTTCGCGGTTGCGGCGTGCACTGCCCTCGCCAGAGCCATATCCAGTTTTGTTAACTTCAACCTCAACAAAAGCCTTGTTTTCGGCTCCAACGAAAACTACGGAAAGACCATGGCCCGCTATTACACACTTTGCGTGCTTCAGCTTTGCGCATCCGCTGCGCTCGTCTGGCTGCTTGGCAAGCTCTTTGCGGCAAGCGCCTCCTGGGTACTGACCTTGCTCAAGGCGGTTGTGGACACCTGTCTTTTCTTTATTTCCTATCGAATCCAGCGCAAGTGGGTATTCAAAGGCGAGTAAATAATTAAGAAAACGCAAAAAGAATCCGACGCCTGAGCGTCGGATTCTTATATTATCATCATGGCAAATATCCCGGCCAGACATGCACCGAGAGCCGGGTAGCCGGCGGCACGGCTTTTCATTTCCGCAGTGAGTCTGTTCCGGACATTCCCAAGACTTATTCTCAGCATTTCCAGCTCAGAACTTTGCCGCTCTCCGTCATATACGCCCAGCACGGACGACACAGAGCATAGTGCGCGCAGTGCATCTTCCGGAAGCTCAAGCTCACGGCAGCATACATCCCATGCCTCGCCGGCACTCATACTCTCGCATTTCTGAACAAGAGAGGAGTAAAACCCCGATACTGCCTTTGAATGCGATGTTGACAAATACTCAAATATTTCCGGCAGCGGTCTGCAGCACAGCGCTATTTCCGCAGATATATAAGCCAGAGATGACTCCAGCTGCTCCAGGAGAAGTGCGTTCCGACGCAGGGATTTCTTCTTGCTCAATCCGACAAAGCCGCCGCAAAACATAAGCAGCAGCGCCCCGAGCACTTTAAGGCTCATATATCCACCACCTCGAAATGTCTTTTTTCACCCGGCGATATCACTACCGCCTTTTCAAACATACCCATATTCAACAAATTCGCATAATGCCTTCGGCGAGCAAGTTCTTCTACGTTTCTGCCGTGGGCAGTCGCAAAAATCGTGCATCCACAATACGCCGCCTGCTCAAGAGCTTCGGCATCAGCTGCGGCGCTTATTTCATCGAGCGCAATTATCTGCGGATTCATTGAGCGCAAAAGCATGATTATCCCCTCTGCTTTTGGCACTCCGCTGAGCACATCAGTGTTTGCGCCAAGGGAAAACGACGCTCTGCCGCGCCACATTGCCGCCACCTCTCCCCTCTCGTCGCAAAGACAAACCCGTCTGCCGCTTTCCGATGCTTCGCGGATAAGCTCGCGCAAAAAGCTCGTCTTGCCCACTCCCGGAGGAGAGACTATTAAAACCGAGTTGTTGAAAGGTCTGAGATCGTTCATTATCTCCGCACCTGCTCCGCGCAGCTCATGCGGTATGCGAATTGTAAGGGACGAGACATCACGTATCGCCTCAATTCCTGCACCGTTTGCCGCCATACCGCAAACGCCTATTCTTATCCCTCCCGAGGCATTAATGAAGCCCTGTCGGAGTTCCCGCTGCACCGAATGCAGCGACGAACGGCTCGCCCTGTCCAGAATATGCGCCATTTCCGTCTCTGTGACCGCTGTACCGCCGACACACGCCGCCCCATCAGGAAGTATTATACCCGGCGATGCTCCAAGGCGCAGGCGCAGTTCTTCCACTCTCTCCTTTTTTTCGCGCTCAAGAGAAGAAAAAAGAGAAAATATCCTCTCCGGAAGTATCTCCCTCAGCCTTTGCTCTGTACAAAGCATGTC
>JAZOBQ010000031.1:0-8757 GCA_045596005.1 Oscillospiraceae bacterium
CGCTCTCCCTTCCGTCCCAACCCCATCGGTCTGAGCTGCGTTGAGATAGTCGGCATTGAAGAACGGGGCGAACTTGGAACAGTTATCATTGTCTCCGGCGCTGATCTCATGGACGGCACCCCCATCTATGACATCAAGCCCTATGCAGTTTATGCTGACTGTCACCCCGAGGCAAAAAGCGGCTTCGCCTCAGCGGTATGGGAGCGCGAGCTTGAGCTTGATTTCCCCAATGCGCTGAAAGAGCTCATTCCCGACCCGGAAATGCTAGAGGCGCTCTGCGGCGTGCTGCGCAATGATCCCCGCCCCTCCTATCACAAGGATCCCGAGCGTGTCTACGGCATGGACTTTGGCGGCTTCAATGTGAAGTTTCGCGTCTGCGACGGCATTTTGAGCGTCGTTGATATTGTGAAAATATGAAATAACGAGGAGCCAAAGGCTCCTCGTTATTTCATTTCATATAAAAGCTCCGTCGTTTTTTGACTCAATCCAGCAGTTCGCTTGCCTTTTTCAGTTCTTCGATAATGGGCAGATGCTGAGGGCAGATGCGCTCGCACTCGCCGCAGCCAATGCAGTCCTTGGCATAGCCGCGCTCGCCGCCGCTGACCCACTTGTATTCGCCTCTGGCTTTTTCAGGATTGCGGTAAACGGTGTTGACGTTTACGCAGCTGAGGATACCGGGAATGTTGATCTTCTGGGGGCAGCCATCTACGCAGTATCTGCACTTGGTGCAGGGGATTGTGGGCACAGCTTCGATGATCTCAAGGCTCTTGGTGATTATGGCCTTGTCGCCCTCGGTAAGAGGCTCGAAATCGCTCATATAGCCGAGGTTATCTGCCATCTGCTCGATGTTGCTCATGCCGGAGAGAACGGTGATAACGCCGGGAAGGCTTGCGCAGTAGCGAACCGCCCAGGAGGAGATGGAAGCGTCGGGACGGGCCTGCTTCATAATAGCCTCAGCCTCGAGGGGGAGAGAAGAGAGAATGCCGCCTTTGACAGGCTCCATAATGATAACGGGAACACCGTGTTTCATGGCGACCTCGTAGCAGGCGCGGGACTGAACGGACTTGTCCTCCCAGTCTTTATAGTTTATCTGCAGCTGAACGAACTCGGTCTCGGGATGGGCGGTGAGCACCTCGTCGAGAGCCTCGGCAGTGTCATGCATGGAAAAGCCCAGATGACGGATGAGGCCTTCCTTTTTGCGCTCGGAGAGCCAGTTCCAGATATCATGCTTCTCGGCAAGCTCACGGCGGCCGGGTCCGAGGTTATGTATGAGGTAAAAGTCGAAGTAGCCGGCGCCGGTGCGCTCGAGAGAGGTGTAGAAGCGCTGGTGCAGCTCGTCAAGGCTCACATCCTTGTCGAAAAGGGGCAGCTTGGTTGCGATCTGGAAACTCTCACGGGGATAGCGCTCCACCAGAGCCTCTTTTGCTGCCAACTCACTCGCGCCGTTGCCGTAGACATAGGCGGTGTCGAAATAAGTGAATCCCTTTTCCATGAACATATCGACCATGGTCTTGACCTGCTCGATGTCGATCTTACCGTCTTTTTCAGGCAGACGCATGAGGCCGAAGCCCAGCTTGCCGATGTCCTTGCCCAGATAATTCTCCATTTGAATTTCTCCTTTTATCGTTAAAAAAATTATTTCTTAATTATTTCTCAGTTCTTCACAAGTTCCACTACGCACTCAATGTGGTTGGTGTGGGGGAACATATCGACAGGCTGAGCGCGCAGAGCCTTGTAGCCGCCGCGCGTAAGTATCTCGAGGTCGCGCGCAAGGGTCTCCGGGTTGCAGGAGATATAAACTACGCGTTTCGGTCCCATGTGTATGAGGGATTCAAGGAAGCGTTTGTCGCTGCCCGCGCGGGGAGGATCCATGAACACCACATCGGCGCTCTCGCCCTCGGAGGCCATACGCTCCATGAACTGACCTGCGTCAGCACAGGTGAACCAGCAGTTTTTGATCTCATTGAGTTTGGCATTGAAAATAGCGTCTTTTACCGCATCGGCATTGAGCTCAACGCCCGCGACCTTGCCCGCCTTGGCGGAGGCCACCATGCCGATTGTTCCGATGCCGCAGTAGGCGTCGAGCACGGTCTCCTTGCCCGTGAGTCGGGCGTATTCCACAGCTGTGCCGTAGAGCACCTCGGTCTGGACGGGATTTATCTGATAAAAGCTCTTGGCGGAAATTCTGAAACGGCAGCCACAGCAGATATCCTCGATATATCCCTTGCCGAAAAGCACCTTCTCCTGTTTTCCGAGCACGAGGGAGGTGAACTTGTCGTTGACGTTCATCACGATGGTCGTGATCTCGGGATGCAGTTCAAGCAGCTTCTTCACAAAGGGTTTCTGGTTTTTGAAAATGGGCGAGGACACGACGAGCACGACCATGACTTCGTTCGTGGCAAAGCCGCGCTTTACGAGCACATGACGCAGAAAGCCCTGGCAAGTGCGCTCGTCATAGGCGGTAAGCTTGAAGTCGGGCAGCACCTTGCGGATCGTCACGATTATCTTGTCGGCGATGCGGTCTTCGATCATGCACTTGTCCACGCTGACGATTCGGTGGCTGCTCGACTGATAAACACCGGAGATTATGCGTCCGCGTCCGTCTCTGCCGAAGGCGGCCTGCACCTTGTTGCGATAGTTATATGGCTCGGCCATGCCGATTATCTTCTCGACGCGGCAGTAGCGGCCTATCTGTCCAACAACTTTTGCCTGTTTCCATTCAAGCTGGCGTGCATAGCTCATATTCTGGAGCTGGCAGCCTCCGCACTTTTTCGCGTGAGGGCAGGCGGCGCGCTCATTAGTAAGCTTTACTTCTTCTCTCATCTATTCTTCTCCTTGAAACACTCAAATTCATTCCACGGGTACGCATCGGGCGGCAGACGGAAAAAGTCCATTTTTTCGCCGCTTTTGGGGTGTGAAAAGCTCAGCGCACAAGACCAGAGTGCAATATCGCACTCTCCACCGTTTCCGTATTTTTTATCGCCCAACAAAGGCAGTCCGCGTGAGGAAAACTGCACCCTTATCTGGTGCGTGCGCCCTGTGTGCAGCCTGATGCGCACGGCGCTGAGATTCCCCCGACGCTCGACCACTTCATAGTCGAGCAGCGCTTCCTGCGCATCGGCGGTGCCTTCCGGGCAGACATAGGTTTTTTTCTCCGCCTTGCAGCGGCGAAGCCAGTCGCGCATACTGCCGCTCTCGGTTTCCGGGCAACCCTCAATGAGCGCGAAATATTCCTTGCCTATGCCATCGCACATGATCTGCTTGCCGATATCCGAGGCGGCGTGGCGAGTGCGTGCAAGGAGCATGAGGCCGCTCACCACCCGGTCCAGGCGGTGGACTGTGCGGAAATTCTCCGTACCGAGCTCACGTCTGAGCAAGTCCGGCAAGCCGCCCTGCTCGTCGGTTGAGAGGACACCCGCGGGCTTGACGCAGACCACTATATAGTTGTCGGCGTAAAGGATCTCCACGGCTTTTTCCTCCGCATAATAATACAGAATATATTATATCATCTTTGTCTGTAAATGGGAACAGAAAAAAAGCGGGAGACTCGCTCCCGCTTTCAGAATTTTTGGCTTTTTATTTCAGTTTCTTGAGGCAGCGGCTTATGACGAAGCAGTTGACTATGTTCAGCAGCGCGGTCACAGCTCCCATGATAAAGGTGAGAGTATATGCTCCGGTTGCGGCGTAGAGCGCGTTGGATATGGCGTTGAACACGATGGAGCTGATACCCAGCGCCATCATGATAACGCCGTAGTTGGCGCCCATGTGCTTCGTGCCGAAAAAGTCGGTCGTCGCCGCGGGGTTGACCGCCGCCGGGCCGCCGAAGGCAAAGGCGGTGAGAAGGACAACGGCGAAGTAGGCCCATCCGCCGACGAAGCTGAGCAAAAGCGCGCATACTACGGTGATGCCGGACACGAGATATAGGGTGTTGATGCGTCCGAGCCTGTCGGAAAAAGTGGAGATGAGCACTCTGCCCGCGGTGTTGGCGAGACCGGTCATGGATACAGCCATGACCGCCGCGGCTTCACCGAGTCCACGCTGGAGACCCAAGCCCTTGATGAGGGGATTGAGCATATTCCATGTGCCGTTGAAAAGGAAGATATTCAGAAACAGCAGCCAGAAGGGCAGAGTCCTGACAGCCTTGGAAAAGGGCATGCTTTCGCTGCGCACTACCTCTGCCTTTGCTTTGGAAACAGGCAGAGAGGCGAGATATTCTTCATCGGGCAGGCGGATAACCGTGCATGCGGCAAGTCCGACCACAAGGAAAACAATGGCGAGCACGCCGAGTGCGGGGTTGAAGCCCATGCGCTTTATGAGCGCGTCAGCCACAGGAGAAAACACGACGGTGGAAAGGCCGAAGGCACCGGCGCCGATACCGGTGGCAAAGCCTCTGCGGTGGGGCAGCCAGCGCTGGATGCAGGTGAGCATAGCGCCGTAGCTCACGCCGCTGCCGAAGCCGCCGAGCAGACAGTAGCTGAGGTAAAACAATATGATAGGACTACCGGCAGGAATGAAACGGGCGAGGAGAATGCCGAGACCGAAGAAAATTATGCCCACGAAGCAGACTCTTCTAGGCCCCATGCCGTCGGCAGCCGCGCCTCCGGCGAAGTTGCCGGCACAGAAGGCAAAGAGCATGAAGCTGGCAACGAGGTTGACGCTGCCCTCCTCCCAGCCGTGGAAGGCAATGGCGGGAGCCTTGAAAACACTCCAGATGTATATTATGCCCACGCAGACCTGCACGAGAAGGCAGGCTCCGACGCTGAGCCATACGGACGATTTTTTGTTCATTATACTATCCTCTTTTTTCTTTATTTGCACATTGGAATTTTATAACCCGTCAATGTCCTTGTCAATCAGAGAAAAAATATATTATAATAATAACTGCTGAAAATATGAAACTTTTGCCATGATTTTGCGTCTTAAATGATACAGGAGGGGATAAACATGAAATTACATAAAACTATATGTTTCCTTATCATTTTCTCGCTGTTTCTCAGCGTCAGTGTCTTTGCGGACGTGGCCTACACTCCACGGGACGATTTCTACGAGGAACACTATCGGGGATGTGTGGGTCTGGAGCTCTACCACTTCACTAACGGTGCCGAGGGATATGTCGTGGGCTACAGCTCACCCACCGGCGAAGCCGAGGTAGTCATTCCCAACGGCAGGGAATATTTCGTGTCCGTTGTCTGGACCAACGTTGAAGACGGCAAAACCTGGGGTTGTATCGAGTATGACCCCGACACTCTTGAAATCGCTTATGCCTTTCAGGGAGGCGAGAGCGCATGGGTGGATATGTCCTCCATGTCCCGCCGCTATGACAGTGTGCTGTTCATGACCGAGTATGAAAGCGAGCTGCAGCACAGTCATTACAATATTTTTATCGAGGAGGGCAAGGAATTGCTTGCCTACCGCTATCCCGGCAGCGGTATTATCGAGTACCGTTTCCCCTATATCGAGGGCAACGAGAACGCTATGAGCACAGAGTATCTCTATACCGATGCCGAGGGTCGGGAGTGGGGTTATGTGGGCTATCACTACGGCAGAGTGAATGCGTGGATCTGCATATCTGACCCCTACACGGAGCTTCCTGCCGGTGCGGAATACCGCGAGCCGGAGCTCATCCCCGCCTCAAACGAAAGTGAGCTGGAGGCGGCACTGGACGAAGTCAACGGCATTTCTGCTCAGCTCATTGTCGGCAGCGTCGGTGTGATTGCCATCGCCGCCGCGGTAGTGATATATACCATTTTGAAAAAGCGGAGGTCAAACTGATATTCCTCGGCGACAGAATGGGATATTCAGGTTGCTGTACGGTCATACTGCTGCACCTATGAAAAACAGGAGGGGATAAACATGAAATTGCATAAAACGCTTTGTTTCTTCATCGCTTTCTCGCTGCTTCTCAGCCTCAGTGTATTTGCAGATATAGCCTATGAACCCTTTGGCGACGAATTTTACTCTATGCATTACGATGAGTGCGAGCACCATGACCACTGGTATCATATCAACGGCGCCGAGGGCTATGTCACCGTCTATTCCTCACCCACCGGAAACCCCGTGGTAAACATTCCCAACGGAAGGGAGTTTCGCGTCGGCGCTCTCTGGAGCAAAGGCTCCGACGGCAAAACATGGGCATGCATCGAATATTTTCCGGACACCCTTGAACACGGCTGGGGCGATTGCGAGAGCGGCTGGGTGGATATGAGCGAGCTTGTCCCGCGCTACGGTTCTCGGGAATTCATGATCGAACACGAAGACGAGCTGCAGCACGGTCTCTACCAACTCGATATAAGCGAGGGTATGGAAGTGATCGCTTACCGCTATCCCGGCAGCGGTATAATTGTCGAACGTTTTTCCTATTACAAAGACTGGAGCAACAGTCTGAGCCTCGATTACATATATACTGACTCCGAGGGTCGCGACTGGGGTCATGTAAACTATTACTACGCCACAAGAAGTGTCTGGGTATGCATCTCCGACCCCTGCACGGAACTCCCCGCGGGAACGGAATGCCGCGAGCCGGAGCTTATCCCCGCCGCGAGCGATAGAGATATGCAGGCGGCACTGGGCGAGGTCAGCGGCATCTCCACCCAGCTTATTGTAGGAGCAGTCGGCATCGTTGTCATCGCCATCGCTATCGTCGCGTACATTGTGATTAAAAAGCGTATAAGAATTTCGTAGGGCGCGATGCCCACATCGCGCCGTTTGCCTGACCATGCGCCGCAACCCTAACAATCTCAGGCTCAAGCCGGCGTGACAGACATGTTTCATACGCTTTCAGCATTTGCAATTTCCCCTGCATTTTCTTGATTGATTTAATGAGTTAAATCGCACGAAGTCCCTTGTGTGAGGCCGTGTTCCTTTGTATAATATAATGAAATCGTTAAAAAGAGGGTTTTTGCCCTCTTTTTTTCTTGTTTATTCATATGCAGGGTAATATAATAATGCAAAACAATATCCCTCAACTTGCAAAATTCAGGGAGGTAAGACTATGGAACTCAATCACATCAAAAAAGTTCTGGTCGCAAATCGCGGCGAGATCGCTATACGCATATTCCGCGCCTGCTACGACCTCGGTCTGCACACCGTCGCCATGTACTCGAGCGAGGATACCTATGCCAACTTCCGCACACGCGCCGACGAGGCTTATCTTATCGGCGAGGGAAAAAGTCCCCTCGGTGCATACCTCGACATTCCCGGCATTATCGACCTTGCCAAGCGCCGCGGTGTGAGCGCCATTCACCCGGGTTACGGCTTTCTCTCCGAAAATCCCGAGTTTGCCCGTGCCTGCGAGGAAAACGGCATAATTTTCATTGGTCCCCCCTCCGACATTCTCGGCAAAATGGGCGACAAGCTGAGCGCCAAAGCCATCGCCATAGACTGCGGCGTGCCCATAATCCCCGGCTGCACCGAGCCTCTGCGCGACGCCGATGACGCCCTCGAGAAGGCCATAAGCTTCGGCTTCCCCGTTATTCTCAAGGCTGCCGCAGGCGGCGGCGGACGCGGTATGCGCCGCTGCGACACTCCGGAAGAGGTCAAAAGCGCTTTCGATCTCGTTCAGAGCGAGGCAGAAAAGGCCTTCGGCTGCGGCGATATATTCATGGAAAAATTCCATGTCGAGCCCAAGCACATTGTAGTTCAGATCCTTGCAGACAAGTTCGGCATCGTCTACCATCTCGGTGAGCGCGACTGCTCTTTGCAGCGCCGCTACCAGAAAGTCGTGGAATTTGCGCCAGCATGGAGCGTCCCTGCCGACACCATTGAGAAGCTTCGCGCCGACGCGGTCAAAATAGCAAAAAGCGTTGGCTACGTCTCCGCCGGCACCGTCGAATTCCTTGTGGACAGATCCGGCGCGCACTACTTCATTGAGATGAATCCCCGCATACAGGTCGAGCATACTGTCACCGAAATGATCACCGGCATTGACATTGTCCGCGCCCAGATACTCATTGCCGACGGCGAAAAGCTCAGCCATCCCGAGATCGGACTCACCAGCCAGGACGACGTGAATTTCCGCGGCTACGCCATTCAGTGCCGCGTTACGACCGAGGATCCCGCCAACAACTTTGCCCCCGACAACGGCAAAATAAGTTCCTACCGCTCCGGCGGCGGCTTCGGCGTGCGCCTCGACGGCGGCAACGCCGCATCCGGCACAGTCATCAGTCCCTACTACGATTCCCTCCTCGTCAAGGTCACGACCTCCGACCTCACCTTCCCCGCCACCTGCCGCAAGGCTGTGCGCGCCATAAACGAGGTGCATGTACGCGGAGTCAAGACCAACATACCCTTCGTCACCAACATCCTCACCCACCCCGACTTCATCGCGGGCAAGTGCCACACCAAGTTCATCGATGAGACCAGCGAGCTTTTCGATATCACCGACTCGCGCGATCGCGCCACCCGCGTTCTCAAGTACATCGCCAATATTCAGGTCGCCAATCCCAACGCCGAGCGCCACCAGTACGATACGCCCCGTTTCCCCAAGGCAAAGGCACCCATCGGCCCCGGCCTCAAGCAGATGCTGGACGAGCGCGGCCCCGAGGCCGTCAAGAACTGGGTGCTCGACCAGAAAAAGCTCCTCATCACCGACACCACCATGCGCGACGCTCACCAGAGCTTGCTGAGCACCCGCATGAGAAGCCGCGACATGATAAAGGGCGCAGAAGGCACCGCGGACATACTCCGCGACTGTTTCTCTCTCGAGATGTGGGGCGGCGCCACCTTCGACGTGGCCTACCGTTTCCTGCACGAGTCCCC
>JAZOBQ010000032.1:0-12082 GCA_045596005.1 Oscillospiraceae bacterium
AAGATCCTGGAACACTACACGGCCGGCGCCGATATTGGTGTGGCCGACTTCGCTGTTGCCTATCTGTCCCTCGGGCAGACCGACGTCCAGACCGGATGCGGAGAGAGTGGTGTTGGGGCAGGATGCAAAAAGAGCGTCCAGATTGGGGGTGGAGGCAACGTGCACGGCATTATGCTCGTTTTTCTCGCCGAGGCCGTAGCCGTCCATGATAAGCAGGACGGTGGGGGTCTTACTCATCGTCAGCCTCCTTGCCGGTTTCCTGAGCGGTAGCTGCAATGATCTTTGCGAAATCAGCAGGCTTGAGAGATGCACCGCCGATCAGTCCACCGTCGATGTCGGGCTTGCTCAGAAGCTCGGAAGCGTTGCCTGCATTCATGCTGCCGCCGTAGAGAATGGTGGTGCCGCGTGCAGTGCGTGCGGAGAATACCTTGCGGATAACGCCGCGGATGTGGGCGCAGACTTCCTCTGCCTGCTCGGCAGTGGCGGTCTTGCCGGTGCCAATGGCCCATACAGGCTCATAGGCGATGACGCAGCGGCGAACCATTTCCTCGCTCATGCCGTAGAGAGCTGCTCTCACCTGATACTCGATGTGAGCCATGGTCAGGCCGCGCTCACGCTGCTCAAGGCTTTCGCCCACGCAGATGATGGGGGTCATACCCTCTTCAAGGGTCTTCTGAGACTTGATGTTGACGAGCTCGTCGGTCTCGGCGTGGTACTGGCGGCGCTCGGAATGGCCGATAATGACGTACTTGGTGCCGATATCCTTGAGCTGGCTGGCGCTGACTTCGCCGGTGTATGCGCCCTTGTCATGGGCGGATACGTCCTGAGCGCCGAGACCGACACGGCTGCCGCCGGTGGCCTTCATGAGAGCGGGCATAACAACAAAGGGAGCGCAGATAGCCACATCGCAGCTTTTGGGTTTGGGCATCTCGCTTTTGAGTGCGTCAACGAAGCCCTTGGCTTCGGAGGCCAGCATGTTCATTTTCCAGTTGCCGGCTATAAGAGCCTTGCGATACTTTTTATTCATCTTAAAATCACCTTTTATTTGATTGAATATTCCTTATTTGAGCTTCCCTCGGGGGAAGCTGTCTGCGAAGCAGACTGATGAGGGCTGCAAAAATTATTCTCCTCATCCGTCATTTGCTTCGCAAATGCCACCTTCCCCCAAGGGAAGGTTTTTTATTACTTATCGAGGAGGCAGGCTACACCGGGAAGGTTCTTGCCCTCGAGGAACTCGAGAGATGCTCCGCCGCCGGTGGAGATATGGGTCATCTTGTCTGCAAAGCCGAGCTGTTCAACAGCTGCTGCACTGTCGCCGCCGCCTACGATGGTGACTGCACCGCTCTCAGCAAGTGCACGTGCGACAGCGCGGGTGCCCTCTGCGAAAGCGTCAAACTCGAAAACGCCCATGGGGCCGTTCCATACGACAGTACCTGCGCCCTTAACGGCAGCAGAATATGCCTCTATGGTCTTTGCGCCAATGTCCATGCCCATCATACCCTCGGGAACGTCCTGTCCGCAGGCAACAGCCTCGGCAGAAGCGGAGAACTCAGCTGCGCAGAGGTTGTCAAGGGGCAGCAGGAGCTTGACGCCCTTTTCCTCTGCCTTGGCGATCATTTCGCGTGCATAGTCAAGTCTGTCTTCCTCAAGAAGGCTCTTGCCGATGGTGTGGCCCTGTGCCTTCAGGAAGGTGTAAGCCATGCCGCCGCCAATGATGATGGTATTGGCCTTATCGAGGAGGTTGTTGATAACGGCGATCTTGTCGCTGACCTTGGCGCCGCCGAGGATGGCGACGAAGGGACGTGCGGGAGCAGCCAGAGCGCCGCCCATGATCTCAAGCTCCTTCTGGATGAGGAGACCGCTCACGGCGGGCAGATAATCGGCAACGCCTGCGGTGGAGGCATGTGCACGATGAACAGCGCCGAAAGCGTCGGAAACATAGATCTCAGCCATGTCTGCAAGAGCCTTGGCGAATTCGGGGTCATTCTTCTCCTCGCGCTTGTCAAAACGGGTGTTCTCGAGAAGCATGATCTCGCCGCCGCGGAGTGCAGCAGCCTTTGCCTGGGCGTCAGCACCGATGGTGTCGGCAGCGAAGATAACTTCCTTGCCAAGGAGCTCGGCGAGACGTGCAGCTACGGGAGCCAGAGTCAGCTCGGGCTTGACTTCTCCCTTGGGTTTGCCGAGGTGAGAGCAAGCGATAACAGCTGCGCCCTGCTCGAGCAGGTACTGAATGGTGGGGATGGCGGCGCGGATGCGCTTGTCGTCAGTGATGGCGCGTGTGGCCTTATCCTGGGGGACGTTGAAGTCGCAGCGGAGCAGAACTTTCTTGCCGGCCAGGTCGATGTCATAAATGGTCTTCTTGTTGTAGTTCATAATATCTCCTTCTTCAAAGATAGTATTTATTTGTTTTTAGCCGCTTTTGTGGCAGCGCACCGGGGCGGTGCGCCCTACGATTGCGGTGAGTTTGCACTTTTTTATTCAGCCATCTCTCCCTCTCCGCTGAGGCCGGGAAAGCCTTGCTGTCTGAGAGCGTCATAGCAAAGTATGGCAACGGAGTTCGCCAGATTCAAGCTTCTGACATCGCTTATCATCGGTATGCGTATGCATCTGTCGCGGTATCTCTCGCGCAGATACTCGGGCAGTCCTGCTGTTTCCTTGCCGAAAAGCAGCTTCACATTGCCGCTCAGGTCCGCCTCGGCGTAGCTTCGTGGTGCCTTGGTCGTGGCAAGGTAGATATTTTCGTCTCCGTTTTTTTCGAAATACTCATCGATATTCTCGTACACGGATATGTCCACATACTGCCAATAGTCAAGTCCGGCGCGCTTTACCGCCTTGTCGGAAATATCGAAGCCCAGGGGCTTTATGAGATGCAGCCTCGCGCCGGTGCAGGCACAGGTGCGGGCTATGTTGCCGGTGTTCATAGGTATCTCCGGCTCAAGGAGAATTATATCTACCATCTCTGCCCTCCAAGTGACGTAAGCGTTATTTCAAACGTTCCATACAAGTTAGTATTATAACTCAGTTTATAATAAAATCAAGTAAAAAGTTCGAGTTTTTTAAATATTTTACGCAATTTTTAAAGTTTTTATTAGCATTTGCTTCAAAATAAATGAGCCGGCACAATAGCTTGAGCTCTTTATATTGCAAAAAGAGCGCACGACAATTATAATTATATGTATATCATTGCAATCACGCCCCTACACGAAAGGAGCCGCCCATGACCAAGCGCAAACTGAGAAAAATTCTCTCATCCGGATATGGTCAAAGACCCGACGTCCACTACTTTCAGGGTGACATGGAGCGCATAAGCGACTACTACGCCTATCGCCGGAAAGAGGGCATGGACGAGTTTCTGATAGACAACACCACATGGTACGATCTCGACATGGACGAGCTGTACCGCCGCATAAATCCCGGTCTTACAAGCTCCGGTGAGCAATACCTCTACTACATGCTCCGTTCCCCCGCCACCGACGCAGAGAGCTACGCCCGCCGGGAAAGGCTTATAAGCTTCATGGAACGCGAGGAGGAGCTGCGGCTGAAGATCCAGCTCATTCTCGCCCGTCTGGGCCGCACACGCAGGGCAGAGCTCCGCTCCGCCTTCTCGCCCGAAGCGCACAGTCCGCTCATGTTCGTCGTATATCTCCTGCTCTGCCTCGCCGTGCCGGTCTCGCTGCTCGCGCTGATTTTCGTCGGTCAGGAAGCCATACTTCCGCTTATCGGCTTTATAACTTTCAACTCTCTGCTCCACGGGCGCATCACCCGACGCATTCAGACCGAACTCGACACGCTCAACTACTCCGTCGGCATGATATTCACGATGCACCGACTCCGCAAGCTGCACTCGGAAAAGCTCGACGGACACATCTCGTCCGCCTATCCCGCCCTTGAGCGGCTGCGCGGCGTTCTGCGCTCGGGCGGCGTCAGCTTTGTGAGCGACGGCAGCGTGGGCGACCTACTGTGCACCGCGCTGCTGCTTGATCTGATCAACTATGAGTTTCTCAAAACCAAGCTCGGCAGACACCACGGTGACGTTTTCGCCATACACGAGCAGCTTGGTCGCCTCGACGCCGCCATTGCCATAGCCTCCTACCGCAAGAGCATGTCCGGCCGCGTCTGCACGCCAAGTCTCGATTTTGACTCCGAAAGCTCTTTCATACACGCCGAAAACCTCTGCCACCCGCTCATCGATGAGTGCGTGCCCAACTCGCTCGACACCGAAACCGGCATGCTCATAACCGGCTCCAACGCCTCCGGCAAATCCACCTTTCTTAAATCCACAGCTCTCTGCGCAATAATGGCACAATGCATTTGCACATGTGTGGCCGGAAGCTACACGGCCTCACCCTTCCGCGTTATGAGTTCCATGGCACTGCGCGACGATATTCTCTCCGGTGAGAGCTACTATATAGTCGAGACCCGCTCGCTCAAGCGCATACTCGACGCCATGGACGCCCGTCCCCCGCTGCTGTGCGTTGTTGACGAGGTGCTGCGCGGCACCAACACCGTGGAGCGCATCGCCGCTTCCTCCCGAGTGTTGGAGGCGCTGGCATCAAAGGGCGCTCTGTGTCTCGCGGCGACCCACGACATTGAGCTTTGCTCTCTTCTGGACAAAGTTTTCCGCCTTTTCCATTTCACCGAACAGGTAGGAGAAGAGGAAATGTTGTTCGACTACATGCTCCGCCCCGGCAAGGCCACGAGCCGCAATGCTATAAATCTTCTTCGTCTGCTCGACTTTGATGATAAAATCGTGGACAGCGCCCATGAGCGTGCCGGAACCTATCTCGAAAAGGGTATCTGGGAATAGAGCCCGAAAAGGAATTGATAACATGAGTATATGCACTCTCTGCCCACGCCGCTGCGGCGCGCAGCGAAAAGAAAATATTGCCGGCGGCTTTTGCGCCTCACCTGCGCTCGCCCTCGTCACCCGCGCCGCCCCTCACTACGGCGAGGAGCCCTGCATCAGCGGCACGCGCGGCAGCGGCACCGTGTTCTTCTCCGGCTGCAATCTGCGCTGCGTATTCTGCCAGAACCACGAAATAAGCCGCGGCGGCGAGGGTCAGGCCGTGGACGCGCTTGGTCTGCGGGATATTTTCCTGCGCCTTCGCGACAAGGGAGTGCATAACATAAACCTCGTAACCCCTACACACTACAGCGATCTGATAGCTGAAGCCTTGAGCGGTATCGCTCTCGGCATTCCCGTGGTCTGGAATTCCTCGGGATATGACAGCGTGGAAACGCTGCACACACTCGAGGGGCTCGTGCAGATATATATGCCCGACTACAAATACTCTGACCCCGTTCTTGCGAAACGCTACTCCATGGCGGAGGATTACCCCGCCGTGGCTCTTGCTGCCATAAAAGAGATGTATCGCCAGCGCGGCGAATTTGTTCTCGACGATGACGGTATCATGCAAAGCGGAGTCCTCATACGCCACCTCATCATGCCGGGCAGCGCGGAAAACACCCTGCGCTGCATAGATGCGATAGAGGACAATCTCCCCGCCGACAGAATCATTTTCAGTCTTATGAGCCAGTACACACCCATGCCGGGACTTGAGAATTACCCCGAGCTGCAAAGACCTATCAGCGCGGAGGAATACGAACGCTGCCGCAGCTACTTTGATTTTTCCGATATTCTCTACGGTTTCAGCCAGTCTCCCGAGTCTGCCACGGATGACATGATACCCAACTTCGACGGCACGGGAGTATGAAAGGAATTGGTTTTGTGAAAATTAATCTCATATATGAACACAATGGCTCCGACACCATACTCTACTGCGAAAATCTCCCCGGAGCTTTCGCGCGCGGCGAAAGCCTCGAAGCCGCCCTTGCGAAAATGCCTGCGGAAGTTCGCTCCTACCTCGCATGGTGTCGCGAGGATGTCCCTGAAAACATGGAGTTCAGCATTGTGCAGGATGTTCCTTCGGAGCTGAACATTGCCGACGCTGACAGCGACTGCATTTTCGACAGCGAGCGCAAAGCGCTCGGCGAGGAAGAATATGCCCGTCTCAAGGCGCTCGCTTTGCGTTCCGCCGCAGCTTTCCAGCGACTTTATGACTCCGTCCCGGACAAAGATAGAAGTGTATTGCCCGCCCGCGGCACATTCTACGGCAGTGTTCCGAGAACTGCCCGCGAAATGTACGAGCACACAAAAAGCGTCAACAGCTACTATTTTGCGGAGATCGACGTCGGCACCGACAACTCCGGCAGCATTTATGACTGCCGTATGCGCGGCTTTGAAAAGCTCGAAGCTCAGCCGGATTTCCTCACACGCCCCGCCGTTGAGGGCAGCTACGGCGAATGGTGGAGCCTTCGCAAGCTGCTGCGCCGCTTCATCTGGCATGACCGCATCCACGCACGCGCCATGTGCCGCATGGCAAAAAAGACTTTTGGCAAATATGAAAATCCATTCCGATTTGAGGTTTGAGATATGATGCTTCGAAATATGACTTCCATCTACCTGCTCTGCGGCGACCAGATACTGCTGCTCTACCGTGAGGGCAGCCGCGTCGCTAACCATAAATACGTCTCCTCTGCCGGCGGTCATATGGAGCAGGGCGAGCTGAACGACCCACGCGCGTGCATGCTCCGGGAACTGCGCGAGGAGCTGGGGCTTGGTGAAGATGCGCTTGAAAATCTGCGCCTTCGCTACATCACCCAGCGCCTTAAAGGCGGCGAAGTACGCCAGATTTATTATTATTTCGCTGAAATAGACGACAAATCTCTCGTGCACGACAGCAGTGAAGGAAAGCTGAAATGGGTCGCGCTTGATGAGGCCTGCGCTCTTTCCATGCCCGTCACCGCCAAACGAATGCTCGAGCACTACATCTCCGAAGGCCGTTTCACCGACTGTCTCTACGCCGGTGCCACCACCCCCGATGACATGGTGTTCACCGTGCTGGAGGAATTTGAGGGATAATCATCGACTCCACCCACCAAAACAAAGGCCTCGGCACGTCGCTGATGCGCGAGCTTGAAACGCGCGTCAAAGACCTCGGCGCCGCCATGGTGCAACTCAAAGCTGTGGCAGACGAACAGCACGAGCGCTTTTATAGTCGTCTCGGCTACTATAACTCCGACAATTTGAAGCTAAAGGGAAAATTTCTGTGAGGTAATTATGGACGAAAAACTACTGGGTAAATGCGGTTTTTACTGCGGTGTCTGTCCGACATACATAAAGGGCGGCTGCAAAGGCTGCATGGACGAGCACACCGAAGGCGACTGCTTCACCCGTGACTGTGTGCTGGGAAAAGGGTTTGTGTCCTGTACCCTCTGCTCCGGCTTTCCCTGCGACACGATAATCGAAGGAGAACGCTGCACTGTACTGGACAAAGATTGGTTGAAGTGGAAAAAGTCTGGGCGCATCTGAGCAAAGCGGGCCGCCGGTGTCCGGCCCCTACGCGCAAACCCAAATCCCGCTCTGCACCCGTAGGGCGCGACGACCTCGGCGCGCCGCAAAACCGCACTTTGAAAGGAATGCAAAATGGCCGAAATAAACTACAACAACATAATCCTCCGCACCGCTACCGCCGCCGATGCCGCACAGCTCGCCGCCTGGTGGAACAACGGCGAAGTGATGGCGCACGCGGGTTTTCCGCTGGGACTCGGAATAAGCGAAGCCGAGGTCGCCGCCGGACTTTCCGTGGGCAGCCTCATTATAGAGGAAAACGGACGCCCCGTCGGCGAGTGCAATTTCCGTCCTGTCGGAGATGACAGTGCCGAAATAGGCATAAAAATATGCGAGGTCACGGCACAAAACCGAGGTCTAGGGAAAATTGTTCTGAGCCTGCTTATCCGACGTTTGTTTGACAACGGCTTTAAGCGCATCGTCTTAGACACAAATCTCTCCAACATCCGCGCCCAGCATGTCTACGAACAGCTCGGCTTTAAGAAGCTGCGTGTAAATCACGATTCATGGCACGACCAGCTGGGTCGTCTCCAATCTTCCGTGGATTACGAACTGCATGAATACGATTTCAGGGAATATATATGAAAACAAGCATAATTAAAGAAATACCTGAGCCCACCGAAAAGCGCCGCATCGCCGCTGATATCCTCGCGTCCCTGCCCGACTGGTTTGGGCTGCCGGATTCCACGAGGGAATATATAGACAAATGCACCGACCTCCCCTTTTGGGCGGCGCTTAACGGCGACGCGACACTTGGCTTCGCCGCGCTTAAACTCACAAGCCCTCATTGCGGCGAAATATATGTGATGGGCGTTTTGCCCGAATACCACCGAAGCGGCATTGGACATGAACTCTATTCCGCTGCTGAGCAGCGCGCGAAAGAGCTTGGATGCTCCTTCATGCAGGTAAAAACCGTACAGACGGGACATTACCCGGAGTATGACCGCACGAACCGCTTCTACCTCGCCATGGGCTTCAAGGAGCTTGAATGTCTGCCGCTCTGGGACGAATGGAATCCATGTCAGATATATGTGAAATGCATAGGTGAATGTCATGACTGAAAAATCAATCGTAAATAGCTGGTTCAACATAAAACGCCTTGATGCAGACACTTTTGCCATCAGCGAAAGCCAACACTGGGAGGAACCCAACTGCTATCTGCTGCTCGGCAAAAAGAAAGCTCTGCTCATCGACACCGGCCTTGGCGTCGCAAATATAAAAGCAATAGTCGACAGTCTGAGTTCCCTGCCTGTTACAGCAGTAAGCACGCATGTCCATTGGGACCACATCGGTGGACATAGCCTTTTTGAGAACATAGCTGTTCACGAAGCAGAGATAGACTGGTTATCCGGCGCTTTTCCCCTCTCTTTGCAGGCTGTAAAGAATAATTTGCTTGCCAAAGCCTGTGAACTGCCTGAGGATTTCGACATAGACAGCTACAGCGTCTACCAAGGTGGCGCTCATAGAATATTGCACGACGGCGACTGCTTTGATTTGGGAGACCGTCAGGTGTACGTTATCCACACTCCGGGTCATTCTCCGGGACATTGCTGCTTTTATGAACCGGAAAGACGCTATCTGTATTCCGGAGATCTTATTTACAGCGGCTGCCTCGACGCCTATTATCCAAGCACGGATCCAAAACTCTTTTTCAGTTCTGTTCAAAAAATCAATTCTCTGAACGTAAGCCGTCTTTTTCCCGGGCATCACCGTCTGGATATATCCCCGGATTTGACAAGAGCCGTAGAAAAAGCCTTTTCCAAATTGAAAACCGAAGATAAATTATGTCATGGCAGCGGCATATTTGAATTCGATGGCTTCCAAATCCACATCTAATACGCAAGCTTATTAAATCAGATAAAACGCACAAAAAGACCGTCGGAAATTTCCGGCGGTCTTTTCGCGCATAAAAGAATAGGAGAGAGAAGAGTGTATTAACTTAATAGTGGAAATCGTGAGCCTGTTTGAGGACCATTTCCTTGACCTTCATAAGGCGTACTTTGGTGCTCAGGTCGTTTTCCTCGAGCTTCATGGTGATGAACTTAATGTTCTCGCGCATGTCGGGGATCATGACGTACTCAAGGGCGTTGACGCGTCTTCGGGTCTTTTCGATCTCCTCGGCGAGCAGCTGCATGGTCTTCTCGATCTGCGCGAGCTCAAGCATATCCTCGAACACGCGGCTCATGTGCTGCATCGCAATATCCAGCTCGCCGCTGGTCTGGGCAAAGCCGTAGGGGTAGATCTCGCCGGGGTCGGCGTTTCTCGTCTTGAAGCTGTACTCGGGTACGTTAACGCTCATCACGTTCTTGTACTTCATTCCGAGCTCCACGCTCTGTCTCGGGTACATCAGTGCCTGCTCCAGCATCTCGGGGCTCATGACCGCGCTCGCTACTGTCAGTGCGCCGAAGGCCTCGGTAAGTCCTTCTTCCACTCTCAGTCGAAGCTCCTTGTTCTTCTTCACGACCTCCATGAACTGTCGCATCAGCTCGTCGCGCTTATCCTTAAGAAGCTTGTGGCCTCTCGTAGCGGTCTTCAGTCGGCCCTTCAGCTGGTTGAGCACCATTCTTGTCGGGGTAACTGCGGTTTTTGGCATTTCCTGTCCCCCTTACTTCTCGGTGGGCATATATTTCTCGATGTGCTCTACCTTTACTCGCTTCAGCTCGGACTTGGGAAGTATGCTCAGCAGCTCCCAGCCGATGTTCAGAGTCTCCTCTATGCTGCGGTTGGTCTCGTTGCCCTGGTTGACGTACTTCTCCTCAAACTCCTCGGCAAACTTCGCATACAGCTTGTCGGTGTCGCTCAGTGCGCTCTCGCCGAGTATGGTCATCAGTTCCTTTGCGTCCTTACCTGCGGCGTAGGCTGCAAACAGCTGGTTGAGAACGCCGCTGTGGTCCTCTCTGGTCTTGCCTGCACCTATGCCCTTGTCCTTCAGTCGGCTCAGGCTGGGCAATACGTCAACGGGAGGAGTGATGCCCTTGCGGAACAGCTCGCGGTTCAGGATTATCTGTCCCTCGGTGATGTAGCCGGTAAGGTCGGGGATGGGGTGGGTCTTGTCGTCCTCGGGCATGGTCAGGATGGGTATCATGGTGATCGAACCGGCTTTGCCTATTCTGCGGCCTGCGCGCTCATACATGGTCGCAAGGTCGGTGTACAGATAGCCGGGATAGCCGCGGCGGCCGGGAACTTCCTTCTTTGCTGCGGAGATCTCTCGCAGTGCCTCGGCGTAGTTCGTGATGTCGGTCAGGATTACGAGAACGTGCATATCCTTCTCGAATGCGAGGTACTCTGCTGCGGTAAGTGCCATACGGGGAGTGGCTATACGCTCAACGGCAGGCTCGTTTGCGAGGTTAGTGAACAGGACGGTTCTGTCTATGGCGCCGGTGCGCTTGAACTCCTGCACGAAGAACTCGGACTCTTCGAAGGTGATGCCTATTGCGGCAAAGACAACGGCGAACTTGTCGTCATCGCCGAGAACCTTTGCCTGTCGGGCGATCTGGGCTGCGAGCTCCTTGTGGGGCAGACCGCTGCCGGAGAAGATGGGCAGCTTCTGGCCGCGGACGAGGGTGTTCAGTCCGTCGATGGTGCTGACGCCGGTCTGAATGAACTCTGCGGGGTAGGCTCTGGCTGCGGGGTTCATGGGCAGACCGTTGATGTCGAGCTGAGCCTCGGCCAGAATGTCCGGGCCTCCGTCGATCGGCTGACCCATGCCGTTGAATACTCGGCCGAGCATATCTTCGCTTACGGAAAGCTCCAGCGGATGACCCAGGAAGCGTACCTTGCTGTCTCTGAGGTTAATGCCGGCTGCGGATTCGTAAAGCTGCACTACGGCCTTGTCGCCGTTTACTTCCAGTACCTTGCCGTGGCGGACTTCGCCGTTGGGAAGCGCGATCTCGCAAAGCTCGTCGTAGGTGACGCCCTCGACCTGCTCTACTACCATCAGAGGACTGACGACCTCATGTATTGTTCTGTATTCCTTGATCACAGTTCCTCACCTCCCTGGTAAAGTTCGTCTATCTGCGCCTTCATCTCGGCGCTCATCTTGTTGTATTCGTCCTTGTAGGTCTCTGCTGCTACGGTCTTTGCGCGGCCGATCTTCTCTCTTACGGGAATGGCAAGGATCTTGCCAAGCTCCACGCCCTGTGCGATCGCTGCTCTTGCCTGCACGTCGAAGTCCAGGATCATTGCCATCAGCATATACTGTCTTTCGGTCTCGGAGTAAGAGTCTATGTCCACGAAGGAGTTCTGCTGCAGGAAGTCCTCGCGGATCATCTTTGCGGTCGCGAGGGTCAGCTGCTCCGCGGGAGCGAGGGCGTCTGCGCCGACCAGTCGTACGATCTCGTTCAGGCTGGCTTCTTCCTGAAGTATGGCCATTGCCTTGTCGCGGTTTGCCATGAAGCCGGGGAAGTTGCTCTCATACCAGGGCTTCAGGGAATCCAGATACAGAGAGTGGGAGTTCAGCCAGTTGATGGCCGGGAAGTGTCTTGCATAGGCGAGGCTGGAGTCGAGCGCCCAGAAGACCTTGGTGATTCGCATGGTTGCCTGAGATACAGGCTCGGAAATGTCGCCGCCCGGAGGGGAGACTGCGCCGATGGCGGTAAGGGAACCCTTGCGCTCATCGCTGCCCATGCACTGGATAACGCCGGCGCGCTCATAGAACTGGGCGATACGGCT
>JAZOBQ010000033.1:0-4973 GCA_045596005.1 Oscillospiraceae bacterium
GCCTCGACAAGAGCCTTGAACTTTTCGACGATAGCAGCGTACTCTTCCTCAGCCAGGTTGGGATTGAGGATGTACATGCACTCGTACTTAGCGGTAGTCTTTGCCATTTAAGCACCTCCTTCTGGACTAATGGCCTGCACCAATTTTCGATATGCAGGCAAGGATATGCCCACTGCAACACAGTGAGCCTTTACATTATACACTTTTTTGACTGCTTGTCAAGATAAAAGTGCGGTTTTTTCTTGATTTTTCAATGTTTTGCGGCATTCTCAAGGCATTGTGTCAGCGAGCTGAAACCATCTCAAGATATTGAGACATTGTTCATTTCCGCCGCAGCGACGGCGAAGATGCACCGCTCCGCATGCGGAAAAATACCCTCCCCCAAAACAGGGGAGGGTATTTTAAAACCTGTATGTATCCGCTCAGCCGACGAATGTGAAAGCCACTCCGCCAAGACCGGGGAAATATCTGCCAAGCTCCTGCATAAGCGCATTGACTATAATTTCAAGGCTTTCCCAGCCGCCGAAAACATTCTCCACCATGCGGTCGAGACTGGCTCCGGTGAGCATTCCGATAGCGCCGGCAACGATACCGGCAACGATGAGCACCAGCACAACGATGCCTACAACTCTCCATGCCTTACTCATTTGGCGGCCACCTCCTTTTTATAAGTGAGCGCTCTGCCAAGACGCAGCACCACTCCGCCTATCCAGAGATAGCCAAGCTCGAAGCTCAGCCACAGGCCGAACCATGTGAGCAGCAGTCCCAGCGCGCAGACAACAAGGCCCACGCCGACCACAACAAGTATGTCGGAGATCATCGCGAGCATTGCGATAACGCTAAGCACCGCCCAGACGGTAAGAGCCGCCACACTCAGTCCCAGCACGATGAAGGGTATTCCGATGCATATGAGCAGCAGCGCTATGGGCACGCCGAAGATAAGTCCGAACAGAATGGAAACTATAAGTCCGAAGGCTCTCACCTTTCTGCGGGGACGGACGGGTACGCTCTCCCCGGTCTCGGCGGCTTCGACCGGCGCTGCGACAGCGGTCTGCTCAGGCAGCTGCACGGCAAGGGTCTCCTCCACTGCGACTGTTTCCGGCTCGACCTCGGCTCCGGCGGCAAATTCACCGACGCTCTCGCCGGGTTCCACGGTGTCCATAGGCATGGACGCGGGCGCAGGGGAGGGAACGTAATTCAATGCAAGGCCGATGGCCAGCTTGGTCGGACTGCCGAGGCTTGCTATAAGCTCCGCCTCGTCGGCCGCTTCGTCAAACATAGCCTCATATTTCATCAATGCCTCGCGCCTGTCCCACGCGGACATAAAGCCGAGCAGCTTGCTCAGCTCGGCCATAAAAGACTGTCTGTTTATATCTGATCACCTCTGTACAAAATCGGTAGACATAATCCGCCATCATTATACACGCTGCATATGTCCGGGTCAAGACTTTTGCACCGCTTTTCCACCAACTTTTCCGCTCTCCGCAGCCTTTGCGGCATGGGGAAAAGCCGGTAGTTCAAGTATATACACGCATTCCCATCATTTTTCCATAAGACCGTTCCACCTTGGCATTGTGCCGCTTTTTGTGCCTTGAAAAGGCCATGTTTTTTCGTCAAAAATGCACAAAAAAACTTTTGGCGATAAGATTGACTTATCAGGCTATAAAGACTATACTAATTAAGGTATTCGTTAAAAAATATGCGGACAAAACCGCAAAATAAACCGGAGGAAGATAAAAAATGAAAGATATCTATGTAGTAAATTGCTGCCGTACCGCAGTAGGTTCCTACGGCGGAAGCCTCAAGGACGTCTCCGCCGCCGATCTCGGCGCCGTTGTCGTCAAGGAAGCTCTCAACCGCGCCGGCGTTAAGCCCGAGCAGGTCGACGAGCTCATGTTCGGCTGCTGCATCACTGCAGGTCTCGGCCAGAACGTCGCTCGCCAGGTCGGTGTCAAGGCCGGTCTGCCCGTTTCCGTTCCCGCTTACTCCATCAACATGGTCTGCGGCTCCGGTATGAAAGCCGTTATCGAAGCCGCCCGCGCCATCTGCGCAGAAGACGCCGAGATCGTTGTCTGCGGCGGTACCGAGAACATGAGCGCCGCTCCCTACGCTCTGCCCTCCGCACGCTGGGGCCAGCGCATGTTTGACGGCAAGATGGTCGACACCATGGTTAACGACGCTCTGTGGGATGTCTACAACAACTACCACATGGGCACCACCGCAGAAAACATCTGCGACATCTGGGGCATCACCCGCGCCGACCTCGACGAGTTCGCTCTCTCTTCCCAGACCAAGACCGCTGCCGCTCTCGAGTCCAACCGCTTCGCAGACGAGATCGTTCCCGTTCCCGTCAAGGTCAAGAAGCAGATCGTTGACTTCAAGGTCGATGAGTTCCCCCGCGTAGGCACCACCGCCGAGGGTCTCGCAAAACTGCGCCCCGCATTCAAGGTCTCCGCTGACAACGCTTTCGTCGCAAACGGCGGCACCGTAGAAGACACCTTTGCAGCAAAGGCCTGCAAGGAAGCACAGGCAGACGCAGGTCAGGCTCGCGTCACCGCAGGTAACGCCTCCGGCATCAACGACGGCGCAGCCGCCATCGTTCTCGCTTCCGGCGAAGCTGTTGAGAAGTACGGTCTCAAGCCCATGGCAAAGCTTCTGAGCTGGGGCCAGGGCGGCGTCGATCCCAAGATCATGGGTACCGGTCCCGTTCCCGCATCCCGCCAGGCTATGGACAAGGCCGGCCTCACCATCGAGGATATGGACCTTGTTGAGGCTAACGAGGCATTCGCAGCTCAGTCCATCGCTGTTGCACGCGAGCTCGGCTTCGATATGTCCAAGGTCAACGTCAACGGCGGCGCTCTCGCCATCGGTCACCCCGTAGGCTGCTCCGGCGCACGTATCATCGTAACTCTGCTCCACGAAATGGCCAAGCGCGAAGACGCAAAGAAGGGTCTTGCAACCCTCTGCATCGGCGGCGGCATGGGTGTAGCAACTGTATTCGAAAAAGTCTGAATTATTTGATTCCATTTAGGAGGAACACGGAATGCTGAAATCCAAAGTAATGAGCGTCTCTGAGGCAATAGAAAAGTATTGCTTCAACGGTATGAGCATCCTGCTTCCCGGCTTCGTCAATGTCGGTGTCCCCGAGACTCTGATCGACGGTCTGCTGGAAACTGAGATCACTGACCTCACCGTTATTTCCAACAACACCAGCGTCAAGGGCCGCGGCATCGGCAAACTTGTTCACGCTGACCGCATCAAGCACCTCAACTGCTCTCACATCGGCAACAACGAAGAGACCTGCGCAAAGGTCGTTGCCGGAGAGATCGACGTCACCTTCATCCCCCAGGGCACCATCTGCGAGAGAGTTCGCGCAGGCGGCGCCGGTATCGGCGGCATCCTGACCCCCACCGGCGTTCACACCCCCATGGAAGAAGGCAAGCAGCTCATCGAATGGCGCGAGGATCTCGGCAAGTACGTCTTCGTCGAAGCTGACGAACCCGAAGTCGGCAAGCGCTACATTCTCGAGCGTCCCATCCGCGCCGACGTTTGCTTCATCCACGCATGGAAGGCTGACAAGATCGGCAACTGCTACTTCCGTCACACCGCCCGTAACTTCAACAACGTTTTCGCCAACGCCGCCGATCATGTTATCGTCGAGGCCGAGGAGATCGTTGAAGTAGGCGAGCTTCTCCCCGACACCATCTTTACCCCCCACTTCATCGTTGACGCCGTGGTCCAGGGTAAGGCACCCACCGACGTTTGATTCAGGAGGTACTAGAAATGGCTCTTACCGGAAAAGATCTTATTGCTTACCGCACCGCCCGATTCTTCAATGACGGCGACATCGTAAACCTTGGTATCGGCATGCCCACCAAGTGCCTTGACCACCTCCCCGAGGATGTTGACATTTGGATCGACTCCGAGAACGGCGTTGTTGGTCTCACCGGCGCTCCCGGCCCCGACGAGGAAGTCAACCCCTACATCGTTGACGCCGGCGGACGTCCCAGCAAGATGCGCGTTGGCGCTGTCTGCTTCGACTCTTTCCGTTCCTTCGGCTTCATCCGCGGCGGTCACATTGACACCACCGTTCTGGGCGCTTACGAAGTAGACGCTGAGGGCAACCTCGCAAACTGGATGGTTCCCGGCAAGGCTGCTGCTGGTATGGGCGGCGCCATGGACCTGGTCACCGGTTCCAAGACCACCATCGTAATGACCACCCACACCGACAAGGCCGGCAACCCCAAGATCGTTCAGAAGACCCAGATGCCCCTCACCGGCTATCACTGCGTTGACTACATCGTCAGCGAGCTGGCCGTTATCCACATCACCGAGGACGGCCCCGTACTCGAGGAGATCAGCCGCAACACCACCATCGATGAAGTCATCGCAAAGACCGGTGCCAAGCTCATCATTCCCGAGAACGTCGGCTACATGGAGGACGTTAAGTAAGTTCCCCCTTTAAATTTGTACTCTCTTTTCGTGATATGCCCCGAAAGGCGCAGCAGAAAATTTCTGCTGCGCCTTTTGTCCTTTAAATATTATCGTTACCGGCTTGTCCTACTTTTTCGCCTGACCTTTGGGTATGCGCACCGTGAACACAAGATCCCGCTCCGTTTCGGCGCGGCTGAGGGTGGCGTCTATGCCCCCCTGACGCACAAGGTCAAGGCTGCGGTTGAGAGTGTTCATAAAAACGCGCACATCTTTCATAACGAAAAGAGGCTTGCGGCGCAGCGCCTTCGGCTCCGGCTCGGAGGCAGGCGCGGTGAGACGGGCGATGTAGTCCTCCGCCGCGGCCACATTCATGCGCTGGTCGATTATGAAGACCTGCGCCTCGCTCTGCTTTTCCGCCGAGGCAAGGCGCAGCAAAGCCCGGGCGTGGCGCTCGGAAAGCCCCTCCTGCCTCAGCCGCTCCAGCACCGTGGGCCCAAGCCGCAGTATGCGCAGCTTGTTAGCCACAGCGCTCTGGCTTT
>JAZOBQ010000034.1:0-16816 GCA_045596005.1 Oscillospiraceae bacterium
GTAATGCAGACAAGCGCGGGGATAACGGAGATAAGCATATCTCTTAGTATCGTCCAGTCAAGTCCGCTCCAAAATGTCTGAAAAGCGTTCAATAGCGCACCTCCACTTTGACATCATATTATAGCAAAGTATTGTGAATAATTCAATAGCGCATGACTGTATCTTGTGGTCCATACCCAAGGGCACAACAAAAAAGTCCCCGTTTTTCCGAAGAAAAACGGGGATTCATAAAAGGCGATCATGCTTTTGCGTGTATTTCCTTTATCCACTTCCAGCTGAAGTAACGGAACATACACACCACACCCTTGAGTGGGTATTCAACGCGTAGTATGGCATATACCCAGACGGGATTCCATCCAAGCACAAGTCCGCTAAGCGCTCCGAGAGGCAGCGAGATCAACCAAACCAGCGTACTGTCGGCCAGAAGAAGAAAACGGCTGTCTCCGCCTCCGCGGAGAATGCCCTTGGACGAGACGTAAGCATTTGTCTGCATCGGCAGGAAAAAGCAATTGACAAGCAGCATCCCGTGGCATAGCTCAAGAGTGCCGGCAGACACATCGTAAAATCCAAGATACGGTTTTTCCAAAAGGAGCAGTATGGGAATGAGAAACAAGCCAAAGGCAATACTCAAAAGCATATAGCTGTTGCCCTCTCTCTTAGCTTTCGCAAGGTCTCCGCTGCCTATAGTATTTCCGATCGCAATGGCGCTTGCTCCGCCCATGGACATATTCAAAACGGTGGTTATCTGTACAACGCTGTTGACTATGGAGCACGCGGCGGAAAATTCCTCGCTCATGTGACCGACTATGACAAAGGTCAAAGTTATGCTAAGACCGAGAAGCGTATCGCTCACCAGCACAGGCAGAGAATACTTGACATACTGTACCCAGAGTTCTCCCCCGGGCAGCAGAAAATGGCGAAGTCGGAAAGAAAACCTCTCGTCGCGCAGCACAAAGTAACCGAACACAAACAGGAATTCGAAAGCGCGTGCAATAAGCGTGCCGACAGCCGCGCCCACTATTTCCATCCTCGGCGCGCCGAGCTTGCCGAAAATGAAGACCCAGTTGAAAAACAAATTCAGCACGAATGCTATGGCCGAACCGATAAGCGGAATATTCACCTTTCCCACGCTTCGCAGCAGATAAGTTGCGGTGGACGAAAGTCCAGCCATGACGAAGGTAATGCCGATTATACGCATGTACGGCGTTCCGGCCTCGATTACCGCAGTTTCATAGGTGAACACACGCATTATGACATGGGGAATACTCACAGATACGACCGTAAAAACGGCGCAGAGTATGAGCGACACCCTCAGGGCTATTGCAGCCACGCAGCGCATAGGTTCCATCTCGCGTCTGCCCCAAAACTGAGATGACATGACGATGGCGCCGGAGCCGAGTCCCATACAGATGAACTGGAAAAGGGAATAAAACTGGTTTCCGAAAGCCGCGGCGGCTATCTGGGTCTCGCCGAAGCCGCCTACCATGAGGTTGTCGAGGAAGTTTATACCTATGGTAATAAGCTGCTGCAAAACTACAGGCAGCATCAGCACGAGCGTATTTTTGAAAAAAGGCCTTGTAAATTCAAAATGCTTCATTCTTTACCACGCTTTTATATTGATTAATACAATTTTACTACAAGGTCTTCGCCATTTCAACAAGAGGATATAAGCATAGTTTCGAAATGAAAATACTATTTTTTCACAAAAATCAAGGGCAGCGCACAACGGCGCCGCCCTTTGTCTGTTCAGCAGAATTCCATTATTTTGCTCAGAAGCTCTTCCTTGCCGTTGCCCTTTTCAGCGGAGAAAGGTATGACCTTAACGCTCTCATCAAGTTCGAGAGTTTCCCTGATGCGCTGCATATTAGGCTCGATCTCACTCTTTTTGAGCTTGTCGATCTTGTTTGCAACTATCACAAGATTGCAGCCGGTGGATTTGAACCAGCTGGCCATGGTGCAGTCATCGGCAGTTGGTTTATGGCGGGAATCGACGATCATAACGCCGAGGGTGATAAGCTCAGGTTCCTCGAAAAATCTCTCCATAAGCGCTCCCCAACGGTCACGCTCGTCTTTACTTACCTTTGCATAGCCGTATCCGGGAAGATCGACAAAATAAGCGGTTTTGTCGATGAGGAAGTAGTTGACATGAATGGTCTTACCTGGCTGAGCTCCCACACGGGCAAAGTTTTTGCGATTGAGGAGCTTGTTGATGACAGAGGACTTTCCAACGTTGCTCTTTCCGGAGAAAACTATCGTGGGTCTACCATCGCGGATAAATCCGGAGGCAGAAGCCGCAGACTTTATAAATTCCACATTATGCAGATTCATACTCTCACCTACTGTCTTATGCTGCGTCTCGCGCTGTCGGCAGCTTCGGGAATGGGCATATTGCCGCTCTCCTCCACAGCTTCTTCACCTATGCTGATAGCACTGCGGATAAGCGCGGTGTCGAGTATTTTATCAACATGGTCGGTACTGATGAAGTTGAGAGCTGAGCGTACACTCTGGTCAATTTCCTCGAGATCCTTTTCATTATCTGCGGGAATAATGACTGTGTGTATGCCGGTGCGCAAAGCGGCCATCGTTTTCTCCTTCAGACCGCCTATGGCCATTACGCGTCCTCGAAGGCTTATCTCGCCGGTCATCGCGATATCGCGGCGTACAGGCGCGCCGGTAAGCGCAGATATGAGGGCGATGGTAATGGTGATACCCGCGGAGGGGCCGTCCTTGGGAATTGCTCCCTCGGGGAAGTGGATATGGATGTCGCGGGTCTTATAAAAATCGGGTTCAATGCCGAGTGCTCTGGCTCTGGAGCGAATATAGCTTACCGCTGCCTTGGCACTTTCCTGCATGACCTGTCCGATATTGCCGGTGAGCTCAAGCTTGCCGCTGCCTTCCATAACAGTGGCCTCAACATCGAGCACTTCTCCACCGACGGAAGTCCATGCCAGACCGCGTACAAGTCCCACCTCATCGCGCGGATAAACCTTGTCGGCCTTGTATCTGGGTGCACCGAGGAACTTTTCAAGCATTCCGGATTTTATGCTTATGCTCTTTCTCTCGCCTTCGGCTATCATGCGCGCGGTTTTGCGGCAGACAGCGGCTATCTGGCGTTCAAGAATTCGCACACCGCTCTCGCGTGTGTAATCGGCAATGATCTCGCGGATACCGTCATCGCTTATCTTGAGATTGCGTGCGGTAAGACCGTGCTTTTTCCTCTGCTTGGGCAGGAGGTGGTCTTTTGCTATGCGCAGCTTTTCCTCGTCGGTATAACTGCTCAGTTCAATGACCTCCATACGGTCGAGCAGAGCTCTGGGTATGGTGGAAGTGGTATTTGCAGTGGTGATAAAGAACACTTCGCCGAGGTCAACGGGTATCTCGAGGAAGTTATCGCGGAAAGAGCCGTTCTGCTCGCCGTCGAGAGCTACGAGCAGTGCGGCGGAGGGGTCGCCCTTATAGTCGCTGCCGAGTTTATCTATCTCGTCGAGTACCATGACGGGGTTCATGCTCTTTGCCTGCTGCAGACCGGAAATGATGCGTCCTGGCATGGAACCGACATAGGTCTTGCGGTGACCGCGGATCTCGGCTTCGTCATGCACGCCGCCGAGGGAGATACGTGCCATGCGTCGATTGGTTGCGCGGGCGATGCTCATGGCAACGCTGGTCTTACCGACGCCGGGAGGGCCGACGAGGCAGAGTACGCTGCCCTTGAGGTTGGGGGCGAGCTGTCTGACCGCGAGATACTCAATGATGCGGTCCTTGACCTTCTCAAGGCCGAAATGATCTTCGTCGAGGCACTTTCTTGCCTTAGCTATGTCTGTGGTATCTTCGGTACGCTCGTTCCAGGGCATTTCGAGGCAAACATCAAGATAAGTGCGGAGAACTGCGCCCTCGCTGCTGCCGAAAGGCTGCTTTGCGAGACGGCCAAGTTCTTTGAGCAGCTTTTCCTCGGTCTCCTTGGGCAGGCCGAGAGCAAGTATCTTCTCCCTGTACTCGCCTATCTCATCGCCGGACTCTTCGTACACCTCGCCGCCGAGTTCGCGCTGGATGACCTTCATCTGTTCGCGGAGATAATAATCGCGCTGGGCTCGGTTCATCTCCTCTTTGGTGACTTCCTCTATGCTCTTTTCAAGACTGATTACGTTGATCTCGCGGTTGAGAATGCGGTTAAGAAGCTCAACACGGCGCACAGGGCGCATCTCTTCGAGCACCAGCTGTTTATCCGTATGCTTGAGGAAAACGTTCTGCGCCACATAGTCTGCAACGTAACCAGGGTCGGTGTTATCGACAACGCTGAGGAATGTCTCTGGCGCCACGTTTCCCGCGAGTTCGGAATACTCATCGAAAAGATTAACAAGACTTCTGACAAGTGCCTCAATCTTTGGAGTTAGTGTGGGAACGGGCATTGCCTCCATCTTTTCAACAGTAGCATTGTAGCAGGGTCTGCTCTCCTCAATGCTCATGACGCGGGCGCGGTACTTGCCCTCCACCATAACCTTGACTATGCTGCTGCCGGGGATCTTGAGCACCTGATGAATGGTGCAGACAGTGCCTACGCTGAATAAGTCGTTGGCATGGGGCAGCGCAGTGGCTATATCCTTCTGCGTTACAAGGAATATCTCCTGCTCGGAACCTATGGCGGCATTAAGCGCAGCAACGGACATGGGGCGCTCGACGTCGAAATTGATTATCATGCCCGGGAATACGGTAATTCCGCGCAGGGGCAGAAGTGGCATGGTGCTGATTTTTTTGTTGATGTCCAATTTATTTCCTCCTTCCGGGGGGGATTATGAAAATGGCGGAGCCATAGGGCTCCGCCCATGTATTCGGGTATTGGGATTTATGCGGTTTTTCTGATGATCTCAGGATCAGAGCCGTTTTTGACGCAATCGGCGGTTATTCGGACGCAGCAGATGCTCTCATCGGAAGGTACTTCGTACATTACCTTGGTCATTATTCCTTCCATAACACTTCTGAGTCCGCGCGCACCTATCTCCTTCTCTATGGCTTTGTCGGCTATTGCGCCGAGAGCCTCCTCGTCGAAAACCAGCTCAACATCATCCATTTCCATCAGCGCTGTATACTGACGGGTCAAGGCGTTCTTGGGTTCGGTGAGGATGCGGATGAGATCCTCGCGGCTGAGAGAGTTCAGCGGAGTGACAACAGGCAGACGGCCTATAAGCTCGGGGATTATGCCAAAACGAAGCAGATCCTGCTGCTGAATATGCTGCAGAGTTTCGCCCACATTGCGCTCTTTGCTGCTTTTGATGTCAGCACCGAAGCCCATGCTCTTTTTATCGAGTCGCTGCTCGATTATCTTCTCTATGCCGTCAAATGCACCGCCGCAAATGAACATGATATTGCTCGTGTCCATGGAAATAAACTCCTGATGGGGGTGCTTTCTTCCGCCCTGAGGAGGCACATTTGCAACAGTTCCCTCAAGTATCTTGAGAAGAGCCTGCTGCACGCCTTCGCCGGAGACATCGCGGGTGATGGATGTATTCTCGCTCTTGCGGGATATTTTGTCCATCTCGTCGATATAGATAATGCCGTGTTCTGCGCGCTCAACATCAAAGTCGGCAGCCTGAAGCAGACGCAGGAGTATGTTTTCAACGTCCTCACCAACATAACCTGCCTCGGTGAGAGTGGTCGCATCGGCGATGGCGAAAGGTACATCCAGCATCTTGGCCATGGTCTGGGCAAAGAGGGTCTTGCCGCTTCCGGTTGGGCCAACGAGGAGAATATTGCTTTTTTGCAGCTCAACGTCGCTGTCGGCAGAGCCGTGAAGAATTCGCTTGTAGTGGTTGTATACTGCCACGCTCAGGGCGATTTTTGCCTTGTCCTGACCGATTATATAATCATCGAGGGCAGCCTTTATCTGGGTGGGCTTGGGAAGCTCGCCGAACTCCAGATGCTCGGCTTCGTAGCAGCTCTCGCTGCTGCTTTCCCCGAAATCGTAGTTCTCGTCAATAATACCCATGCAAAGACGCACGCACTCGTCGCAGATATAGCTGCCGTTTCCGGCTATCATGCGGTTTGTCTGTTCCTGGGTCCTTCCGCAGAAGGAGCATCTTATGTTGCTGTCATTTCTGGCCATTTGCCGTCTCCTTGAGTCTGAAAATTGCCTGTTGAAAAATGTCTCAAAATATGCATTTGGGGGGTATTGAAAAATACCCCCTAAATACCTGTTTCCAGCTTATCTTTTAGTAATGACCTTGTCGATAATGCCGTATTCAAGAGCCTGCTCAGCGGTCATGAAATTGTCACGCTCGCAGTCGGCAGTTACCTGCTCCACGCTCTTGCCGCAGTTTTCGGCCATAATGCGGTTCATACGCTCTTTAATGGTCTCCAGTCTCTTGAGATGGATAGCCATGTCGGTTACCTGACCCTGAGTACCGGCGGAAGGCTGGTGGATCATGATCTCTGCATTGGGCAGAGCATAGCGCTTGCCCTTGGTGCCGGCGCTCAGAAGGAATGCGCCCATAGATGCAGCCATGCCTACACAAATGGTGGAAACATCGCATTTGATGTACTGCATGGTGTCATAGATGGCCATACCGTCTGTGACGGAGCCGCCGGGGCTATTGATGTAAAACTGGATGTCCTTGTCGGGATCCTGAGCCTCCAGGAAGAGGAGCTGGGCCACGATAAGGCTTGCGGTGGTGGAGTTGACTTCCTCCGACAGCATGATTATGCGGTCATTGAGAAGTCGGGAGAATATGTCATAGGAGCGCTCCCCGCGGGAAGTCTGCTCAACAACATAGGGAATAAAACTCATTTCAGTAAACTCTCCTTTCAAAATGAATCAGCCTATCCAAGAGAGCATATCCTTTTCTTCTTTTTCTTATTCGGCGTCTTCTTCGGGCTTGACATCGGTGACAACGGCAGCCTCGGCAACGATCTCAGCAGCCTTTCTCATCTTGAGGTCGCGGGCGATGATCTCGGTGGAGATAGCCTTCTTGATCTCTTCGACGTCCATGCTGTAAGCCTCAGCGGCGACGGTGTATTCCTTCTCGATGTCCTCGTCAGCAATGACGATGCCTTCGGCCTCAGCGCATGCCTCGAGGAATATCTGGGTGCGGACTTCGTTTGCAGCGGAGGGACGCATCATGGCGCGGAAAGTGTTCTCGTCCATACCCATCATGCCGAGATACTGACCGAACTCGATGCCCTGCATTGCGCAGTTGCGTGCATAGTCCTCGCAAACATTGTTGACCTGCTCGTCGACCATAACATCGGGAACTTCAACTTCCATGTTGTCAACAGCCTTCTGCAGTGCGGCAGCCTTGAAATCCTTCTCGGCGCCGTCAGCCTTGCGGCCTTCGATCTCAGCCTTCAGAGAAGCCTTGTACTCGTCGAGGGTGTCGAACTCGGAAACGTCCTTTGCAAACTCGTCGTCGAGCTCGGGAAGAACGGTCTCCTTGACCTCATTGCACTTTACGTGGAAAACAACAGCTGCGCCTGCGAGCTCGGGAGTGTAGTTCTCGGGGAAGGTGATGTCAATGTCCTTCTCCTCGCCGGCCTTCATGCCAACGACCTGCTCCTCAAAACCGGGAACAAAGCTGCCGGAACCGAGAGTGAGGTCAAAGCCTTCGCCCTTGCCGCCGTCAAATGCGACGCCGTCTTTGAAGCCTTCGAAATCGATGTTGGCGGTATCGCCGTCAGCAGCTTCGCGGTCGACGGAAACGATACGTGCGCCCTTCTTCTGCTCCTTGGCGAGCTCAGCGGCGATCTCTTCCTCGGTGACCTCTACGGGTGCCTTGTAGACCTCAAGGCCCTTGTACTCGCCGAGCTTTACTTCGGGATAGAGAGCGATCTCGAAATCGATGGTAGCGTTCTTATCTTCGTCAACGTTGAAGTTTACGATGCCGGGATGGCCAACAGTGCGGGCCTCGTTCTGAGCCATGCCGAGCTCAAAAGCTTCGGGAGCGAGAGCGTCGATAGCATCTTCATAGAAAACTTCCTTGCCGTACATGCCTTCGATGACCATACGGGGTGCTTTGCCCTTGCGGAAGCCGGGAACATAGATATCCTTCTTTGCCTTCAGGTATGCGCCGTTGACAGCCTTCTCAAATGCAGCTGCGTCGATCTCTACCTGGAAACCAAGCTTTCCGTTTTCTTTCTTTTCAAGGTTTTTAACAACCATGGGGATCTTCCTCCTATACATTTATCAGAAAAGTTTTTTAATTTTTGATTTGTTGCCAAAACATACCGATTAAGTATAACAGATTGCTTAGCAAAATGCAATCAATTTCTCACATTATTTTCAGCGGAATAAACAAAAGATGGTCTGCGGATATGAGCCTGAACCGTATTCCGTGGCTCTCGCCCTCAAACGCGGCGGCACGTCCGGCGCTGTGGAGGTGGCCATAGTAGCATTTTTTTACTCCGTAGCTCTCCATGAGCTCAAGCATGGGCGTGCATTCATAGCCGAGCATCTTGGGAGGGTAGTGGAGAAAAACGATTTTCTCCCTGTCGCCTGCCGCCTTCAGACTTGCCTCCAGGCGCAGCACTTCCCTGTCCGTCATCTTTTTGTCGTGTTCCCGGCTGACATTGCCTTCGGCGGCCCAACCGCGTGTGCCGCATATGGCGATATCTTCGTAGAAAAAGCAGTTGTTATTGAGGATGTCTATGCTGTCGATATCGTTTTCCGCGAAAAAGGTCTTTGCCTTGTTCGCTGTCGACCACCAGTAATCGTGGTTGCCCTTGAGGATTATCTTCTTGCCGGGGATACGGTGGATATATTGAAAATCCTCCGCCGCTTCCTCAAGAGTCATGCCCCAGGTCAGGTCGCCGCATATGACGGTCGTATCGCTCTCTTTAACAAGCGAAAACCCCTCACTCAGCTTCTGTATATAGTTTTCCCAGCGTCCGCCGAAAACGTCCATCGGCTTATCGCAGCCGAGGGACAGGTGGAGGTCGCCTATAACAAATAAAGACATAGTTTTCTCCGGGAATAAGAGATTGATTTCGGGACAAAATAGACTCGTCGGCCATCGGGCCGGCAAAAAAAGCATACGGAGGCTGTAAGCATGAAAGAGACTCATAGCCACTGCGGCAAGCTTGGTGGAGTTGGCTGCAATGTGCACAGCTGCATCTACAACGACGTTGAATGCAGAGCCTGCACCGCCGACCACATCAAGGTTGAAACCAAATCTGTCAACAACAAGCAGGAGGCCGCCTGCGGCACCTATACTCCCAGAAGCGAGTTCTGACAGAGCGGGGTAAGACTTTACCCCGTACATATTCATTTATGCGCTATATTTTACACGCTGCCGTAGGGCGGGATGACCACATCCCGCCGTATACAGATTATTTAATGGGTTTTACTTCAAAAAAGCGTCGACGGTGTCTCGCATGGCACCCTTTTCAGTAAAGCCCTCGAAGCGGACTTCACGCTTATCGAGGCCGGAAAGCGGTGCGGGAATGGCGGTACCGCTTTTTTTGGAAAGTGCCACAAGAGCGTCATCTCCGCTCTTTGCACCGAGAGCGTCAAGAACATCGACCGCGAACTTATAGGGGCTCGCAGTGGACACCACAACGGCAGGATTTACGCTGCCGCACTCCTCGCGCTGAGTGCTCAGAACCTTATATGCAACGGCGGTGTGGGTATCCATAAGATATCCCTTGCCGTCAAAGATGGCGCGGATGTTTGCCTTGGTCTCGGCATCGTCGCAGCAACCGCAGGCAAAATCAGCCTTGATCTTCTCAAGCACCTCTGCGTCCACCTCATACTTGCCGCTTTCTGCAAGGGCAGACATATAGCCTCTCACATTTTCGCTGCCCGCAAGAGCGAAAAGCAGTCGCTCAAGATTGCTGGAAACGAGAATATCCATAGAGGGAGAGATGGTGGTATGGAAGGTACGGTTTTTGTCGTAAACACCGGTCTCGATGAAATCGGTGAGGACATTGTTCTCGTTGCTGGCGCAGATAAGCTTGCCCACAGGAAGACCCATCTGCTTTGCGTACCAGCCGGCGAGGATGTTGCCGAAGTTGCCGGTGGGGACACAGAAATCGAGCTTTTCACCCATTCCGAGATTGCCGCTCAGGACAAAATCGCAGTAAGCGGAGAAATAGTAGACAATCTGAGGCAGCAGGCGACCCCAGTTGATGGAGTTGGCGGAAGACAGGAAATATCCCTTTTCAGCCAAAGCGGCGGCAAATTCGCGGTCGCCGAAAATCTTCTTTACGCCGGTCTGAGCATCGTCGAAATTGCCGACGACAGCACAGACGCCGACATTTTTGCCGCTCTGAGTAACCATCTGAAGGCGCTGGATATCGGAAACGCCGTCCTTGGGATAGAATACGAAAATGCTTGTACCCTCAACGTCGGCAAATCCCTCAAGAGCTGCCTTTCCGGTATCGCCGGAGGTCGCAACGAGGATGCATACTTCCTTCTCCTCACCGGTTTTTCTCAGAGAAGCGGTGAGCAGATGAGGAAGCATCTGCAAAGCCATATCCTTGAATGCGCAGGTGGGGCCGTGCCACAGCTCAAGAAAAGCGGTTTTATCGTCTATAAAGCTCAGCGGAGCGACCGCTTCGCTGTCGAAATTATCGCCGTAAGCCGCAGCGACAAAACGCTCGAGCTCCTCAGCGGTGAAACCGTCAAGGAATTTGCCCATGATGCGTTTTGCTCTGCCTCTGTAATCCATAGCGCAAAGCTCGTTTATCTCGTCCTGAGCCACAGTGGGGAGGCACTCTGGCACAAAAAGTCCGCCGTCAGACGCGAGACCTTTGGCAATTGCCTCGGCTGCGCTTATTTTTATACTTTCATCTCTGGTGCTGTAATACTTCATATTTTCACCTCAAAACGCGTTTTCTATGTGGTTAATTCTTATCTCTCCCGCCTCCGCATTCGGGGCGTATATCTCGATAACATCAAATCTCGGCTGTTTATCAGTGGGATTTGCCGCGAGATAGAGCTGCGCCGCCGTCATCACGCGCTGCTGCTTCGACGCGGTCACGAACTCCCTTGCCTCGGCAAAGTCGGCGTTTTTGCGCAGCTTGACCTCGACGAAGACTATGTACTGTCTGTCCTCGGCGATGATGTCTATCTCGCCGAAGCGGCAGGAGTAGTTCATGCCCAGAATTTTATACCTTTTCTTTTTCAAAAACTTCGCGGCCTGCTCCTCACCGAAGCGGCCCAACAGCTTTCTATCCATATCAGTGCATCTTCTTCAAAAATGAGGGTCTGTGTATGGGGCTCATACCGTGCTCACGAATAGCCTCGTAATGTGCCTTTGTGCCGTATCCCTTGTGCTTGTCGAAGGCATACTCCGGGTATTTCTCCGCCATCTCCATCATATAGCGGTCACGGGTGACCTTGGCGAGAATGCTGGCTGCGGCGATGCTCGCGCATCTGGCGTCACCGTGGACGACCGTGCGGCTATCGCACTCGATGCCCGCGTTTCGGTTGCCGTCGATAAGAGCCAGAGCGGGAGGGATTTCCAGCTTCGCTATGGCTCTGTTCATTGCGAGATAGGTCGCGCCGAGGATATTGAACTCCTCGATTTCCTCCACGCTGGCAAAAGCGATGCCGTAGCTCACGGCAGAGTCGATTATCTTGTCATAGAGTGCCTCGCGCTTTTTCTCCGTGAGCTTTTTGGAGTCATTGAGCCCTTCGATCTCAAGTCCGCGCGGCAGAATCACCGCCGCGGCGCACACAGGTCCCGCGAGAGGGCCTCTGCCCGCCTCGTCCACTCCGCAGATGGGAGCGACACCTGAATCGAGAAGCTCGCATTCAAGCTCCCAGAGGTCTATTACTTCTGCCATGCTCATTCCTCCGGAGGAGCCTCGAGGCTGATGCGTCCGAGCTTTCCGTCGTGATACTCACTCAGCAGCACATTGGCCATGCGCTCGATATCGTATTCTCCGCGGCTGACGAGGAATCCGCGTTTTTTGGCGGCGTCCTCAAGCAGCTCAAAGCCGTTTTTCTCCGGGTCTGGTGTAAACTTATATCGCTGCTCAATAGCCTCCGGCTTGAGCGCACGCAGACGCAGCATAAAGTTGGCGGCGAGAGTTTCCTTGTCGAGAACATCGGCCTTGATTGCGTTTGTGAGTGCGAGAGCTTCTCCGACTTCCTGAGAATCAAATTTGGGCCAAAGTATGCCGGGAGTATCAAGCAGGTCAAGTCCGTTGCCTATGCTTATCCACTGCTTGCCTCTTGTAACGCCGGGTTTATCTCCGGCGATGGCTGCCTTTCTTCCCGCAACCTTGTTGATAAATGTACTCTTTCCGACATTTGGTATGCCGAGTATCATTATGCGCAGAGGTCTTGTACCCTGTCCCTTGGCCTCATACGCAGCTATTTTCTCCTTCAGCACGCCACGGACTGCATTACCGAAATTATTTACTCCCTTGCCCGTCTTGGCATCGGTCTCAAGCACGGCAAAACCTTTTTTGCGGAAATATTCTCTCCACTTTGCGGTTATGGCAGGGTCGGCAAGGTCAATGCGGTTGAGGATAACAAGTCTCGGCTTTTCTCCGGCGAGACGGTCAATATCGGGGTTGCGGCTTGAAAATGGTATGCGCGCATCAAGTATCTCGCAGACGGCGTCCACCATTTTCATATTCTCTTCTATCATTCTCTGGGCCTTGGTCATATGACCGGGGAACCATTGAATGACCATCTTTTCATATACGTTGTCAGACATAATTCACCATTCCGAAATCAATCAACAAATCCGAATTTGTTCAGCGGAGCAATTCTGATAATAACTCTGCCGAGTATCTTTCGCGCATCGACACAGCCGATGCTGTCCGTGCGGCTGTCGGTGGAGCCGTTGCGGTTATCTCCCATGACAAATACACAGCCTTCGGGCACGGTTATCTCGCCGTCAAAATCCTGCTGGTCGAGATAGGTATAGTTGCCGTAGTCCTTCGTGTAAGGTTCGTCAAGAGGAACGCCGTCAACGATAACGGTGCAGTTTTCGAAGTCGATATCCACGGTCTGACCCTCGGTCGCAATAACACGCTTTATGATGGCCTCGTCGCGGAAGCTCTCCTGGCGGAGCACGACGATGTCGCCGTACTCGGGTGTGTAAAAGAGCTTGCTGATAATAAGACGCTCTCCCTCATGGAGCGTGTTTTCCATGCTGCCGCCGATAACGCCTACGGTGCGGCACAGGAAAAGGAATATCAGTATGCAGGCTATGAGCGCAAAGACTATGCACTGAATCCAGTCAAAAAGTTCTCCACCCTTGACCTGCTCGGCTGCCTGAGCCTCTTTATTATCTTGTACCTTATTCTGTCGTTTGTTTTTCATGACTTGCCTCCGTCGAGGAAATATTTAATCAGTGTATTATACACCCAAATATGATATAGTTTCAAGTCTTAGTTTGCCCTGTCAGTATTTAAGAAGACTGATTGAAATCATCCCGTATTTTTGTTATTATTTCGATGGGAGGCGATAAAAAATGGAAAACATCCTTATCCGCCACGTAAAGCTCACGGACGCAGAGCAGCTTTCGGAAATTTACAAATTCTATGTGGAAAAAACCGCAGTCACATTTGAATACGACTCCCCTTCCCCCGTCGAGTTTGCAAAACGCATTGAAAGCATCACAGCGCGCTATCCCTACATAGTTGCGGAAAAAGGCGGCGAAATCCTCGGCTACGCCTATGCAGGTGTTTTCAAAGACCGAGCCGCATACGACCACTGCGTCGAGGTAACGGTATATCTCTCCCCCGCCGCACGCGGACAAGGCATCGGAAAAGCTCTCTATGCGGAACTTGAGCGTCGTCTTGTCGATATGGGTATACTCAATCTCTACGCCTGCATAGCCGTCACGGACTGTGAGGATGAATACCTAACTAATCAAAGCGAGCGTTTCCACGCTGCGCTCGGTTACCGTGAAGTAGGACGTTTCCGCTTCAGCGGACGAAAATTCAGCCGCTGGTATGACATGGTGTGGATGGAAAAATTCATCGGCGAGCACGGAGATAAGCCCGTAGATGTAAGCTTCGGCGCAAAATAAAAATTCAAATTTCCGGAAACAGATCCCAATTTTTTTCGTCTTATATATTATGAAAGATCAAACCGCGGATTTCATAAGAGGGGGGAAATGATGAAAAAGCTGTTTTGTATTGTAGCGGCGGTTTTGTGTCTTCTGCTTTTGGTTTCCTGTGGAGCACGGGAAGCTGCCGTCGAGATTATCGATGATATCCGAAGGGAGATAACGGGTGAACCCGAGGTCTGGGTCACGGAACCCGCGCTGCCCGCTTTTGAGAGTCTGGAGCAATTTATTGAGTACGCTGAAACTGCTGACGAAAGCGAATACGATTACGAAAGAATAAAGCTCGGTGAACTGGAGAAAATCATTCTGCCCTCCTCCATGCCTGAGGACTACGAGCTATACTTTATACAGGCCGGCAGTGACCATATCGCCCTTTGGTATCTGCCGGAAGACTGTCTGTCCGATATTCGTGTATCGGAAATGCGAAATCTGAATTTCTATTTCGAGTACCACAGAGAAGGCAAACTCAAAAGTATTCTGAAAGAGGCAAATGTTAAAAAATCAGACCTCATAGACGGGAAATATTTATACTGGAAAAACGACTATGAGCGAAGAATATTCTGGGAAGACCACGGCAGCCTTCTCAGCATGTCCCTGCCCGGAAATATGACCGTGGAGGACGGAAATGTTGTTTCCACCTTCAACAGTGAGGAAACTGTTGTATCCAGTCTTGATGAGCTTTGCCGGACGGAAATCATCAAAATCGACATAAGCAAATAACATTTCGTCATACCCTGAAAAATAAAAAAACCGCTGAGTAATCAGCGGTTTTTTTATTGGGCTGTGGCTTACAGGCGCTCCTTGACCTTGGCGGCCTTACCCACGCGGTCACGCAGGTAGTAGAGCTTAGCTCTGCGAACCTTACCTCTGCGGACGGTCTCGACGGAGACGATGCTGGGAGAATGAACAGGGAAAACCTTCTCGCAGCCGACGTTGTAGGAGATACGACGTACGGTGATGGTCTCGTTGATGCCGCCGTGCTTCTTGGCGATGATGATGCCTTCGTAGGCCTGGTTACGCTCGCGGGAGCCTTCCTTGACGCGGACGGTAACACGGACGGTGTCGCCGACGTTCATGGTGGGGAGCTCGGGCTTCATGTACTGCTCGGTCAGAGTTTTGATAAGATCTGCCATTTTTATATTTCCTTCCTTTTATAGACGTTCATACCGGAGGGCAAAAGGCCGCGGAAGCGGACCGTCTTATTCATTCATGCTTGTTTCACAAGCCGTTATATGATACCACACACATTTCCTAATTGCAATACTTTTTTAGCGGAAAATTTCCATTTTTTCATCGAAAACTTCAAGTCTTTCAAACTCGGCAAAGTCCGGAGCCAGCTCCGGAGCTTTCTGGCGAAGTGCGGAGACCAAATGTTCGGGATTGAGCGTGGGTTCCTGGGCGGAGATCACGGCGCGCAAAGCAACGCAGTCCTCCCCCGCTTCAAAGCTGATCTCCTTTATGGCGGGGGCAATATCAGCTTCGCCCATGCCGCGTTTGGTCTTTTTCTCAATGACGATGCTTTCGGCGGAGAAGAACTCACGCAGACCGTCAACCATTGCGATATAGTCCCGCTCGTCATACTCAAAGCGTCCGGAAACGGAAAGCCACTTGAGTTCCTTTACCTTGCGCTCTGCCTCATAAACCTCGAGAGCTTCGATACCCTCGGGCATGGCAGCGCTCAGACGCGCGGGCATTTCCTTCATATCGGCATCGACGGTGAGCTGAAAATCCATAAGCTCGCAGGAGCTTGAGCAGCCGACGGAAAGAGGCAGGAGAATGGATATCTGTGCGTGGGGATTGAAACCCTCAGAATATTTAAGAGGATATCCTGCGCGCAGAAAAACTCTCTGCATGGTACGCATCAGATCGAGATGAGAAATATACACAGCCTTGCCCTTTTTGGCAAAACGAAGACGCAGCTTACTCATTGCAGACACCTCCTGTCAGCTTGTTCGCGCCGCAGCCGCTGCATTTCACGCTGCAGTCGGGGCTGAGTTCGGTGGCATAGGCCTTCTCACGCTCACGCCAGAGATGTGCCTTGCGCACACCCATGTCGATGTGGTCCCAGGGCAGGACTTCGTCCTTAGCCCTCTCGCGGGTGGTATAGAAAGCGGGATCCACGCCGCATTTTTCAAAGGCGGTGGTCCAGCGCTCATAATTGAAGAAATCGCTCCATGCCTCAAGTCTTGCGCCGCTGCGCCAAACTTCCTCGATAACGTCGGCAATACGGCGGTCGCCTCTGGAGAGCACGGCCTCGATAACGCTGGTCTCGGCGTCATGCCAGTTATAGGTGACGTTCTTGGCGGTCATAGCCTCGCGCAGGAGCTTGACCTTGCGCATATACTCCTCGGGGCTGACCTGAGCCTCCCACTGGAAGGGACTGTGGGGCTTGGGAATAAAGCAGGAGGTGGAAACGGTGATGCGCACGCCTCTGTCCTTGTTGGTGGAGTGCTGGCGCCACATCCAGACAACGCTCTTTGCCATGTCGGCGATTGCGAGGACATCCTCATCAGTCTCGGTGGGCAGACCGAGCATGAAGTAAAGCTTGATGTTGTTCCAGCCGCCGGAGAAGGCGACCTTGCAGGTTTCCATCAGGTCCTCATGCTTTACGTTCTTGTTGATCGCGTCGCGCAGACGCTGGCTGCCAGCCTCGGGAGCGAAGGTAAGGCCGCTCTTGCGCACGCGCTGCACCTTCTGCATGAGATCCATGGAGAAGTTATCGGCGCGAAGAGAAGGCAGCGCAAGACCGATACTGCGGGGTACGCAGTAGTCCTGCAGGCCGTCGCAGAGGGCTTCCAGAC
>JAZOBQ010000035.1:0-4167 GCA_045596005.1 Oscillospiraceae bacterium
ATGTTCTTCTCGGCCAGAGCGATCTCCTCGCACAGCTGGATGAAGAAGCCCTCGGGATCTTCCTTGTGGGTGTCGTAATAGAGCTTGCCGATCTCGATGAAGGTTTTTTTCATGTTTTCCTTTTCACCGGCGATCTCGATGTTGAGCTTGGCGATGCGGCTGCCGGCCTTGGCCTTGTCAGCTGCCTTTCCGGCTATGTCCTTGGTGGCGTCGGCGGCCTTCTCGGCTATGTCCTTGGTGGCTTCTGCGGCCTGACCGATCTTGGCCAGAAGTTTATCTTTCAGGGAATTGAAATCTGCCATTTTTATTGCCTCCTGATCATTTATTCTTGTTCAGCGGTGTTGCTTTCTTCGTTGGTGTTTCCTTCGCTTTCCCGAGTCTGTTCCTCGGTGGACTCAGGCTCTTCAGCGCTTTCATCCATTATATCATCTATATTTTCTGCGTCAAGACTCTGGCCGAAGATAGGCTTTTTGCCGCTGCTTACACGCTTGGAGTTGATGATGTAAACCACGAGGGCGAGGACGCAGGTGACGGCGGCGAGAAGCTGGCTTACCCGGATAACATCGGGGATGAGCCAGAGGCTGTCGGTACGCAGACACTGTATCATGGCGCGGCCGAGGCCGTACCAGAAAACGTAAAGCAGGAAGAACTGGCCCTTGTACTTGCGGTGGCGCTTGCTGTAGAAATGCATGGCGATAAAGCCCACGGCGTTCCAGAGGCTTTCGTAGAGGAAGGTGGGGTGGACATACATGGTGTTGCCATTCAGAGTTAGACCCATACGGCAGAAGATGTCCGTTTCATATCCGAAAGCTTCGCGGTTGAAGAAATTGCCCCAGCGGCCTATGCTCTGGCCGATGAAAAGGCCGAAGCTCATGATGTCAAGGGCGGGGAAAATGCTCCAGCCCTTCATGCGGCAGCGTATCCAGAGGGCAAGTATAGCGCCGATGACACCGCCATAGATGGCAAGTCCGCCGTCACGGACGGCAAATATCTTCATGGGGTTAGATGCGTAGGAGCTCCAGTTGAAGATGCAGTAATAGAGTCTTGCACAGATGATAGCTGCGATTACGGCCCAAATTACAAGGTCATAGATGGTGTCGGGTTGAATGTCAAGACGGGGGCCGTTTTTCACGCCGTAGAGGATGCCGAGCAGCAGGCCGCAGGCGATGATTATGCCGTAAAAATATATGCAGAACGAGCCGATATACAGGCAGTAGGGCGGGTTGATGGCGAAAGCTTCGCCAAACATGGGAAATGAAATTATTGCTTCTCTCATTTTTGGGTCTCCTTTGCGGTGATAACGCTCATTGCAAAGCGCTGGGGTACAAGGTTTTCCTTTATAAAGGCGCGGACCTCCTCCGCGTCAATGGAATCCATTATTTCGAAGGAGCCAAGGCAGTTGTAGCCGCCAAAGTCGCCGTCTGCCATGGAGGCACAGAGTCCTCCGAAGGAACTGAGGGCCCGTATCCTTGCGCCGTAGGCGGATTTTTTCACACGGCTCCACAGGGCGGCGTCCAAACCGTTTTCCGCGGCCTTGCGGGCTTCATCCAAAAATTCACTCAGCACTCTCTCGCTGTCCCGGCTTTCGCCTCCGGCAAGGACGGTGACTGTGTCCGCGGCACAGTAGAGCTCAACAAAGAAGTCTGTGTTGATAAGGCCCTCGCTGTAGAGGCGGTTATAGAAGGGGGAGGAGTGGGAGTAGAGATAGCTGAGAGCTGCCCCGCCCACAAGTTTCTGACGGAGGCTGAGAGGGCCGGGACTTTCGGCCTTTATTTTGCAGCCCAGCATGAACTGGGGCGCGGAGACCTCCATAGCGCGGTAAAAGCGGGGTTTGGCAGGTAGCAGGCTCTCTTTTTCGCCGTAGTCGCGTCCCGGCACTTCGCCGGAGTCGCTGCGAAGGATACGCAGTGCGGTCGCTCTGACTTTTTCGGGGTCAACATCGCCGACAACACACAAACTCATGTTGCCGGGAGCATAAAACACCTTGTGGCAGTCGTAGAGGGTCTGGGCGCTTATGTCGGAGATGGACTCAACGGTGCCGGCGACATCGTCGCGTATGGGGTGGTGCTCATAGAGGCAGCTCATCAGCGAGTTGAAAACAACGTAGCCGGGTTCGTCCTCGTACATTTTTATCTCCTGAGCAATGATACCCTGCTCCTTGGCGACGCTCTCCTCGGTGAAATAGGGGGTGGATACAAAACGGAGCAGATACTCAAGGTTTTCATAGAAATCGGCGGTGCAATCGAAGAAGTATGCAGTCATTGCTGCGGAGGTGTAGGCGTTGGGGTTCGCGCCGCGGGCGGCAAATTCGGTCAGAGCGTTGCTGCCGTCGGGCATGTCGAACATCTTGTGCTCGAGGAAGTGGGCAACACCGGCGGGAGTGTCGATGAATCTGCCTCCAAGACGGAAACGGCGGTCAACTCCGCCGTAGTTCGTGGCGAAATAGGCGTGACAGCGGCTGTAGCCGGGTTTGGTCATTATGGATAGGCGAAGGCCGTTGGGCAGTATGTCGCGGTATAAAACCTCGCCCACCTTGGGGTATTCGTATTTAGTCATTGTCCTCCTCGGCCTCCTCGTCTTCGTCGTAATCCTCGCCGCGGCGCAGGAAATAAATGCTGTCGAGTTCTATGCTTTTCGCAACGGCGATAAGGTCCTCGCGCGTTACCATCTCGCACAAAGCGGCGTATTCATCCGGACCGTAATCAAGGCCGGTGAGAGTCTGGGTGAGGTAAAAGTCCTCCAGAGCGCCGGGGGAATCGCTCATAGCGATGAGATCGCTGCATACACCTTTGCGTACGGCGGCGAGCTCGTCATCGGTGAATTCGCCGTTTCTGATAGCGTTAAGCTGGGCGAGTATTTCGGATTTTGCCTCCTCGAACTTGTCAAACTCAATGCCGGAGGAGACGAGCATGATGCCCTTGAGCCGGTCGCAGCTTGAGCCGGCGTAGTAGCAAAGAGAGAGCTTCTCACGTACGTTGAGGAAAAGGCGGCTGTTGGCGTCGCCGCCGTAGAGAGCGTTGAAAACGCGGATGGCGGCGAAGTCCGGATCGTCCATTATTTCTCCGAGGCGGAAGCCCATCTCGAGCTTGCCCTGGGTGACGTCCAGCTCGTCTTCAAAGTATCTGGGAGTGGCAGACACGGCGTTCATACGGATGTCGGTGCCGATGTCATAGTTGATGTCGCCGCGTGGCAGCGCCATCAGCGCGTCCCTGAGCGCGGCTTCCACACGGCGCAGCGGAGCGCTGCCGCAGTAGAATATTTCGATAGGGCATTCCTGAAGGAGAGAGCGGTAGTGCTTGGTGAGATCAATGTAGGTGACCGAGGCGGCGTCGGCTTCTTCGCCCATGTCGTCGGTGCCGTAGTCCTCGTATGCGCACATCTGGCTTATGAGGCGGTATACGGCATATCCGCGCTTGTCGTTTATGCGCGCGCGGATATCGTCGATGAGCTTTTCCTTTTCGCTCTCGACGTAGTTTTTCATAAGAAGTCCTCCGCGGGTGGCGGGGGAGAGCAGCATCTCGCCGACGAGGCGAGCTACGGGTTCGAGCAGCTTTTCGCCGTTGGGCGTGAAGCGGTCGGCAATGAAGCCGGCGTAGAAGCCGAGGGCGAGCACCTCGCCTTTTTTGCGCACAACGGGCAGAATGCGTGCGCCGTAAAGCTCGTCGCAGGCGGCGGAGATGGAGTCCATGTCAGGGTGGAAGGCCGTGCCGCGGCTGAGAACGCGGGGGAGCAGGGCGTTCATGGAAATGTTCTCGCGTTCAAGCTGGGTGAGCAGACTGACGCTGAGACAGTCGGACTTGAATTTGTTCGTCTGAAGGCAGCTGAGCCATACGCCGGGAAATATCTCTTTTCTCTTGATTTCCAAGGTGGGAACCCCCTTTGAAAATTTATTGTGTGTGGGCATAATTTCTTAAAATACATTATATCATAAGTGTTTGCTTTTGTGAATGAATTTATTATGAACGATTGGGGAGCGAATTTCGCCTAAAGGCGACCTCCTTTTTTTATGGGACAAAAGGAGGCAAAAGCCCACAAGGGGGCTGCGGCCCCCTTGACCCCATAGGACCTTCAATGAGTCGCTTCGCTTTGTGACAGCCCGCCTTCGGCGGGAAGGGACGGGCGGCTGTGCTGTCGCAAGGCGCCGCCTGCCGCGGAGCAAACTTATGC
>JAZOBQ010000036.1:0-9503 GCA_045596005.1 Oscillospiraceae bacterium
TAACGTTTTCAGGCTGAAAAAAGATTGACAAAAAGTGTTTATCCAACATTTTGGCCATAAAAACGTTAACAAAACGGTAAAAACTAAAGTATAAATTAATTAAAGTTAATTTTTTAATTAAATGAAAGTATATTTACACAGACAAAGCTAGGGTATATAATATCAAACAGAATATGAAATTGATAGTGGTAGACTGGGGCGGAACTGTGCCCTGAATAAAATCGCGAAAACTGTTTCATATATAAAAAGGAGGAAGATTTTTATGGCCCATTTGCAGGAAGCCGCGGTCGCAAAGGTTCATGCCATCTGTGACCGTTATGAGGGAGAGACCACTCCCCTCATCATGATCCTCAGTGACGTTCAGAAGGAATTTGGTTATGTTCCTCTGGAGGTTCAGGAGATCGTCTCCCAGCGCACCGGCATCTCCGTTGCCGAGATCTACGGTGTTGTAACCTTCTATTCGTTCTTCTCCCTCGAACCCAAGGGCAAGTATGTTATCGGCGTTTGCCTCGGTACCGCTTGCTGCGTCAAGGGTGCACAGCAGATCTGCGATCAGTGCTGCGAGATGCTGGGTATTCAGCCCGGTCAGACCAGCGAGGACGGTCTCTTTACCGTTGACGCTCTGCGCTGCATCGGCGCCTGCGCCGCTGCTCCCGCCGTCACCATCAACGGCAAGATCTATGCCCGCGTGAATGTCAAGGACATCGCAGGCATTATCGCCGAGTACAGAAACATGGGAGGTAATGACTGATGTTCAAGACTTGTGAAGAACTCCGCGCAAAAATTGCCGAGTACACCGCCGAACTTGACGGAAAGTTCAACGGCGCAGAAGGCAAGCGCTATATCATGCTCTGCGGCGGCACCGGCTGCATCGCCGGCGGCACCATGGATATCAAGAGCGAATTCGAGCGCTACATAAAAGAATATCAGCTCGAGGATAAGGTCGAGATCCGCGTTGTCGGCTGCTTCGGTCTCTGCTCCCAGGGCCCCTTCGTCCGTATTTTCCCCGAAGACGTACTTTACCGCCTTGTAAAGCCTACAGACATCGGTGAGATCGTTATGAAGGATCTCCTTCGCGGTGAGATAGTTGACCGCCTTGTCTACGAAGATCCTCAGACCGGTGAAAAGATCACCAAGATGGAGGAGATCGGATTCTACCGCAAGCAGAAGCGCATCGCACTGCACGGCTGCGGTGTTATTGACCCTAACAAGATCGAGGAAGCACTCGGCTGCGGCGGCTATCAGGGCCTCATGAATGCTCTGAGCATGCCCAGAGAGGACGTTATCAAGCTCATCCTCGACTCCGGACTCCGCGGTCGTGGCGGCGGCGGTTTCCCCACCGGCAAAAAGTGGCAGTTCGCCTATGACAGCGTTTCCGACCAGAAGTACGTTGTCTGCAACGGCGACGAGGGTGACCCCGGCGCTTTCATGGACCGCTCCATCCTTGAGGACAACCCCCTCGCAGTTATCGAAGGTATGGCCATTGCCGGCTACGCAATAGGTGCAAGCGAAGGTTACTTCTACATCCGTGCTGAGTATCCCATCGCTGTTGCCCGCATCAACGCTACCATTAAAAAGTGCGAAGAGCTCGGTCTGCTCGGCGATAACATTCTCGGCACCGGCTTCAGCTTCCGTGCTCACGTCCGTCTTGGCGCAGGCGCATTCGTCTGCGGCGAAGAGACCGCTCTGCTCAACTCCATCATGGGTCAGCGCGGTATGCCCAGACCCCGTCCTCCCTTCCCCGCAGCAAAGGGTCTGTGGCAGCAGCCCACCATCGTGAACAACGTTGAGACTCTGGCCACCGTTCCCTACATACTCCGCGAAGGTCTCGAAGCCTTTACCCAGTACGGTACCGAGCGCAGCAAGGGTACCAAGGTATTCTGTCTCGGCGGCAAGGTCAACAACGTCGGCCTCGTTGAGATTCCCATGGGCGTTACCCTCCGCGAGCTGATTTATGAAATCGGCGGCGGCGTTCAGGGCGACAAGAAGTTCAAGGCCATCCAGACCGGCGGCCCCTCCGGCGGCTGCCTGACTCCTGAATTCCTCGACACTCCCATCGACTTCGACAACATGGTCGCAGCCGGCTCTATGATGGGCTCCGGCGGCGCTATCGTCATGGACGAGGACAACTGCATGGTAGACGTCGCAAAGTTCTACATGGGCTTCATCTGCGACGAGAGCTGCGGTAAGTGCTCTCCCTGCCGTATCGGTACCAAGCGCATGATGGAGATACTCGAACGTATCACCAACGGCACCGGCTCCATGAAAGACTTCGAAGAACTCGAGGCCATTTCCGAGGCTTGCCAGTCCAACGCTCTCTGCGCTCTCGGTCAGACCGCTGCAAATCCCATCATGTCCACTATCCAGCATTTCAAGGACGAGTATATCGCCCACATCGAGGACAAGACCTGCCCCGCTAAGGTCTGCAAGGAGCTTATCAGCTACACCATCATTGCCGACAAGTGCAAGAAGTGCTCTCTCTGCTCCCGCCAGTGCCCCGTTGAGGCCATCTCCGGCACTCCCGGTAAGACCGTTTTCGTCATTGACCAGGATAAGTGCATCAAGTGCGGCATGTGCATCGCTTCCTGCAAGTTCGATGCTATCATCAAAGAATAAAGGAGGGAATCGAAATGAGCAAAGTCAACATCAAGATCGAAGGCAAGCCCTATCAGGTCGAGGAAGGCCTGACCATTCTGGAAGCTGCCCGTCAGTGCGGCTACGAGATTCCCACCCTGTGCTCTTTCAACCACGGCGAGTGCAGCACCGGCTCCTGCCGCGTCTGCCTTGTTGAGGTCAAGGGCGCAAGAGGCCTCGTTGCTTCCTGCGTTTATCCCGTAAACGAGGGTATGGAAGTCCTCGTAAACTCCACCAAGGCTATCAACGCCCGACGCACCAGCGTAGAGCTGCTGCTCAGCAACCACTCCCAGAACTGCCAGCAGTGCGCAAAGAACGGCAAGTGCGAACTTCTCCATGTTGCAAAGCAGACCCGTGTAAGAGAAAACATGTTCGTCGGCGACAAGACCGAGACTCACTATGACGACCTCACTCCTGCTATCGTACGCGATACCAGCAAGTGCGTCCTCTGCGGCCGCTGCATCGAGCGCTGCAAAAACGCACACGGCAACGGCGTTCTCGGTTTCCAGAAGCGCGGCTTCGAGACCATAGTTGGCCCCGCAGGCGGAATCACCCTCGACAAGAGCCCCTGCATCATGTGCGGCCAGTGCGTCAGCGTTTGCCCCACCGGCGCTCTCATGGCAAAGACCGATATCGATGCTGTCGATATGGCTTTCGCTCAGGGCAAGCACGTCGTCGTTCAGACTGCTCCCGCAGTCCGTGCCGGCCTCGGCGAGGAATTCGGTATGCCCATCGGCACTGCCGTTACCGGCAAAATGGTTGCCGCTCTCAAGCGCCTCGGCTTCGCCAAGGTTTATGACACCAACTTCGCAGCCGACCTTACCATTATGGAAGAGGCTACCGAGCTGCTCGGCCGCATCAAAAATGGCGGTACTCTTCCCATGATCACCTCCTGCTCTCCCGGCTGGATCAACTACGCCGAGACCTACTACGGTGATCTTCTGGGTCATCTGTCCTCCTGCAAGTCTCCCCACGAGATGCAGGGCGCAATCATCAAGAGCTATTATGCCAAGGAAAAGGGGATCGATCCCAAGGATATCTTTGTTGTATCCATCATGCCCTGCACCGCAAAGAAGGACGAGAAGGAACGCAAACAGCTCCAGCACGACGGCATCAAGGATGTCGACGCTGTTCTCACCGTCCGTGAGCTCGGCGATATGATCAAACGCGCAGGTATCCGTTTCCAGCGTCTGCCCGACGAGGAGTTCGACCAGGATCTGCTCGGCGAGTATTCCGGCGCAGGCGTTATCTTCGGCGTCACCGGCGGCGTTATGGAAGCTGCTCTCCGCACCGCTTATTTCGTGCTCGAAGGCAAGGAGCATGAGGCCATTAAGTTCGAAGCTGTCCGCGGATTCGACGGCATCAAGGAAGCCAGCCTGACCCTCGGCGGCATGGAAGTCAACATTGCAGTTGCCAGCGGCATGCGCAATGCCAAGGTTCTGCTTGATGACATCCGCGATGGCAAGAGCAAGTATCACTTCATCGAGATTATGGGCTGCCCCGGCGGCTGCATCAATGGCGGCGGTATGCCCATTGTTCGTCATTGTTTCCTCCCCGATGAGGCTCCCGATATCTTCGATACCTACCGCGAGAAGCGCGCCGCTGCCCTCTACAGCGAGGATGAGCGCAACGTTCTCCGCCAGAGCCACAACAACAGCCAGGTCAAGGAACTCTATGAAAAGTTCCTCGGCGAGCCCAACAGCCATCTCGCTCACGAGCTGCTCCACACCAGCTACGAAGCCAAGAAGCCTTTCAAGCTCGACTGATCTGACCGAAGCAAATATAATTAAAAAATCTCCAAAGTCTTCGACTTTGGAGATTTTTTGATTATTTAGTTCAAATTATGCTTACATTCTTTGTGAAGATATGATAAAATCGATACTAGAAACATGTACAAAATGGGAGGTAAAGAGAGATGTATGAGCTGGGAGACTTGATCATATACGGAAGAACCGGAGTATGTGTGGTCGAGGATATTTGCTCCAAGCGACTCAGCGGAGAAAAAGAAGACCGCCTTTTTTACACGCTGAAACCTCTTTATCAGAAATGTGAGATATCAACGCCCGTTGACAGCAAGGTTTTTTCCCGTCCCGTTATCAGCAGACAGGAGGCTGAGGAACTTATTGCGTCTCTTCCTAAGCTTGAAGCTGAGCCATATCACAACCGAAACCTCAACCAGCTCAGGGATTATTACCGTCAGCGAATAGAAAGTTTCGATTGTCGCGAGCTGGCACTTTTGGGCATCTCAATACACCGCAAGAAACTCGAGGCGGAGAGCGTCAAACGCAAACTCGGCGCGGTGGACGAACGATTTATGAAAGAGGCCGAAGACCTGCTTTTCGGCGAACTTGCGGCAGTATTGGATATTGAGCGCAGCGATGTGGGCGGATATATCAAATCCGCGCTGTGCGTGAAATAAGCGCTTTGAAATAATAAAAAAAGAGCTTTTGGGTTTTTCCAAAAGCTCTTTTTCATATGTCTGAGTTTTATCTGCTGCCCTTGTCATAGGGGATACCTTCGGCCTTGGGAGCGCGGGAGCTCTTGGAGGTGAAGGCCAGGACAACAAGGGTGATGATGTAGGGGAGCATGCGGTAGAGGTGGGAGCTGATGCCAAGCTCGGCAAGGAGGAACACACCGTCACCATTGATGTCAATGCTGGAGTAAGCGGCTGCAATGCACTTGAACAGACCGAAAAGAAGGGCGGACCAGGCGATGTTGCCGGGTTTCCAGTTGCCGAAGATCATAACAGCCAGAGCAAGGAAACCGAAGCCGGCTACGCTGCCGTCAGCTGCGCAGTTTGTGGTGGTGAGGGCATAGACAAAGCCGCCGAGACCGGCAAGAGCGCCGGAAATGGTGGTGCCTGCATAACGCATTCTGTAGACATTGATACCCAGAGAGTCGGCTGCCTGAGGATTTTCGCCGCAGGCGCGCAGACGCAGGCCAAACTTGGTCTTGTACAGAATGATGCTGAGCACGACGAAGAGAATAATGCAGACATAGGTGGCGATATAAACCTTCAGCAGGAAGGTGTCCGCAAAGAAACCGACGTCGGCACGGCGGTCGATACCGAAGGTGGAGCGCTTGAGCATGAACCAGCTGGCGGAGTCGCCGGTGGCCATCTGGAGAGTGTTCTGGTTTGCAATGATACGGATGAGGAAGAGAACCAGAGCGGGAGCCAGAAGGTTCAGCGCGGTACCGCCAATGGTCTGGTCAGCGCGGAGATTGATGGATGCAAAGCTCAGGAGCAGGGAGAAGATGGCACCGAAGATGGCGGCGACGAGCATAGCAAGCAGTTCAAATCCCTGCAGAGCGATCCAGTTGCCGGCGTCATAGGCGGCCTGGAAGACCTCGGCCTGCTGCATTACGCGGACGAAGAGGACTCCGATGAAGGCACCGAAGATCATGATACCTTCAAGAGCGAGGTTGATGATACCGCTTCGCTCAGCAAAAACACCGGCGAGCGCGACGATCATAAGGGGAACGGCATAAATCAGGGTCTGCTGAATAAGGAATGTCATACCTGCTCGCCTCCTTTCTCAGTTTCCTCCACCGCAGCTGCGGGGGCTTCCTCCGAAGTGGGGGCAGGTTCCGCATTGGCATTTGCGGCTCCGACCTTGTCCTTCTTGCGGCCGCTGAGCCACATGCGGATAACGAGGGAGAATGCAGCGAGATAAACGATTACAGCGATGATAACGTCAGTAATGTATTCATTATAGGCGGTGAGCTTAGTGAGCTGGAGACCGACGATATCCAGCATCGCCATGAAGATTCCGGCAAACACAACGCCGATGGGATTATTAAGAGCCAGAAGGGCAACGGGAATGCCGTTGAAGCCCTCGTCGGGGAGGGACTGGTAGGTCTGCCAGAAGAACTCGGTGTTGCCGCTGAGCCAGTAGAGGCTGGCACCAGCTGCGGCGAGAGCACCGGCGATGGCCATGGAGAGGATTATGTTACGCTTGTCGCGGATACCGGCATAGCGTGCGCCGTGACGGTTCGCGCCGCAGGCCTTGAGCTCATAGCCGAGGGTGGTCTTGTTCATCAGAATGTACATTGCGATGGCAAAGAGAATGGCTACGAGGATACCGGCGTTGACCTGGCTGCCGGCGAAGATCTTGTCAAGACCAAGCTTGGGAGTGGCGACGCCCATACCGTCCACATATACGCCGTCAACAAGACCGTAGCTGGTCTTATAGACGTATGCGGTCTTGGTACCCTCGACGAGATTCTTGAGATTGGACATGTCGAAGAGCCAGGTGACGAGGTTGGCGGCGATCCAGTTGGTCATGATGCAAGCGAGAACCTCGTTGATGTTCAGGAAGGCTTTGACGATGCCGGGAATGGCGCCCCAGACAGCACCGGCGAGGATGCCGGCAATGAAGGCGAGAAGCCAGATAAGACCGGCGGGCAGAGCGCCGGAGGGAATGGACAGAGCCACGAAAAGGGTGGCGGCAGTACCCATGAGGTACTGGCCGGGAGCACCGATATTGAAAAGGCCGGTTTTGAAGGCCACGGCGACGGATAGACCGGTCATGATAAGGGGAGTGGCACGGAAGAGCATGTTGCCGACGTTGGCGCTGTTGAAGCCCCAGCTGAGGGCACCGTTGGCGTCACGTCCTGTGGAGAGTATGCCGGCGAAGATGAGGCGGAAACCTTCCCATGCGCCGGTGAGGGAGATGCGGTCATTGAACAGACCGACGATGACAACTGCGACGCCGCCGACCAGAAGACCGATGACTATACTGATGAGCGAGGCCAGTATTTTCTTGGTTGCGTCTTTGTTGTAAAGGGTGACGAGTTTATCTTTCACTTTGCCTCACCTCACTTTTCTTCGCGCTTCGCGCCGGACATGTAAAGACCCAGCTCGGAAACTGTGGTAGTCTTGGGGTCGAGCTCGCCAACGATCTCGCCCTCATACATGACGAGGATGCGGTCGGAGAGGCTCATGACCTCATCGAGCTCAAGGCTGACGAGCAGGACGGCCTTGCCCTTGTCGCGCTCGGCGACGAGCTGACCGTGGATATACTCTATCGCGCCGACGTCAAGACCGCGGGTGGGCTGAACGGCGACGATGAGAGCCTTGTCGCGGTCGACCTCGCGGGCGATGATGGCCTTCTGCTGGTTACCGCCGGACATGCTGCGGGCGACGGTGATGCTGCCCTGACCGGAGCGAACGTCATACTGCTCAATGAGCTTGTCAGAGTACTGGCGCACGGCATCGTTCTTGATGAAGCCGAATTTTTGGAAGCGAGGCTCCATATAGGTCTGGAGCACCATGTTCTGCTCGAGGGTGAAGTCAAGGATGAGGCCATGCTTATGTCTGTCCTCGGGAATATGGCTCATATTCTCGCCGCGGCGACGGATAGATGCCTTGGAAATATCGTTGCCGCAGAGGGTGATATTGCCGCCGGTACACTTGTCAAGGCCGGTGAGACCGTGGATAAGCTCGGTCTGACCGTTGCCGTCGATACCGGCGATGCAGACGATCTCGCCTGCACGGACATCGAAAGTGACATTATTTACCGCATTGCGCTTATGCAGGGGAGAGGGAACACACATACCCTCGACTTTCAGCACGGTGTCGCCGGGAGTGGCGGGAGCCTTGCTGACTTCAAGCTGGACAGGACGGCCGACCATCATGTTGCTCAGCTCCTGCTTGTTGGTGTTTTTGGTCTCGACAGTGCCGATGTACTTGCCCTTGCGGAGGACGCTGACACGGTCGGAAACGGCCATGATCTCGTTGAGTTTATGGGTGATGAAGAGTATGCTCTTGCCCTCGGCGGCGAAGCCTTTCATGGTCGCCATGAGCTCGTCTATCTCCTGAGGAGTCAAAACGGCGGTGGGCTCGTCGAAAATGAGTATCTCATTGTCGCGGTAGAGCATCTTCAGTATTTCGACACGCTGCTGCATGCCGACAGTGATGTCCTCGACCTTGGCGTCGAGATCGACGGAGAGACCATATTTCTTGGATATTTCCTCGACCTTTTTGCGGGCCTCTCTCTTTTGAAGAAAGCCCATTTTGGTGGTTTCGGCTCCGAGCACGATATTGTCAAGGACGGTGAAAACATCGACAAGCTTGAAGTGCTGGTGGACCATGCCGATACCGAGCGCGGTCGCGTCGTTGGGGTTATTGATCTTTACCACTTCTCCGTTTTTGCGGATCTCGCCCTTCTCGGGCTGGTAAAGACCGAACAGTACGCTCATAAGAGTGGATTTTCCGGCGCCGTTTTCGCCAAGCAGCGCGTGGACCTCACCCTTTTTGAGCTGCAGGGTAATGTCATCATTCGCCCTGATGCCGGGGAATTCCTTGGTGATGTTGAGCATCTCTATTACATAAGGAGAGCCGTCCATACAAGCCACCCACTTTCCTCTTTTTCTTTTGCCCGTAATACGGTCATAATACCATTTAATTATACAGTCATATACTGAAAATTGCAAGAAAAGCATTGATGCGGGAGAGAGAAAAGAAAGGAGAATTTCTGTGTTTTTGCACAAAGAGGGAGAGTGTGGAATGGACAAAAAGCTTCCCAGCGAATTGGGCGGAGAAATGGGCGGCGGGAGCAAGCCCCCGCCCTACGAGAAAGCGGGTATTGTCGTGCGGTGGAAAATCCAACAACGGGCCGGCCGGGCGTCCGGCCCCTACATTGACGATTTTGGTGCATACATAGGGACAAGGGGATGCTTTAAAATAAAAAAAGGAAGTCCTGGAGGACTTCCTTTTTTATTAAGTTAGCTAAAACTCAGCCGCCGATGATGTTGACCTTTACGTTGTCAGTGCTCTCGGGAGCGGACATCTCGGAGTTGTTGTCAATGACAAGAGCGCCGGAAGCGATGTCAGCGAGCATTGCCTCGTACTCCTCAACAGTCCAGCC
>JAZOBQ010000037.1:0-8738 GCA_045596005.1 Oscillospiraceae bacterium
TAAAGACGTACGCACTGAACAGCCTCGAAGAAGGTGCGGGGCTCATAGCCGGGGCAGCGCTCGCAGGCTTCTGCGATGCGGATGAGTTCTGCCTTGCGGGTCTCGTCGGTGCAAGCTGCAGCCTGCTCGCGGGCGAGGTCAGCCCAACGCTTTGCATACTTGATGAATGCTTCGCAGGAGATGATGCAGGCCTCGAGCAGCCAGTACTTACGGAGGAACTGAGCGGAGCCGTGGCTGTGCTCGTTGTCGCCGTAGGTCATCATGCGCTCTTTTTCCTTCTTGCAGAGGTCGATGACGTAGTAAAGACCGTTCTTAATGCACTTTGCGCTGACCTGAGCAACACCGCCGCCGTAGGCGCTGTAGTTCTGGAACAGACCGCGGTCCATGATCTCGCGGACGCCGCGTCCTTCGAATACCATCGCATGGTCGAAGAGCAGATCGAAAACGTCCTTGCCCATGTCGTACTCATAGGCCTTGTTGACGGTGCTTTCCTTGGGCATATGCTCGATCCAGTACTCGGCATCAGCCTTCAGAGCAGCCATATCTTCGGGAGTGATGTTGGTGGAGTCGGTGTCACTGGTCTTGCGGTCGAACTTGCCGCGCTCGCACATCTTCATTATCTCTCTGGGCTTCATGGCACAGAGGGTACCGTTGCCGCGGATATACTTGGTCAGAGAGCCGGCCAGAAGTTCGCCTTCGCGAAGGAGCAGGGGGCACTCGAGCAGGCGCTTTTCAAGAGCCTTTGCCCAGCGGATATCGGTGGGGAGACCTTCGGTCTCTTTCCAGGACTCGGTGAAGAGCAGAGTGTCGTCAACATAGACCTGGGGTTCGGCAGCTTCCCATTCGGCCTTCAGTTTCTGGAGGCGGGGAGTGAGGATCTGTACCTCGTGTATGGCTTTGGGATCAACTTTGACAGACATGATATATTACCCTCTTTCTAAGTATTTGAGAATGATTTTGACAGATTTATATTCCAAAGCAGCCTTCAGCCGGCGATACAGAGACACGGCTGCAAAACTGCGAATGGTTTTTTGATTATTTTTTGCATTTAATGTATCGATAAGAATAATTTTTGCAAGTTTGGAGAATTTGCGGTTACATTTTAAGTGCAATACCGAGTCGGTCGTTGTTATTTCTGAAACAAAATGATATACTGAAAACGTCAGATATACAAACGACACCGATCTTGAAAGCGAAAGGAGAGCACCATGACTTACTACAAAAACTGTGAGGGAGAATACGGCAAGTACATAATGCAGGAGCTGAAGCTGCCTCCCTTCCACGCTACTCCCAAGGCCAGAGCCGATGCCAAGGCCAGAGGTCAGCAGCCTGTCCACTGGATGGACAACAACAATATGCCCGGTAGTATTCAGATCAACTGCAGCTGGTATTTTACTGAGGACCGTGAGTATCAGCTCGGACCCAATGCACTTTCCAAATGGCAGCCGCATGTACACGATGTGGACGAAATCGTCTGCTTCTACGGCTCCGATCCCGAAAATCCCCATGAGCTTAACGCCGAGATCGAGATGGTCATCGGTGACGAGCATCATCTCCTGACCAAGAGCTCCATGATCTATCTTCCCGCGGGAGTTTATCACTCCAGACCTCTCATCAACAGCATCGAAAGACCCGTTTTCCACTTCTCTCTCGTTCTCGCCACCGACTACAGCTTTACTGCAGCGGACGGCAGCACATTCGAGGAAGAAGACAGATAAATATTAAGCTTATACCCGGCATAGGGCGCGTATGACGCGCTCTATGCTTTTTTTATTTCTCCTGCCTTATTTCCGAAACGGCGGCGGTAAAAGACATAGGCCACCGCCATAGCGAGAAATTCGCTGACAGGCTGGATGAAAGCGAGACCGACAAGGGGGAGGAAGGGGCCGACAATGAGCATCAGAGGCAGATCCACGGCACCCTTACGCATGACGGATATGACGGTACTCTCACGAATAGCACCCACAGACTGGAACATGGTGACCATAAGAAAGGCCACGGCCATCAGCGGAGTTGAGATGCACATTATACGAAGCAGGGGAGCGCCCATGACCACGGTCTGAGCATCGTCGATGAAAAATCCAATTAGCTGAGAGGGGAGAAGCTCAAATACGGTAACGCAGATAACCGAGAAGCACAGTGCATAGACAAGCGTTGTTTTGAGAACCTTTTTCATTCTCTCGCGGTTTCCGGCAGAGTAGTTGTAACCCAGGAGAGGAACAATGCCCTGAGAAAAACCGATGGTGACGCTCATTGGTATCTGGTCGAGCTTTTTCACAATGCCCATGGCCGCGATGGCGGTGCCTCCAAAGGCCCCAACGAGGTGGTTGAGCACGGTGTTGGAGACGGAAGCGAGCAGCGTCTGCAGCATGCCGGGGAGACCGGTGCCTATGACTCCGAGGCTTACGGATTTTTCGAAACTGAGTTTTTCTCCGCGGAAGAAGGTGTCCTTTCGACGGAGAATATATACGGCGAAGAAAACAAATGTGAAAATGTTGGAGAGGAAAGTGGCAATGGCAGCGCCGCTTATACCCAGACCAAAGCCGAAATCATACATGAATATGGGGTCGAGTACGAGGTTCATTATGCCGCCGCCGGCCAGAACGTAGCCGGAGAGCTTTGCGGCTCCGTTTGCCCTGACAAAATGGGACATGACGAGACTGAGCATGCACGGAAGAGCACCGAGGCCCACGACCCAGAGCATGTATTTTGCAGAGTGGAGCGTGGTGTCGCTGTCCGCGCCCAGAACTCTGAGAACAGCCGTCGGAAAAATAAGCACGATGAGAGAAACGAGAAGCGAAACACACAGTGACGCAAAAAGGCTGAAAGCGGAAGTGCGTCCGGCTGCGGCGCCGTCGTTTTTTCCGAGAGAGCGGGAATAAAGGCTCGCACCGCCGATTCCGAAGAGATTGGCGAGGGCGGTCAGCAGCAGGGAGGCGGGGGCGGCAATGGACACGGCTGCGACCTGAAACGGGTCTCCGAGTCTGCCGATAAAGAAAGTGTCGGCGGTATTGTATATCAGCGCGATAAGCTGGCTGATAACTGTCGGGCCTGCCATGGTGAGCACAGCCGAACCTACAGGCATACTCTCGTATATATGAGTTCTTCTTTTGTTCTCGTCCATTCAGATCACACTTCAATAAGATATTTGTTGACGATTCTGTATGCTTTCTCGGGCTGCTCGAGTGAGAGAAGACCGATGGCAAAGAGAATGTACTGGCTGTCTATGATCAAGCGGGGAGATTTGGGCTTGAGTATATCGGGTTCGCACTTGTCGGCAAGTGCGCCCTGCAGCACGAAAGCGGGATCGGCAGAGAATGATATGGGGCCTCCGGCGCCGATGACGCAGCCGAGCTTGCTGAGATCCTTGCCTTTCTGACGGAAGGAAATACCGTGTGGGGTGAGCTCAGTGATAAGTGTTCCGACATGGCGGCTTACCGCGGTGGAGACCGCGAGACGGGTCAGAAGCAGCTGGTTGCCGTCGGAATTACCTCCGGAGGGAACGCTTCTTGTTGCCCGAAGTTCCGAAATAACGTCGCCGGCCTCACCTTCGAGGCTGATTTTATGAAGCTGTGCCAGTTCGGTGAGAGTGTCGAGGTTGTGGTACAGGCCGATGTCGCCCTCAACGCTGCGCTTTGCGTAAGGCTCGTCGAGACCGATGGTCTCAACGCCGTCCTGGGTGGGGCGGCCGTCCGCAACGGAGTAGACGTCCGTGGTAGCTCCGCCGACATCCACAAGAAGCAGTTCGCCTAGACCGTAGGAAAAACCGGGGACGCCGTTGGCGATGAGCTGTGCTGCCTCAAAAACTGCGGAAGGGGTGGGCATTTTAACTTCGCTGATGAGGTTTTTCGCCTTGGCAATGCCCTTTGCCTCGGTGATATGAGATATGAAAAGCGAGCGGATAAGCTCGTTTACAGGGCCAAGATTCAGCTTGCCCAGCGTGGGCATGACGTTGTCGGTGTAATATACGCTCATTCCGCTGCCTTCGAAAGCCTGTTTTATCCTGTCGTTGGCACGGCAGTTACCGGCGACGACGATATGCTTTGCGCAGTCGGGACGGGAAGCGAGCAGCTGGGCGTTATGGATGATGACTTTTTCGTTTCCGCCGTCAGTACCGCCGGTGAGGAGTATGATGTCCGGAGCGAGAGAGCATATCTCGTCAAGCTCGAAGCGGCTCAGCTCGAATGAATATTCGCCAACTACCTTGGCTCCCGCACCGAGAGCGGCGAGACGTCCTGCCTCGGTGGTGTAGTCGGGGACAAGACCGATGCAGAGCATACGAAGTCCTCCGGCTGCACTTGAGCAGGCGACTGTGGCGCGAACGGTATCATCGTCAAGCTCGATAAGCTCGGACATTTTTGCCATAGCCTCTTTCAGACCGAGCATAATGTCGCTGTCGACGGTGGAGGGTGCCTGAACGCGGGCGGCAAGGGTCTCGTTATCCATGTCGAAAGCCACGAGCTTTGTAAATGTGCTTCCGAAATCGGCAAATAATCTGTATTTACTCATGTTTTTTGCCTCTAAAATATATTGAAAGGAGGAATAAACTCCTAAAGTTTCCTGTTGAAATTAGAACACATGCTGAGACGCCGTAAGACGCCTCAGCATGATAGTCCTGAAAAAAGTTATTGCTTTGATGTTACTTCATGAGGCTGGGGAGCCAGGTGGCGATCTCGGGGATAACGGACATGAGCATAGCCATTACTATGTAGGAAAGAACGAATGGCAGCGAGCCCTTGAAAACTCTCATCAGCGGCACGCCTTCGCAGACACCCGATACTATGTAGCAGGCAGAGCCTACGGGAGGAGTGATGGCACCGAGACCGGAGATAACGACCATGTAGCAGCCGAACCACACGGGATCATAGCCGATGGCCTTGATGATGGGGAGGAAAATGGGGGTGGTCAGCAGCATCAGAGGCATAGTGTCGATGAAGCAGCCGAGCACAAGATAGATAAGGGTGACAACAAGCATGATGACGAAAACGTGAACGTCCATACCGGTGACGAGACGGCCGAGTGCGGCGGGGATCTTGGTCAGGGTGATGAACTTGTTGAACACGTTTGCACCGGCGAGGATGCAGTAGATCATACCGGTCATAACAAGGGTGTTCTTGACTGCGCGTGCGACAGCCTTGAAGGTGAAGCGCTTGAAGATGATGGAGATAATGACCATGCCGAGAACGCCGACGGCACCGGCCTCGGTGGGAGTGAACCAGCCGAGGAACATACCGGCCATGGAGATACCGAAGACGATGATAACTTCGATAAGACCGCCCTTGCGGATAGCGATGAGCTTATCCTTGAAGGATACTTTTTCGCTGGTGGGAGCGATGTCGGGCTTAATGGCGCACCAGATCCAGATGGTGATGATGAAGATGAGCATCAGCACGATACCGGTGGAGAGACCGCCGATAAGGAGTCTGGAAATGGAGGTCTCGGCAATGATGCCGTAGTTGATAAGAGCCATGCTGGGGGGGATCAGAATGGCAAGGCAGGAACCGGCGGCGATGGAGCCGCAGGAGAGTGTGTCCGCATAGCCGAAGCGCTTCATCTGGGGATAGGCGACACGGCTCATCATAGCGGCGGTGGCAGCCTGGGAACCGCAGATGGCACCGAAGAGGGCACAGACTATCTGGGTGGAGTTGGCAAGACCGCCCTTGCGATGACCGATGAGCTTCTGGAAGCAGTTATAAAGGTCGTTGCCTATACCTGTTTCCGTCGCCAAGTCGCCCATTAACATGAATACGGGGGCAACAGACAGGGTGTAGCTGGTGAACGTGCTGTAGATAGTGTCGGAGGCCATGCCGAAGGCGCTCATGGGCTGGCGCAGCAGGAACATACTGCCGAAAATGCCGACGATAAGCATGGAGAGCGCAACGGGAATGCCGGAGAATATAAGAACGAGGAAAGCTACGAGACCGATAATACCGACAATAATGGGAGTACTCATTCTTCGGCACCTCCTTTGTTATTTTTGGTTGCATCTGCGATGAAGAAACAACCTTGAGCTGCGAAGGCGATGGCGGTGAGTGCGACACCGATGCCCATTATAAGATACATAATGGTGATGGGCAGATGCAGAATGTCGGAAACACGCTCGGAGACTTCGCCGAGACCGCTGAGCAGCAGAAAAGCCATAATGCCGAAAAGAATGGCACTGATAAAGCGGCCGAAGGCATAGACGAAGCCCCTGACGCGGGTGGGTATCTTCTCGGTGAATACAGTGACGTAAATGTGCTTATCTTCAAAACAAGTCCTTGCCATTATCAGAACGGCAATTGCCATGATGGAATACTGTACGAGCTCGACCGTGCCCTTGATGGGAGCGGTGAAAATGGTACGCGTAAGTACATTTGCGACGACCAGAAGAATGGTGAGCACCATCAGAATTCCACATAGCCAGGTGATAAGCAATGTGACCTTGTCTAATAGTTTACGAATCATAGTAATGCTCCGATCTATATGGGAAAATTCGTTTCTATATAATCATAACATAGCGGAAAAGCCCGCTATGTTATGATTTCGGTAACTAATTCAACTCTTGTTAGGATTAATTAACGCGTTCTTTATAAGGCGAAGATTACTTGGTGTGGTCGCGCAGCCAAGCGAGAGCGCCGGTGCCGTCGAGGCCGGCAGCGTCGAGCTCAGCAGCCTTCTCGTCCTGCAGGGGAACGAGCAGCTCGGTGAACTGAGCGATCTCTTCTTCGTTGAGCTCATAGACGGTGTACTCGGGGAAGTTTGCAGCGAGGTAATCCATGACGTTCTGGTGGTTCCACTCGTTGTACTCAGCGAACTTGGCCTGGAACTCAGCGGCGACTTCGTCGATGATGGCCTTGTCGACATCGTTCATGGAATCATAGAGCTCCTTGCTCATCCAGATGGTGTTCTCGGTGTTCATGAAGGGAGCGATGGTGAGGCAGTCGGTAACTTCGCCGTAGTTGAAGGTGATGATGGAGCCGAGACCTGCGATGGAGCCGTCAATAACGTTCAGACGCAGAGCTTCGAAAACTTCGTTGGAGGGCATGCCGGTACCTGCGCCGCCGCAAGCCTCGACGAGGCGCTGGTTGGAGCCGGTGGTACGGAAGGTCAGACCTGCGAAGTCAGAGGGAACCTTGATGGGAGCGTCGCCGCTCAGGTAGAAGCAGAGGGGCTCACCGCAGAGACGGGCGAGGATCTTATAGTCGTTGAGACGAGCATCGGTGTATGCTGCGTCATAAGCTCTGAGAACTTCGGAGCTCTCATCGAGATCGCCGAAATAGAAGCCGGGCATGGAGAACAGCTCGGTGTAGAGGAATTCGCCTACATAGAAGCCGCAAGCGTCGAAGCCCATGTCAACGGTACCGTTCTTGATGCCGTCGAGGGTGCTGCCAACGCCGGTCAGACCGCTGGAGTAGTAAACGTCGAGGGTCATGCGGCCGCCGGACTTCTCTTCGAGAAGCTGCTTGAGGACCTGCTCAACACGGATGTCGTGGTCAGAGCCTTCAGCGTCAACGGTTGCATAGGAGAAGGTGTAAGTGTCAGTGGAGGTGGGCTCTGCGGGAGCAGCGGGCTCAGCAGGAGCAGCGGGATCAGCGGGAGCGGCGGGAGCAGCAGGCTCAGCGGGGGCAGCGGGCTCGGCAGGAGCGTTGCCGCAGGCGCAAAGTGCAAAGATCATTACAAGGGACAGAAACAGAGCGATGAATTTTTTCATGTTTTGTAAACCTCTTTCCTTTTTTATTATTGCGTTTTCCTTTTTTGACCGTTACTTTTGCTGAAACGACTCGGCGGGCTTTGAATGCAGCTTTTGAATTCAAACTTTTTGGCCTGACACTTGCCTATGCTGTTTTCCGCCGGGGCAAAAAACTGTGATCAACAGCAAAATCATCAGCGATTCCACCAAAAGAAGCGGTCTCCCATATGAAAAAAATAATCGAAGTGACCATGATTTTCAATCTGATTTTTGATTTATAGACCTGTATGTAAGTTAATTATGAAGAAAATTGGAAAGTTATTAAAGTATGATTTAAGTATTTTGACATGATGTTATAATTTATTCTTAGATTAAATCTTATGTTAATTGCGGACGCGGACGGCAGTAAATTATAGGCGAGTAGAGCACGATGCTCAAAAGCAAAACGACCACAAAATTTCCCATTTATATACTATAAATATAGTATATAGTTCCATGGTAAATATCAATGCACGCCGGTATATGAAAGGCATGTGAAACATGATAGTTTAAGCTTGGACGGCAGATTCGAAATGGAAAGCAAAAACAGAGCGACAGAGTAAATTTATGTCAGAAAATGATTGATTTATTTTTTCTGAAATATACGAAAATAATGAAAATGTGATTGCAGTAAAAACACTTTTTGTTCTAAAAATAATTATATTTTAAGTTTTGCTTTTTTGGAATATTGAAAGTAAATGCATAGTGATATATCTTATTTATTGTATTTTGAATGCATCTGACACATGCAGCTTTTTTACTCGATTCCCGGCAAAGAATTTCCCGGTAATCAATTTTATCCCCGGTTATATGTAAGAAGTAATTTAATATGTGTATTTAAAAGAAAGGACTGCATTACTATGTCTGCAAAAGTCGATCCCAATGCAATAAGAAACGTACAGGTTCTTACCCCCCGCCTCCAGAAGCTGAAGGCCGAATGGGAAGCTGCCGAGCCCCAGGTCTATGTTGACGACACTCTGCTCTTCACTGAGTCCTGGAAAGAGACCGAAGGTCTCCCCACCGATAT
>JAZOBQ010000038.1:0-4884 GCA_045596005.1 Oscillospiraceae bacterium
GTTCCAGAGATGCGCGAGTGGTGGAATTGGCAGACTCGCTAGATTCAGGTTCTAGTGCTCACTCCGGGCGTGCGGGTTCAAGTCCCGCCTCGCGCACCACATTTAAGACCTAAAATCGCAAGATTTTGGGTCTTTTTTCTATTTTCCGGAACTTTTAAGGCGAGTTGAAAAGCTTCGAGATAAAGGGTACTGTAAGGGTCAGGAGGATTTCTAACACTTTTCTAACACAGTTCGTAAGCTATACCAGAAAATACACATTTAACTCCGGGAGTCATTGATATGCCCAGTAATGATAATAATAAGGTGGTCAAATATACCGCGGCCATGAAATACAGCGCTGAAACGATACGCGTTTTGACAGGAGTGCAGTACAACACATTCTTCTTTAGCCGCAAACTCATGCAGCTGCTAATATCCCTCGTTTTGTTTATAGTCGGTTTGAAGTTTAACAACACGTCAGGAATAATCATGCTTGCTGCTGCGTGCATGCTCATAGTAAGTCTTGACTACAGACCGAAAATGATGGCAAAACAGCTGTGTGCTCAGTATAACGGAGCTTTTCCTACGCTTAATTACTGCTTTTCAGACAAGGGAATAAGCACTCAAAATGTTTCGAGCGAAATGCCGTACAGTTCGTTTATACGCCTGATATATGACAGTAAATATATGTACATTTTTGTCAATCAGGCTTTGGTCTATATGATAGATAAAGACTGCGTCGAAGGCGCTGACGGACTTGAGGGGTTCAAAAAATTCCTTAGCGACAAGACAAAGCTTGAATGGAAAAAGCCGTTTTCAATTTTGGCGCTGAATCTTGCGACCATAAAAGACTTGATCGAGATGAACTCCCGAAAAAAAGTGTTTACCGCTGATCGTTTGGAAAACAGAAAACACTGATCGTTTAAGTTTTCTGACCAAAGTTTTGAGCATTAACAGCATTGCACTGCATAAAATAAAACTTCACACCAAGCCAAAACGAGGCGGAGCATTTGCTCCGCCTCGTTCCGTTTATTCTTATGTGCTGTTGTTTTTTTCAGCCGCCGGCAACCAAAGGCATGACAGTTATGATGTCGCCGTCACAGGGGACATAATCTCTGTCGCGTCGGACGCGGTTGACAAGGATGGTGGCACGATCAATATCCGGTGGAATCTGTGCCAGCGCGAGGATCTCACCCAGCGTTTCCCCGGATTCCTCCACGCACCAGTAACCTTCTCCATCGACTGTTGGCATGTATTTTTTAATTATGCCAAACATCTTGATTCGTATCACGGAATGTACCTCACATAGTCGCCAAGACCGAGCTTTTCAAGAGTTTCTGCCTTGGGGATGCCGTTTTCATTCCAGCCGCGGAGCTTATAGTAGTCGTCCAGCATGACGTTGAACTGCTCCATGGTGGGGGCCTGATTTGCACGGCCGCCTATAGCGGCGGGGATGAGCATCTTGGGAGGAACGGTGTCGTCCTTGCGGCTCATACCGTCGCGTACATTCAGCAGACGCTGCAGGTTCAGAGACTTCTCGCCGTAGCGGAACAGCTCATAGGCATCCATCTGCTCACCGGTAACAAGCTCCAGACCGCGCAGCAGCTCGGTGATGGTCATGCCGGCAAACTTGATCATAAACTTACAGATGGTGGCGCAGTTGTACATCATTGCGCCGTCCTGAGCGACAGCGGCGGTGTATGCAGCTTCCTCAACGGAGAAACGATCGGTGGGCTCTTCCAGACCGACTTCGGGATAAACAAGGCCGGTGGCGATGGCTTCGGGGTCGCCGCGCTCGTGGCAGGCGCCTCTGGGAGAGGTGGCGTAGTTGACAAAGTTGCCGAATACGGCACGGGGGTCGTGAGCCGGCATGTCAAGATTCTTGACCTCAACTGCGATGGCGGAGGCATCGCCGCCGATGATCTCGGCTGCGCCGCGGATGCCCTTCTTGAAGTATGCGCCGATACCTTCGTTCTTGATGATCTTGTCCAGCAGGAAGAAGAGGGTTTCCGGATCGCTCCACTTGGGAACCATGCCGACCTGCTCTTCGGTGAGAAGACCGGATTCATAGCACTCAATGATAAAGCCAATGAAAGCACCGGAGGAAACGGTGTCCACACCGGCACGGTTGCAGCGGTCGTTTGCAACAGCGATGGCATCCAGATCCTCAATGCACAGGGAGGAGCCCATCAGGCCGAGAGTTTCATATTCGGGACCGTTGCCGACAAGACGGCTGCCGTCACGCAGGACCACGTCAATGTGGCGGTGGCAGCCTACAGGGCAGTTGATGCAGGGCATGGGCCTGACATTCAGGTGCTGAGTGTAGTAAGGAGTGCCGATCTTGGCAGCGCCGCCGTGCCACACGTCACCGCGCCAATAGCGGATGGGGGAGTCGCCGATCTCTTCCATGCCGACCATGACGCTGGGGGTACCCTCGGCGGTTTCGGTGGCCTTGTGAAGGATCTGGAACATTTCCTTGCTGTAAGCCTTCAGCTCTTCCGGCTTTGCGACCTCACAGGACTTGGTGCCCCAGGCGGCAATGGCCTTCAGATTCTTGGAGCCCATGACTGCACCGGCGCCGCCGCGGCCTGCAAAGGAGTGACCGTCACAGGTGATGTTGGCGATGGGGTTAAGTATTTCACCGGCAACGCCGATGTTCAGCGCGTTGATGCGCTTGTCGCCCAGAATCTCCTTGATCTTCAGGGAAACATCCACACTGTCAAGACCCATGAGCTCAGCGGCATCACGGAACTCCACACCGTCGTCATTGATGTAGAGCCATACGGGGGCGTCGGCCTTGCCCTCGATGACGAGAGCATCATAGCCTGCGCGCTTGAAGGCGGGAGCCCAGGCGCCTGCACCTGCGCTGTCCATAACAGAGCCGCTCAGAGGGCTCTTGGTAACTACGCTCCACTTGGCATTGCCGGGGAAGTTCGGACCGGCCTGCAATGCGCCGAGGGCGAATATCAGTTTGTTTTCGGGAGACAGAGGGTCAACATTGGCCGGTGTCTCTTCAAGAAGGATCTTGCAGCCAAGAGCGGTACCGCCCATCAGCAGCTTGAGATCGGCTTCTGCAATATCTTCTACTTTCCAGCTGCGGTCGCTCAGATTGACGCGGCACAGCTTGCACCAGTAGCCATACATAATTTGCACTCTCCTTTAACATTGATGTGGGTTCTTCGTCGAGACCCCGTTTGGATTTGTGTCTAGTCTATTGCGGTGAAGGAAAGCATCAGGCCGCCGGTGGTGTTGTTGTTATCGGAAACATAGCCGTACTCACCGAAGGTGAACTCGACGACAAAGGGAATGTCGCCTGCGACCTGCTGAACAGCGGTAACAACTTCACCGATACGATCGCCGATGCCTGCTCTGCGGCCGCCGCAGTGTACAAGGTGGAGAGCGGCGGGCTTGTGGTCAAGCTTGCCCAGCAGCTCACTCAGGGTGTTGGGAACGGAAGCGATGAGCTCGTCAACGGTTGCCTCCATGCGGATGACACAGGTCTTCTCGGCCAGGTTTGCACCGATTGCGAAGGAGCCGTCCTCGTTGCCTGCCATGGGATGACGGATTGCGATAAGGTCGCCGAGTCTGTCCTTTACGCCGAGAGGAGAGGTGATGGTGGTGACAAGCAGGTTGCCGCCGGAGACGGCTTCACGGCTGCAGCCGGTCCACTGCATGAACTTGTCGGCAGCGGGGATACCGTCGATCTCGCAGAGGGTGCGGTTGCCGTCGATCTTGGTGATGACGCCGAAGTCATCGGTCTCACGGTAGGCGCCGGTGAAGAGGTTGGTGATCTTAATGCCCTTGAATGCAGCGGCAATGCAGCCGTCTGCAAAAACGGTGTCGTTGCAGAAGAGCTTCCACTCACCTGCAATGGCATTGTCGGCAGCGCTGCCGCCGAAGAAAGGAACTCTGCCGATAACGGAGCTGATGCCCTTGAGATAGAACTCTTCCTCTGCGGGGGATGCAGCCATGTACAGGGCATCGGGCTTTGCGCAGCCAAGCTGCTCAACGAGAGCTTCGCCCAGGGCCTTGCCGTTGCTGACGGCGCACTCGTTCTTTTCAACTGCAGCCACAGCCACCTTCAGCTCGGGATCGCTCAGCACGAGAACGCCGACGAAGGGATCGTCTCCGCCGATAAAGCCTTCGGGAACGATGAGGCCGGTGAAAGAGGTGTTGCCAAGTGCGGGAACGCCGGGAAGTGCTTCAGCTACGCCTGCCATAACTGCGCTTACATCATATGCGCAGCTGCAGTAAACGAAGGCGATCTTTACGTCGGAAAGACCGGCTTTTGCAGCGGTGGCGGCCTGAATGCCAGCCTGCTTTGCATCGGCAAGAATGCTGGAACCGATATTGGACTTCATAATTTTTTACCTCCTGAATCAAGTTTTTTTCGTTCCGCAGATGATGCGGTTTACTGATTTAAATATACTTTTTCGATGTTAAATTTTCAACACGGACACTAACAAATGTGTGAAATCATATATAAATGTGCGAAATAACATATAAAGGAAAAAACTGTAAAACACCGCTTTGATGAGCTTACCTTCTTGATTTCCCGATTTCTCACGCGTGACCCCGCGCCGTTGCCCGGGTCGAATAGTCCTGGAGATTTGACTCCCCCTACCCGTAGGCGACAGTTCTTGACTAATCCGCTTTAAAACTAACAACATTCCAAAGAATGTGTTTCAGGACAAATCTATTCAAAATCGACCTTATGGCCGATATAGTTTTCAATTTCAAGTTTTCGGGTTTTGGCTAATGGTTGAGTGGAGCCAGTCCCGGTTTGTTTTAGTTTAGTCGAATGATTTGGCTATGCGCCGTTACGCGGTCTATGAGTGTTTGCATCAGATGCTTGTCCTCAGCCGCGTCTGTCCATGATGACAGTTCCCTATTGGTGATAAGTAT
>JAZOBQ010000039.1:0-4150 GCA_045596005.1 Oscillospiraceae bacterium
AACAGGAACGCCGGAAATACGGAACTTGGCCATCAGAGCCTCAGCCTCTGCCAGAGTGTGGTCAGCGGTCAGGGAGAAGGGGTTGGAGATGACGCCGTTTTCGCTGCGCTTGACAAGATCGACCTGCTCAGCCTGAGCTTCGATGGTCATGTTCTTGTGGATAACGCCGATACCACCTTCGCGTGCCATAGCGATAGCCATGCGGGACTCGGTAACGGTGTCCATTGCTGCGCTCATGATAGGAATGTTGAGCTTGAGATTCTTAGTAAGCTTGGTGGAGAGATTGATCTGAGAAGGAAGAACGTTGCTCTCTGCAGGAACGAGAAGAACGTCATCATAAGTCAGACCCTCACCGATGATTCGATGTGCATAAGATTCGTAAGACATATGATATCACCCCATAATAAAAAATATTTTATTTATTTTAGCACGAAAAATGGGAAAGTCAATAGTTTTTTAGAAATCGCAGCAGGCAATAAATGCTGTTTTTCCGTCGTCTTTTATGCCTCTCATATACTTGAGACCGTCGGCCTCTCCCGTCTCAAATTTCACATATGTTCCGGGACGGACCTCACTTAGAAAATCCACCTGAATAAAGCGCATAAGCTTCTCTCCATTATTCCAGAAACCGAGCGCATCGCAGGCAAGGGATAGATATCCGGCGCTTGTCATATGTCCGTTTGAATCGCAGTCGCTCATGCGTATGCGGTCTCCGCCCGTTTCGCTGAATTCACAGTTTGGACGAAGTCTCGGCATATAGGGTCTTTCCGCAATAAGCGCAGGTCCCGACCAGTGGCGCTCCAGCGTTTCAACAGGAATGATCTTTCGCTCCGTCTCATGCACGGCAATAAAATTAGTTTCGAATTCTACGACTTTCTCCAATCCTTTATAAATATCTATGCGGAAAACGTATTTCTTGCCGTCTATTATGCGTGGGTATGTTTTGTAATTGATCATGTCGCCCACGCACAGCTTCTCAAATTGGCGAATCGCCATTGATGATATCATCCATACAGCTCCGTGCTCGGTCTGAATAACTCCCCTGCCGATACCGCTGCGTACAAAATCGCACTGCATCATGCTGAGGCAATGGCTAAGAATCACCGAAGGAGGCATATGGCGATAAAAGTCGCACTCCATCGGCTCAACTATACGGATATATTCAGACATCGTTACCGCCTCCGCTTCTGGCAAAATAGAAAATATACTGCTGAGCAAGTCCGGCATATTCTCCCAGACTCTCAGGATCAAAATCGGGTGCAAAATGCTCCTTCAGCGCGCGTTTCATCCATACATCGATCGGGAAAGCCTCCATGTGTCCGAGACCGAAAAGCAACGCACAGTTGGCGACCTTTTTCCCGACACCGTTGAGACTGAGCAGTCCCTTCATCGCTGTGTCGGAGTCGGCACGCGCGAGGGCTTCAAGGTCAATTACTCCCTCATGCACGGCTTTTGCGGCGCCGACGATATATGTCGCGCGATAGCCGCTGCGAATATGGGCGAGATCCTCCGCCTCCAGAGCTGCAATTTTCTCCGCGCTCGGGAAGGAATAGAACTCACGTCCGTCAAACTCTATCCTGTCTCCGTAAGCAGCGCAAAGCTTTTCAACTATGCCCTTTATTCTGGGAATATTATTGCACTGCGAAATGATAAACGAACACAGAGCTTCCCATCTGTCCTGCTGCAGTATGCGAATTCCTGCGCCATACTCTGCGCAGCGGCTGAGATACTCCCCCGCGTCAAAACCGAGTCGGATGGACTCATAGTCCCTGTCCATATCCAGATATGCGCGCCAGATACTTTCATAGTCTCCGCTCTCGCATATTATGTAAACCTTCTCGCCTTCGGTGATAACCTTTGCCGCCTTTCCGCAGGCAATTCCCCAGTAATCTCCGTTCGCGTCAGCATTCCAGCGGAAGCACTGGCCGCACTCAAAAGTTTTGACTGGGTCGATCTCGCGGAGAGTGCCGAGAGATATTTTTTCGAGTCTCGCTTGCATAGTTCACCTCAAATAGCTATAATAGCGTATTATAAAACTTCCTTCCCCTCATTTCAAGAATTTCATATATTTTTCAAGTGGTGAAAATCAATGAAAAAGCAAAAAAATCCATGGCTTGTCTGCGTCGGCTGCACACTTTTGCTGTTTTGTACAGTCGGCCTGACGACAAGTTCCTTCTCCGTTTATCAGCCTTACCTTATTGAAATAGTCGGCCTGAGCAACACGCAGGCCTCCATGGTCATCACGATACGTACCCTGTCTTCACTCATCGGAGTTATGCTGGTGCAAAGATACATAAAGCTAATGGGACTCCGCCGCGGAATGATCGCGATGAACCTTCTTGCAGCCGTCAGCTTCTTTATCTTCGGCGCTGTTGACAACTACGCCGGATGCTGCGCGGCGGCGGTGCTGCTCGGTCTTTGCTACGGACTCGGCGGTACGGTAAGCGTTTCAATAGCTCTCAAGCGAGTATTTTCCTCGCACCAGACTCTCGCGCTCGGTATAAGCTCGGCTGGTACCGGCATGGCGACAATAGTCTGGCCCCCTATTGCAACGGCTTTGATCTCCGCTTTTTCTCTGCGTCACGCCATGTGGTTTGAGGGTGCATTCCTGCTCATAGCCTCTTTGATTTCGTTCATACTAATCGGGTCTGAGGTAAACGTCCCTCCCGCTTCCCTAAAGCAGGAAGATATGAAAGCTCCCCGTTCCAAGGAAGAAAAGCGAAGCCTTGTTATCGTCTGCATTACTTCCCTTCTCATAGGAGCTATGGGAAACACAGGCTGGAATCACCTCAGCGTTCTTTACTCCACCGAAGGCGTGGCACTCACTACCGTATCAAGCCTAATTTCCTTCGTCGGACTTGCACTCACAGCCGGAAAGATACTTTTCGGCGAGGCAACAGACCGCTTCGGCGGAAAAAGGGCAGCTCTTTTCTTTTGCAGCATTCTTGTTATCGGCAAAGCACTCGCCTGTTTTGCCGGCCACTTTATCATGCCGATTGCGCTGCTGAGCATGCTGTGTATAGGTCTCGGTCTGCCCATCTCCACCGTCGGCTTCTCCAGCATGGCAGCCGATCTCAGCACTCCGGCGCACTATCCCTCGTCAATGCGCAATTTCCAGCTTTGCTATATGATCGGCTCTTTTATAACCGGCCCAATGCCCGGAATGATTGCCGACCGCTGCGGCAGCTATGTACCGACATATTATATACTTACTGCATTTGCAATCATTAATCTTGCGCTTGTCTGGCTTGCATACAAAACAGGAAGGAAATCATAAATCATGCATGAATCTGCTCTCTATATCGGTCGCCCCGAACGAGGCAGCCGCATAGCCGCTGAAGAGCGCTGCTATGACCTGCTAGACTCACTCGGCATCGCGTTCACCCGCGTTGACCACGATGCAGCAATGAGCATGGAGGATCTGAACGCCGCTGACCGTATTCTCGGCTGTACCATCGCAAAAAATCTCTTTCTCACCAATCGCCAGCAGACAGACTTTTATTTACTCATCATGCCGGGGAGCAAACCTTTCAAAACAAAATATCTCTCCGCCCAACTCGGCTGCTCTCGCCTGAGCTTTGCAGGAGAAGACCATCTCGAAAAATATCTCGGTGTGAAAAGCGGTTCTGCCAGTCTGCTCGGACTTATGAACGACAGCGAAAAGCGCGTTCGACTCGTTCTCGATGCGGAACTGCTTAGCGAAAAGCTGTTCGCCTGCCACCCCTGCATAAACAGCTCGTCCATAGCCTTTTCGACCGTGGAAATGCTCTGTAAGCTTCTCCCCTCTCTCGGACGGGAATATACCGCTGTTAAACTTCCATGGGAATTTGAATAATAACTATAAAAAAAGAGCCCGACATCCGTCGGGCTCTTTTTTCGAGCATTAATAATAACGCTTGTTCTTGTTCTTACGAGCGGCTTCGCTCTTCTTACGGCGCTTGACGCTGGGGCTCTGGTAGAACTCCTTCTTGCGGAGATCGGCCATAACACCTGCCTTGGCGCAGCTGCGCTTAAATCTCTTCAGCGCATTGTCCAGAGATTCGTTCTCCTTGACGTAGATTTCAGACATTTATTTCCCTCCCTCCAAATACGCCTTGCGGCGTTTCAAGGGCCATAAATCATGGCTTAACGAATTTATTATAAAGGTTTT
>JAZOBQ010000040.1:0-3615 GCA_045596005.1 Oscillospiraceae bacterium
GCGCTGAAGTAGTCGGCGAGAATGTCGCAGACATCGTCCTCAACGCTTAAAAGAGTGACAACAGCCATATAGTTGCCTACCTTGAAGCATATCATGGTCTGGTATACTGCCATGCCCTGCAGAGTGCTTTCGGTAACGATGGCAACATGCTGCTGACCGCAGAAATCAACGAATTCCTTGGTGCAGACGATATTTTCAAAGCCATTTGCTGCGAGAGATTCCTCAGCTATGGACATGGTCATGTCAACGTAGTCCTCGGCGCTGAGAGTTGCGCCGTAGAGAGCACCGAGATCTTCAATAATCAGCTCAATAATATAGTATCCGTCATTGGTAATAGCGCTCATATCGTAGGGAGCAACACCGCTGGCGAAAAGCTCGAGAGCGTCCTCGGTGGTGTATTCAGCGGAAGAAAGACCGTTATATGCGGCGAGGTCGGCGGAGGAATCCATGATCCAGTTGCCGTCAAGCTCACACTTAACGCCGAGGAACTCGCTTATGTAAGTGTTGCCGTTTATGGTGCCGACAGAGAATTCACCGTCAGAAATGACGGACTCTGCAGGAGCGGAGGGAGCGGAAGGCTCTGCGGGAGCCTCGGTGGGAGCGTAGACGGGATCGCCGGTGTAGAACAGGTCAAGGAGTCCGAAACAGCTGTTCTTGCTCTCATGCATGAAAGTGACGCAGGCCATATAGCTTCCAACCTTATAGCAAACGAGGATCTCATATATATCCACGCCTGCAAGATTGGTAGCGGAAACGCCGATGGCGGCGTGCTCCTTGCCGCAGAAATCAACGCTGATCTTTTCGCAGACTACGTTGGTGAGTCCTGCGGACTCAAGGGCAGTCTTAAGAGTGTCCATAGTCAGGTCAACATACGACTCCTCGCTGAGAACGCTGCCGTAGACAAGACCGAGATTTTCAATGACGATGTTGATGGTCGAGCCGTTGAGCGCGCTGGTTGCATATAGGTCATAAACAACGCCGCTGTCTTCCATCATGGACTTGATTTCCTCGTCCTGGATCATGTCGGTAGTTATGCCGTTTAGCTCAGCGATCTGCTGCTCGTTGAAAAAGACCCAGTTGCTGTCGAGCGTGAGGTTCAAACCGAGAAACTCGTTTGAATAAGTGCCGCCGACCACGACGCCGGTGTCAAAATCCGCTTCTTCCTCGGCAGGGGCCTCGGAAGGAACTGCTTCGGGAGTGGCTGCGGGAGTTCCCTGGGATATGGTGCCGCTTATGCTGCCTTCGTCGCTGCTGCCGCAGCCGGCAAAGAGGCTGAGCACCAGTGCGAAAACAGTGAGGATAATTATTGCCTTTTTCATATGTCTTATCTCTCCTTTTCAGGTGCCGGTGTTTGAACTTTTCTTTCTTCTGCGCACGCGCTTGCGGTTATGCACGGATTTCTGCTTGTAGTACTCCACCATTTCGTCGTCCGCCTTGTAGATAATGCGGTTGGCGGTCCAGGTCTCGTCCTCGGTGTGACGGAATTTTACACGGGTGAGGAACTTGCCGTGCTCGGGACATTCGGCAAGTGTCATATAGCGCTTGTCACCCTGGTTGACCCAGCGCTGTGTGCTCATTTCCTTGGAACACTCGGGGCAGGGAATAGTGCTGAGGCGCTCGTCGGCAAAGGCTTCGCTCCTCGTTGCGTAGCCGGTGAAGGTGAGGTGCTCGAGAGGCTCGGGACCCTCCTCGGTGTCGGCTGTGGCTTTTTTGCGGCGGAGAGAGAGCTGGTGCATGGTCTCGTCATATCCGGCAAGGCCGCTTTCAAGGTCGAGATGCGAGCACACGAGAGCGGTGTTGTAAGCATCGCCGAGGGCGTCGTGGGCGACGCGGGTCTGCTCAATGCCGAAGTGTTCCATTGCCGTTGCGAGAGACTTCTGGTTTCTGTCGCCGTCGGTCTGCATATTGTAGATTATCTGGAGATTTACCCAGCCTGCAATCCAGTCCCAGTCAAGGTCATGGACGATTATGTTTTGCTCCATGATACCCTTGTCGTCATAACCCCATGTGAGAAATGTGCATCCATCGCCGCAGAATTCGCGGAACTTACGCATGGCCTCCTTGAATCCGCAGGCGTCGCTGAGGCGTTCGGAATCGATGCCGGTAAGCTTTTTTACCTTGTAGTGCATCTTGCGGAAATACACGGGTTTGACATCTATCTGGAATTCCTCGCCGGGAGACATATCCTCGTTGAGCTTGCAGGCGCCGATCTGGATTATTTCGCCGCGCAGATGGATGGGAAGACGGTTATATATAGGGGATTTGGAGCTCATTGCCTGGTTCCATTCCAGGTCAAGAACCACATACTGCATTATTGATCACCACTTTCAAAATATCAGGAGCATTATATCACACTAAAGCTATGTATAACAACAGTTTTTTCATTGTTTAGAACCGAGATATATGTTATAATACCATTTTAGTGGCTTCGTGCCATTTATTGAGTGAAAAACAGGAGGAACAATATCCTATGAATATAGTAGTTCTTTGCGGCGGACTTTCAAACGAGCGCGATGTTTCCATATCTTCCGGCACCGGCGTTGCCAGAGCATTGAGAGAAAAGGGACATAAGGCCGTGCTTATCGACCTCTATCTTGGTTACACCGAGCCTTTTGCCTCTCCCGCAGAAGTCTTTGAGCGCGGAGGAAACATCTCCGACTTTTCCGTTGCCGAGGCCGCTCCCGACCTTGACAAGGTGCGCGCCATGGGCGGCGCTCATGCCATCGGACCCAATGTCCTGAAAATATGTGAATATGCCGACATAACTTTCCTTGCTCTCCACGGAGAGGAGGGCGAAAACGGCAAGCTGCAGGCAACTCTCGACCTGCACGGCATTAAATATACCGGCTCGGGATATCTTGGCAGCGCTCTTGCAATGAACAAGAGTCTTACCAAGACCGTTCTTGCAGCCGCAGGTATTCCTGTACCCGTTGGAATTACCGTTGAAAAAGGTGCGGAGAGCTATGAAAACGTAGGCTTTCCCTGCGTTGTGAAACCCTGCTCCGGCGGCAGCAGCGTTGGAACGAGCATCGTTTATGAGGAGAAAGACTACCTCCCCGCCCTTGAACTTGCCTTTAAGTATGAAAAGGCCGTACTGGTCGAAAAGTACATAAGCGGACGCGAGCTTACAGTAGGCGTCATGAACGGCAAAGCCATGCCCGCCATCGAGATAATTCCCAAGTGCGGTTTTTACGACTATAAAAACAAGTATCAGGCAGGCGCGACTGAGGAAATATGCCCCGCACCGATAGGCGAAGCGGCCACCGAAAAGCTCCAGCGCCTTGCAGAGCGTGTGCATGAGGCGCTGATGATTGACGCCTATTGCCGTGTTGACTTCCTTTGGAACAATGCCGACGGCGAGATGTACTGCCTTGAGGCCAACACTCTTCCCGGAATGACCCCCACGAGCCTTATTCCTCAGATGGCGCACGAGATAGGCCTTGACTACGGCAGCCTTTGCGAGAAAATAATCGAAGTATCCATGGAGAAATATGCATGAGAGGACTCAGCCTTGAAAATATAATTTCCGCCTGCAGGGGCGACTATTTTGGTGATATCGAGCTTCTGCGTAAAGAAATAAGCGCCGTCACCACCGATAGCCGAAAGGTGGAAAGC
>JAZOBQ010000041.1:0-14139 GCA_045596005.1 Oscillospiraceae bacterium
AATACTGTGTAGGGGACGGCGTCTCCGTCGTCCCGTAAAACCCGGCGCGCCCCAAAGCGGGCAACACAAAGCTTGCCCCTACACCCTGCGGGCACCCTGCACACCCCCCGTAGGGCGGGGGCTTGCTCCCGCCGCAAATACAAAAAACTACCGGGCCGTTTTTCGGCCCGGTAGCTGAAAATTATGCTTTTTCTTACTTGGCAGCGGGTGCGCGGCGCTCCGCCAGCTCCTCGTTCATGCGATTGAGGGTCTTCTTATCAAGGTTGTAGATGAACTTGATGGAGATGAACATCATGATACCGCTGAAGCAGTAGAGACCTGCAACCAGCCAGCACATGTTGTAAGCGGTTTCTGCGCTCTGACCGCCGGAGCCCAGATCGGAGACATAGCCGAGCGCGCCCATGAGCAGGAGGAGGATGGAGGGGCCAACGCCCTGAGCCAGCTTGCGGAAGAAGCTGTGGAGGGAGTAGACGGTGCCTTCCTCGCGCTTGCCGGTCTTCCACTCGTTGTAATCGATGGCGTCAGCCATGAATGCCCAGGAGACGCAGGTGTAGATACCCATGCCGAGGCCGAAGATGACGAGGGCGATCATGTAGACGATGAGGGCGACCATCTTGTCGTTCACGAGGGGGAAGCAGAACATTGCGACACCGCCAAGGCTGGAGACGAATGCACCGGCGGCGGCAGCTTCCTGCTTGCCGAACTTGCCGACGATCTTCTTGATGAAGGGCATGAAGAAGAACATGGGCACAAAGCCGACCAGCATAACGATACCGGAAAGGGAAGCCATACCGAAATAAGTGGTGAACATGATGGTGGTGGCGGTGGAGGCGGAGTTCATGCCAAGGAACATTGCCATTGCGGCGACGGTTGCGCCAACTGCGGGACGGTTCTTCAGGAAGTTGCCGAAAGCCTTGATAACGCTGAACTTTTCGTTGTCGTTGGTCTTTACGGAGTTTTCATCAACACGGATGGTGATGTTCTTGATCATGAACAGGAAGCAAACCAGACCAATCACACCCATGATGAGAGCAGCGATGAATACGCGTCCGCCAAGCAGAGTTTCGACCTGAACACCGGTCTCGGGGTTGATGACGGGGTTGCCGGCAGCGTCAAATTCCTTCTTCCAGATGAGGATGGGGAGGATAACGCTGGGGAGGATGTTGCCGACCATGGAGCCGATGCTTCTCCAGGTAGAGAGCTGGCTGCGCTCGCCTGCGTCCTCAGTTACAAGTGAAAGCATGGATCCGTAGGGAACGTTTGCAATGGTGTATGCAGCGTCCCAAATGACGTAGCCAATGATGAAGAGCATAGCCTTTACCCAAACAGCTGCGTTGGGGAAGGGAAGGAATACGCAGGCACCAGCCACAGTAAGTGCGATTGCGCCGATAAGGATATAGGTCTTGAACTTGCCACGCTTGTACTGTCTTCTGTCGGCGTCGATCATGGAGCCGATGATGGGGTCATTGATTGCGTCCCAGATCTGTACCAGCAGGAGCAAAGCGGAAAGCAGACCGGTTTCCAGCATCATGAATACGAGCCAGAAAGTCTGAACAGTGCCCTTAAGGGAGAAGCTCATGTTGCAACCAAGGTCGCCCGCTGCGTAAGCCACGCAGTCACGAATGCCGAACTTGGGATATCCCTTAGCATCAAGGGGCCTAGTTTTCTTTGCCATTATTTTTCTCATTCCTTTCAATTATTGGTCACCTATGTCAGGAAAAACCATATTTGTATTCTAAGACAAACTACCCAAAATTGCTAGGAATATTTTTGTCAGCTTTAGTAATTTTTTTGTTAGTGCTTGTAATATCATAAATTTTGTACGATAATATACAAAAATAAGACTGTTAAAAATGCTACTAAGCCGTGCTTATCATATTGTCTATTATGCGGCGCGGATTCAGCATTATTATAAACGGGGTGAAGGAAATTGCTTACATATGAATCCGAACTCAATATGTTCCTGAACATTCTCGGACAATTTAATCTAAGAATTAATATTATCCCAACAACAATGGAAGCAATCAACGAGACCGACCTTGGTCTCAGAACCAAAATATTCGGCTCCAAACTGCCGGATTCCATAATCAGCAGGATAAACGATACCCTTGTGGAAAAAATCATATATCGCGTGACGGATGAGTTTTTCTGTTCTTTTGCTCTTATGCGTCTGCCGGAGTATGATCAGCCCACCCTGCTCGTGGTCGGACCGTATCTGAGGGATGAGCGCGACCAGAGTTGGATAGACCGATTTGTGGAAGAAAACGGCATACACAGACAGTGGATACCACTGCTCGAAAACCATTTCCGCAGCATACCTTACATGCGAAACGATCAGGTCATCTCTGCCGCCCTCAACAGCCTTGCAGAGCGTATCTGGGGTCTTCATCAGTTCAGCACAGAGGAGATAATAAGCGGCATACCGGAAAGTTTTCTACCCCTCGCCTCCCCTCCCGAAATGCAGATACAGGAAGATATTCTCTCCAATATACGCAAAATTGAAAAGCGCTACCATTCCGAAAACCAGTTTATCGAGGCCGTGTCCCAGGGACGCGCACACAGAGCCTCCATAATGCTCTCCAACTTCAGCCGCGCTGCTCTTGAAAACCGCACCACACCGCTGAGAAACATAAAAAACTACTCCATCATTCTCAACACACTCATGCGCAAGGCTGTAGAGCGCGGCGGAGTTCATCCGATTCACATTGACCGGCTCTCATCTGAGTTTGCCCGCAAAATCGAAAATACAGCCGTATGGGACGAGTTTATGGATCTCTGGCAGGATATGGCGAAAAAATACTGCCTTCTCGTCAAAAATCACGCTACGGTCAATTACTCTCAGTTGGTGCAGTACATAATCGCCCGTGTAGATTTTGACCTCACCTCCGACCTAAGCCTGAAGGCTCATGCCGAAGCTCTGAACGTAAACGCGAGTTACCTCTCCAGTCTATTTAAAAAGGAAACAGGCGTCACGCTCACTGATTATGTCAACCGAAAAAGAATTGAGCACGCTGTGTATCTTCTTGCCTCCACCGACATTCCGATATCCGCTGTCGGTCAGCGCTGCGGAATACAGGACGACAATTATTTTACGAAGATATTCAAAAAATACACATCCATCACACCCAAACAATACCGCCAGCAAAACAGCCGATTTCCCAGAGAAAAGAAATAAAAAAAGCACATCTGGTCAATACTATCAAACCGGATGTGCTTATTCTTTAGAAAAGTAACTGTTACTCTGCTTCATAGACCTTTCGCACCTGCGCCCGTTTACCCCAGATGAAGTACCAGCTGGCCAGCATGGACACTGCGCCGCAGACAGTTATGCAAAGACGGTAGTCCATTATCTCACCGAGAGCACCAACGCCGAGCGAAAGCACGCTTCCGACAGCCATGACGAGCATCTCATAGAAGGCGTTTACCCTAGCGCGAAGCTCGCCCGGTATGTAGCGCTGGACTGCAGCTTCTCGTATTATTGCGCTGTTGCTGCCGAGGAAACCTATCAGAGCGCGGTTAAAAAGCATCAGCGGATACGGTATCCAGAGCAGACACATATCCATTAACTCGTACACCTGATATACGAAAAACACAAAGCCGTGGCGTTTTTTCGGCGGGATATTGATCCTGTACTGCACAGCACTTCCAACCGTCCGTCCAATAAACTCAACGACAGAAAAAAGCGAATACATTGCCGCGGAAAATCCCGGTACGCTGCGAAAAAAAGCAACAAGAACAGGTGCATATCCCATTGCAACGCCGTTTGTTACGGACATATATTCATAGATATTCAGAAGTCCCTTTTCATTTTTCAAGTATTCAAGCGCCTGCCGGATATCTCCGCGCCACATGGCAAAGCTATAATGACCCTCTATTTTTCTGCTGCTCTCATCCACGCATATGAAGCTCTCAGTAACAGCAGCACCGACAGACAGCGCCCCCTGAGAAATCAGCAGCACAGGCACTCCGAGCGTATCGAGCAATATAGCCGCCATGGGAGCCATGATAATGTTCAGCACCGGATAAAGCATTGATGCGACGGAATAGCCCTTTTGCTCCGCTCCCTTGGATATAAGATCCGGATATATGCTCTTAAATGCCAGAGAATCCACAGATTGCAGGCAGGCAAGGCCCAAAGAAATGCAAAGATACGCAATATATGAAAATTCAAAATTCAGCAGCCAGAGTCCCATCGCGGCATAAACGATGCCGTTTACAATGTCTCCGCATACAAGAAACATTTTTCTGGGCAGACGATCCATTATGGGCGCTGCTATAAACGGAACAAATACATGCGGCACCAGCTGTATCGCGATTACGAGCGCCGAGGCAAGGGTGCTGCCCGTTTCGTCGAACACAAGGAAAGACAGGGCAAAGCCTCCGGCTATCGCTCCGGCAGCTCCCAGCGCTGAGGCAAGAGTGACAAGACTGAAATTTCTCGTCCACAGTTTCTGTTTCATGTTCATCACCTCTGCAGCAATCATAACAGAGACTTAAGCTAAAATAAATCCTGTATATTTGGGAAAATCAATCCGAAATATACAGGATAAATATCGTTTCACACACTGCTTGAAGGAAAATCCTCCATGAGCTCAAGCGCTTTTTTGTACTGACGCCCCGCCTTGTACCATTCGATTACCCACGGATGATGGAAATAAGCGTAGCCAGCGCTGAGTTCATGTCTGCATCTGTCGAACACTGCCAGCAGCTTTTCGCCGTAAGCATCACATTTAAGATATTCTGTGTCTTCCACTCTGATGCGAACGAGCGCACACATTTCCTTTGCAAGCGAGCTGTCCGGGTAAACGCTCTCCATTTTCTCCGCGCGGTCAAGAGCCGCTATCGCTTCCTCGCGCCTTCCCGTCATTTCGCAGGCTATCGCGAGCTTATGCAGGCTCATCATTTCAGGCTCGTCAAGATTGGAAAAATACGCATAAGCTTCTTCGTACTCTCCGCACTCTATAGCTGTTGCTGCACTGTTATACGCCATATTTTCTATTGCTTCTGTATTTCCCATAGCAGCTGCCAGTCGCCGCGCGGCAACATAGTGGCCTTCCATACCCGCTCTGTCTCTTCGGTTTGCGCAGCAGCTTCCGAGAAACAGCTTGCACAAAAGCATCAGCTTTGCTCTGCCGTCCTTTGATGCGGCCTCATAAGCTGTCTGCAAATGTTCTGTCGCCCGAATGTAATCTCCACGGGAGTATGCAGAAACGCCGGATTCGTAATAAACATAGGCATTCGGCGCAAGACACAGTGCCTCGTCAAATCGCCCCTGCAGGATTCTCTGAAGAGCGAGAGCCCGACTGTCCATGAATTTTTCCATTTCCGAAGCCAGAGGCTCTCTTTTTTGTGAAACAAAATTATACAGCAGCTCAATTTCTATACCGGATGCGGCAGCACGGTATTTATCCACATCACTTTGTCCGACGATCTCACTTAGTTCATCGTAAGAGGCGCTGAAAAGCGCTTCATATCCATTTTCGGCAAGTGCGCGCGCTTCGTTCTCAAGCTCCGCACTCCATTCTATCCCCAGTCTTCCGAGCAGCAGTCTCAGCACTTCTTCCGATGCATCGGCTCTGCCGCTCTCGATTTTTGAGAGATATGATACGGCACAGATACCTCTGCAAACGCCGTCCTGACTCCAGCCGCGGCACAGCCTCTCGCGGGCAATAACAGCTCCCTGAAATTTCATTCCGGAAGTTTTCACTAGCCTTTTATCTCCTTGCCGTAGTCAGACTTTGGAGAATGGCCAAATCTCGCACGGTAAGCGCGGAAGAAAGACGAGTAATCGGAAAATCCACAGGCCAAGCAGGCGTCCGATGCGCTGACACCGCGCTGCAGCATGGCCTGTGCCGAGAGCAGACGCTTGATGGTGACATACTCCCACAGGGGTGAACCGGTCGCCTGACGGAATACACGGCTTATCTGGCTGCGGCTGCGATAAAATGCATCGGATATGGACTGAAGCGAAATGTCCTCAAAAAGATGCTCGTTCACATATGCGACGAGCAGACTCTGGAAACTGTCCTCACCTGCATTCTGAACACTCTGCCTTTCATAAACGGAGCTGAGCACAGTCAAAAACATCATGAGTCTCGCGACAAGATTGATCTTAACATCTCCGATACCGTTGAAATCAAACGCAGCAAAGGCCGCCTGAAGTCTTCTGTCTCCATCTTCGGAGCTGCGGTACAGATTCCGCTGACCCAGAGGACGCTCGAGGAAAGGTTTCAGAAAGCGTTCCCCTTTCGGCATTGACTCAAGAAGCGAGGGTGAAAAATGTATGGCTATGCGCTCATAAGGTTCATCGGTTCCAAGCTCAAGCATATGAGTCTCCGCGGCGCGCATGATAAGTATATCGCCGGGCTGAAGCTCATAGCGGCTGCCCTCAACCAGATAGCTGCACTTGCCGGATATAAAGTAAAAAACCTCCATCCACTCATGAGCGTGTATCTGAAAATTCTCAGAGCGAGGATGTTCATCAACGGTGTGATGGCTGTAAATTTCGTCATCGCGGTAGGTAAAAAAATGCGCCAAAATTCTTTCCCCCTTTTCTTTTTTCTTTAGTCTATCATCAAGTGCGAATATTTGCAATGTTTTTTGGAGCAAATTGCAATTCCATTGTAATTTGTCTTATTGTAAAATATTTTCATACACATTGGTAAAAAATAAATGAATAATATAAACCGAAAGGAACAAAACCGCCATGGAACTGAACATTCGCTCCTCCTACCGCTATGCAATCGCCTGCCCCACCAGCATGGGTGTCCGCATCACTCCCGAAAACCGCATGGCTGTTCACAACAGCGACCGTTTCCTCCTTCAGGCTACCAGCGCAGAAAGCAACGTTCTCAACGTAACCTCTTCTCTCGGCAACGAATGCCTCGTCCTTACCAAGTTCGTCAAGGGCAGCCCCATTGCCGATTTCATCAAGAGCCAGCTTCGCGCACGCAACATCCGCTTTGAAGGTGCAGAAGTAGACCAGGGCGGTCCCTGGGGTTACCGCCATCAGTTCAACATCGCCGATTCCGGTTTCGGCGCACGCGCTCCCCGCGTATGGAACGACCGCGCCGGCGAAGTCGGCTGCACCCTTTCCGTCGACGAGTTCGACACCGAGCGCATCTTCGGCACCGAAGGCGTTGCCATGCTCCATATCTCCGGCCTCATCGCCGCTATGAGCGAGGATACCACCCGTTTCTGCCTCGATATCGCCAAGGCCGCAAAGGCTCACGGAACCCTCATTTCCTTCGACCTCAACCACCGCGTCACCTTCTGGAAGGGCCGCGAGGAAGAGCTTGCAAAGGCTTTCCACGAGATCGCTTCCATCGCCGATGTTCTCGTCGGCAACGAGGAAGATTTCCAGCTCTGCCTCGGCTTCAAGGGTCCCGAAGCAGGCGGCAAAGACCTCAGCTCCAAGATCGAAAACTTCAAGGCAATGATCAGCGAGGTCAAGGAGAAGTACTCCAATGCAAAGGTCTTCGCCACCACCCTGCGCCAGGTCATCTCCGCAAACGAGCACCTCTGGGGCTGCCTCCTGCTTGCTGACGGCGAGTGGAGCGTTGTTGAACCCCGTCCCATTCAGGTCATGGACCGCATCGGCGGCGGCGACGGTTTCACCGGCGGTCTGCTCCACGGTCTCATCTCCGGCTGGGAAGCTGAAAAGTGCCTCCAGTTCGGCTGGGCAAGCGGAGTATTGGCTGCAAGCAGCCTCAAAGACTACGCAGAGCCCGCTGACGAGAAGCAGGATTGGGCCATTTAGGCAGGCAACGCCCGCGTCCAGAGATAAATCAAGGAGGCATTCGAATTATGAAAAAAGCTGATATCGGCCTCGTTGGCCTTGCAGTTATGGGCGAAAACCTTGTTATGAACATGGAAAGCAAGGGTTTCACCGTTGCCGTTTACAACCGTACCACCGATAAGGTCAAGGCTTTTGTAGAAGGCCGTGCCTCCGGCAAGAACATTATCGGCTGCTACTCCATCGAGGAGCTCGTAGCAAATCTCGAAAAACCCAGAAAAGTCTTCATGATGGTCAAGGCCGGACAGGCTGTCGACTCTCTCATCGACCAGCTTATCCCCTACCTCGAGGAAGGCGACATCCTCATCGATGGCGGCAACAGCCACTTCCCCGACTCCATCCGCCGCACCGAGTATGTTGAGAGCAAGGGTCTTCTCTACGTCGGCTGCGGTGTTTCCGGCGGAGAAGAGGGCGCTCTCAACGGCCCTTCCATGATGCCCGGCGGCTCTGTCGCCGCATGGCCCTATGTAAAGCCCATCTTCCAGGGCATCTGCGCCAAGGTCGAGGACGGCTCTCCCTGCTGCGACTGGGTCGGTGAAAACGGCGCCGGTCACTTCGTAAAGATGGTCCACAACGGCATCGAGTACGGCGATATGCAGCTCATCTGCGAAGCCTACCAGCTGATGCGTGACGGTCTCGGCATGTCCGCCGAGGAGATGCACGACGTCTTTGCCGAGTGGAACAAGACCGAACTTGACAGCTACCTCATCGAGATCACCCGCGACATCCTTGGCTACAAGGACGAAAACGGCGAGACCACCGTTGAGCACATTCTCGACACCGCAGGCCAGAAGGGCACCGGCAAGTGGACCGCAGTCGCCGCTCTCGACGAAGGCGTCCCCCTCACCCTCATCGGCGAAGCTGTTTTCGCCCGCTGCCTCTCCGCACAGAAGAACGAGCGCGTTAAGGCAAGCAAGCTCTTCGCCAAGACCGTCCCCGCTTTCGAAGGCGACAAGGCCGCATTCATCGAGTGCATCCGCAAGGCTCTCTACGCCAGCAAGATCATTTCCTACGCTCAGGGCTACACCCTCATGCGTACCGCAGCCAAGACCTACGGCTGGAACCTCAACTACGGCGGCATCGCTCTCATGTGGCGCGGCGGCTGCATCATCCGCAGCGTCTTCCTCGGCAAGATCAAGGAAGCCTACGACAAGAACGGCGAGCTTGAGAATCTCCTGATGGACGACTATTTCGCCCAGACCATCACCGGACTTGTTCCCGCATGGCGCGAGGTCGTAGCCTATGCCGTCAAAGCCGGTATCCCCATGCCCGCTTTCTCCAGCGCACTGAGCTATTTCGACGGCTATACCACCGAGAATCTCCCCGCAAACCTCCTTCAGGCACAGCGCGACTACTTCGGCGCACACACCTATGAGCGTCTGGACGCACCCCGCGGTCAGTTCTTCCACACCAACTGGACCGGTCACGGCGGCAACACCAGCGCAGGTACCTATAATGCCTGATTACCGCATAATCGCGCTTGACCTTGACGGAACGCTCCTCAACTCCAACAAGGAGCTCACTCCCGCGTCTCTCACCGCCCTCACGAAGGCGGCGGAGGCGGGCATCGAGATCGTTCCCACAACAGGCCGCTTTTACGGCGGCATGCCGGAGGTTATCAGAAACCTCCCTTTCATCAATTACGCCATCACCATCAACGGCGCGGAGGTCAAAGACCTCAGAAGCGGCGAAGTTATCTACAAAGCCGAACTCCCATGGCAGCAAGCGGTTGACATAATGATAATGCTCGATGAACTTCCCGTCATTTACGACTGCTATATGGGTTCAGCCGGCTGGATGACCGCAAGTCAGAAAGCTCTCGTCGACAGCATTGTGGATTCTCCGCACTACAGAAAGATGATCCACGAACTGCGTCAGGACGTTCCCGAGCTCAAGGACTTTCTCTGTCAGCAGGCAAAGGGCGTACAGAAGGTGCAGTTTTTCACGCGCGATACGCTTTTGCGCGAGGAGATGCTCAGCGGGCTGGAAAAGCGCTTTGACGAGCTCTGTGTCTCAAGCTCAGTAGACCAGAATGTGGAGATAAATAATATCCACGCCAACAAGGGCGAAGCTCTTCTGGCTCTGGCCGACCATCTCGGTGTTCCCCGCGAAGCCACCATGAGCTTCGGCGACGGTCTGAACGACCTGAGCATGCTCTCTGCGGCAGGTCTCGGAGTTGCCATGGCCAATGCCTGCGACGAGGCAAAAGCCTGTGCCGACGTACTCACCGCCTCCTGCGATGAAGACGGTGTTGCACTCGCAATCGAAAAATACTGTTTCTAATTTTTAAATTTACGAAGGATGGTAGAAAACATGAACATCACTCCCAACCCCGTTCTCTCCGGCAAGGTTGCCGTTATCACCGGCGCAGGCGGCGTGCTCTGCGGAATGTTTGCCAAGGCTCTCGGTAAGGCCGGCTGCAAGGTAGCAGTTCTTGACCTCAACCTTGAAAACGCAGAAAAGGTCGCATCCTCCATCCGCGAGGAAGGCGGCATCGCCAAGGCATTTGCCTGCAACGTTCTCGATAAGGCTGCTATGGAGCAGTGCCATCAGGACGTTCTGGCTTCTCTCGGTCCCTGCGATTACCTCATCAACGGCGCAGGCGGCAACAATCCCCGCGCACAGACCGACAAGGAGTATTTCGAGATCGGTGACATTGACGCCGACACCAAGAGCTTCTTCGACCTCGATCAGAGCGGCGTTGAGTTCGTTTTCAACCTCAACTTCATCGGTACCCTCATTCCCACCCAAGCTTTCGCCAGAGACATGATCGGCCGCAGCGGTTGCTCCGTCATCAACATCAGCTCCATGAACGCCTATACTCCCCTCACCAAGATCCCCGCATACTCCGGAGCAAAGGCAGCTGTCTCCAACTTCACCCAGTGGCTTGCTGTGCACTTCAGCCGCGTCGGCATCCGCGTAAACGGCATCGCTCCCGGCTTCTTCGCCACCAAGCAGAACGCTGCTCTGCTCTTCAACCCCGACGGCAGTCCCACCGCACGCACCGGCAAGATCCTTGCCGCCACTCCCATGGGTCGCTTCGGCGAGCCCGAGGAGCTGCTCGGAACCCTGCAGTTCCTGCTTGACGACACCGCATCCGGCTTTATCACCGGTGTTGTCGTTCCCGTTGACGGCGGCTTCTCCGCTTACTCCGGCGTATAAACAAGAAAAAAATATATAAGGGACGGTAACGCCGTCCCTTTTTCCCATAAAGGAGTTATTAAACCATGGAAATTTTTCTGAAATCGAGCCGCGAAGAAGGTCTTTCTCCCGATGAGATCAAAGAGGCTCTTCTGAAATCTGTCGAAGGCAAAACGCTCAATAACGTTCTCATAATCCCCCCTGATTACACCCGCTTCCACTCCAACGCCGGCTGCATCACCAATGTCTACTACCACGCTCTGACTGAGCGCGGCTGCAATGTTGACATTCTCCCCGCCCTCGGCACCCACGTACCCGTTACCGAGGAGGAGGCCGCACATATGTTCGGTGATATTCCCTTCGACCGCTTTATCCCCCACAACTGGCGCACTGACGTCATGAAGATCGGTGAAGTTCCCTCCGAGTATCTTGAGGAGATCACTGAGGGTCTCTGGCACGACAGTGTCAGCGTTGAGATCAACCGCCTCGTCATGGACGAGAAGTATGACCTCATCATCTCCCCGGGACAGGTCGTTCCTCACGAGGTCATCGGTATGGCCAACCATTCCAAGAACCTTTTCGTCGGCGTCGGCGGCAGCGATATGATAAACTCCAGCCACATGGTCGGCGCCGTTTACGGCATGGGACGCATGATGGGTCGCGACCACACTCCCGTGCGCAAAGTCTTTGACTATGGCATGGAGCATTTCCTCTGCGACCGTCCCATTCTTTTCGTTCTCACCGTCTGCACCGCACCCGGCGGCAATATCCACACTCACGGTCTTTTCATCAGCGAGCATCGCTCCGCCCTTGAAAAAGCCATCGAGCTTGCTCAGGAAAAGAACATCGACTTCGTTGAGACCGGCATCAAAAAATGTGTTGTCTACCTCACTCCCGATGAATTCAAGAGCACCTGGCTCGGCAACAAGAGCGTTTACCGCACCCGTATGGCCATCGCCGACGGCGGCGAGCTCATCGTTCTCGCTCCCGGTATCGAGCGTTTCGGCGAGGATCCCATCGTGGACCAGCTCATCCGCAAGTATGGCTACCGCGGACGCATCAACACCCTCGAGCAGTTTGAAAAACCCGAAAACCAGGACCTGCGCGACAATATGGGCGCCGCCGCCCACCTCATCCACGGCTCCAGCGACGGACGCTTCACCATCACTTACGCTGTAAAGAATATCAGCAAGGAAGAGGTCGAGAGCGTAGGCTTTATTGCCGCGGACTACGACGAGATGGCAAAGCGCTATGATCCCGAAAAGCTCAGCTATGGCTATAACACGCTGCCCGACGGCGAAGAAATTTACTTCATTCCCAATCCCGCTCTCGGCCTTTGGATAAACAAGGAGAAGTTTTGATGAAAAAGTTCATGGATAAGGATTTTCTCCTGTCTACAGAAACGGCAAGGGAGCTGTTCCACGGCTACGCCGAGGACTGCCCCATTATCGACTACCACAACCACCTGCCCCCCAAGGACATTTATGAGCGCCGCCGCTACGAAAACCTCACCCAGATTTGGCTTGAGGCCGACCACTACAAGTGGCGCACTATGCGCGTGTGCGGAGTGGACGAGTATTACATCACCGGCGACGCACCCGCTTACGAGAAATTTTTGAAGTTCGCGGAGATACTTCCCCGTCTCATCGGCTCTCCCGTCTACCACTGGGCTCATCTGGAGCTGCAGCGATATTTTGGGATCTATGAGCCTCTTACCGCCGAAAGTGCCAAGGACATCTGGGACCGCAGCTGCGTGATGCTCGCCGGCGAGGGTTTTGACGCCGTCAGCCTGCTCGACAAGGCAAAAGTCAAGGCGCTTTGCACCACCGACGACCCTGCCGACAGTCTTGAGTGGCATCTGAAGCTGAAAGAGAACGGCGATATTCCCTTCGTGACCCTTCCCTCTTTCCGCCCCGACCGATTCCTGCACATTGACCAGGCCGCTTTCATTCCCGCCTGTGCATCTCTCGGAGAAAAATACGGCGAGATCCGCGACTGGACTTCTCTCTGCGCCGCACTCTCCGCCTCTCTCGACTTTTTCCAGAGCGTCGGTTGCCGCGTGACCGACCACGGCTTCACCCGTTTCCGCTATGCTCACGGCGATCCCACCCCCATCGTCGCAAAAGCTCTCGCCGGTGAAAAGCTCAGCGAGGACGAAGTTGCCGTTTATCAGGGCGCTCTGCTGCGTTTCCTCGGCGCTGAATATGCCCGACGCGGCCTTGCCATGCAGCTGCATCTCGGCCCCGTGCGCAATACCTCTCCCGTACTGATGCGCGCCTTCGGTGCTGACGCCGGCGGCGACAGCATTGGTGCAACCACAGATCCTTTCCTCCTCGCCGCATTCCTCGGCGATCTCGAGGGCGAGGGTGCTCTGCCCAAGACTGTGCTCTATAACCTCCATCCGGGTGACAGCGCAATGCTGAGCACCATGGCGGTCAACTTCTCCGCAAACGGCGCAAAGGTTCAGTACGGCGCGGCTTGGTGGCTTCTTGACCATATCCGCGGCATCAGCGAGCAGCTCGACCAGCTCATGGAAACCGGACTTATTTCCGGCAGCGTCGGTATGCTCACCGACTCGAGGTCTTTCACAAGCTTTGCCCGCCACGAATACTTCCGCCGCATACTCTGCGAAAAGCTGGGTCAGAAAGTGGAAAACGGCGAATATCCGGCCGACATCGCTTTCCTCGGCGAGATGGTCAGAGATATCTGCCATCGCAACGCAAGCTGCTATTTCGGCATCTGAATTTGATATTTATATGCGAAAACTCCTCAACCTAAGCGGTTGAGGAGTTTTCTTTTTTAGCGGTGGGATGAGCTCATCCCGCCCTACGGATGGGGTGCATTTCATGAGCGCTCGTAGGGGACGGCGTCCCCTACGTCCCGTTTGCGGCGAAAGCCAGCCACAATTCCGGGGGGAGCTTTTTCTTAATTTATTCCCAGCTCAGCACTATGCCCTCATAGTCTCTGCCGCGGACGCTGCTCCACTGCTCGTCATCATTTACACTGAGGCTGGAGTCGCAGTTCACGAAGCACAGCAGGCCCGTCTCATCATACACGGCATAATAAAAATCGGCTACATAGTTCCAGTCTCTGTTTTTCATGCCCTTGAAACCGCAAAGTGCCAGCTTTTCGCCGTTCCATGCTACGTCTGAGATATTATAGCGGTTATACATTTCCTCAGCGGCGATATCGTGGATAGTGAA
>JAZOBQ010000042.1:0-9206 GCA_045596005.1 Oscillospiraceae bacterium
TGCGCTTGGTCAGAGGGCTGACCTCAACGGGATACATGGTGATGAAGGTGGGCTGAATAAGCTTTTCTTCCACGCGCTGATCGAAGCAGGCGTAAAGAGCGTTGCCCCAGGTCTTCTCTGCAGCATCGGCAAGCTCAACACCGATGGCCTTTGCAGCGGCAACAGCCTCGGCATCGTCGCTGATAGCGCCGAAGTCGATGCCCACATATTCCTTGACGGCGTCAACCATGCTAAGTCTGCGCCAGCCGGGAGTGAGGTCGATGGTCTCGCCCATCCACTCAACCTGATAGGAACCGAGGATCTCATTGGCAGCGCCGGAGATAATGCCCTCGGCAATATCCATCATATCATGGAAATCGGCATAGGACTCATAGAGCTCAACGGTGGTGAACTCGGGGTTATGCTTGGTGTCCATGCCTTCGTTGCGGAAGATACGGCCAACCTCATAAACGCGCTCGATACCACCGACGATAAGACGCTTGAGGGGCAGTTCGGTGGCGATACGCATATACATATCGATGTCGAGAGTGTTGTGGTGAGTGATAAAGGGGCGTGCAGCAGCGCCGCCGGCGATGGTGTTGAGGACGGGAGTTTCAACTTCCATGTAGCCACGGTTATCGAGATAGCTGCGGAGAAAACGGATGAACTTGGAACGGATGTCGAAGTTGCGGCGGCTGGCGTCGGACATAATGAGGTCGACGTAGCGCTGGCGATACTTCAGCTCGGTATTGGTCATGCCATGGAACTTCTCGGGCAGAGGACGCAGGCTCTTGCTCAGAAGGGTCACCTTTTCTGCGTGGACGGAGATCTCCTCGGTCTTGGTCTTGAATACAAAGCCGGTGATACCGATGATATCGCCGATGTCGTACTTGCGGAAATCGGCAAACTCAGTCTCGGAAACGGAGTCCTTCTTGATGTAAAGCTGGATCTGGCCGCGGTCATCCTTGATGTGGCAGAAGATGGCCTTACCCATACCGCGCTTGGACATAATGCGTCCGCAAACGGAAACGGTCTTGCCCTCAAATGCTTCATAGTCGGCCTTGATCTCAGCAGAGTAGGCGCTGCGCTCAAACTTGGTGATCTGGAAGGGATCGCGGCCCTCGTCCTGAAGGTTCTTGAGCTTGTCGCGGCGGATCTGCAGCAGTTCGCTGAGATTCTCTTCCTGGGGAATGTTCTTTATCTCTTCGCTCATTGATTATTTCTCCAATCAGTTGATTTCCAGTATCTCGAACTGGAGCTGGCCTGCGGGTGCATCGATGGTGACGATCTCGCCCACGCCATGGCCGAGAAGGCCGCGGCCAAAGGGACTGTCGCTGGAGATGCGGCCGGCCATGGGATTGGCCTCCTGAGAGCCAACGATCTGATATTCCTCAACAAAGTCCTCTTCGATATCTCTGACCTTGACATGGCTGCCGTGGCCAACCTTGCCGACGAGAGTGGTCATCTCAACGATCTCGGCGTTTTCGATGAGGTTCTTGATCTCTGCAATTTTGGAATAGAGCTTGCCCTGCTCGGTTTTTGCTTCGTCATATTCGCTGTTTTCGGAAAGGTCACCGAAGCTTCTTGCTTCCTTGATCTGTTCGGCTACTTCCTTCTCCCTGACGGTCTGGAGATATTCCAGCTCCTTCTTAAGTTCGTCAAGGCGCTCCTGGCTCATTTTGAATCTGTTTTCGTTACCCATTACTGTCTTCCTTCCGATATATTGTGATAAAAACTATAAATAAAACTATTAAACACCAATCCTGTATTATAAGCGCAACCGGCATTTCTGTCAAGAAAGATATTCCAAGGCTTTCTCAAGCTGAACATCGCTTTCTCCCTCAGGGGCAATCTCAATATCCGGCACCAGCCCTCCCTGCTCCGCAAGGCTGACTCGGGCGGGAGTCAGATAATTTCTCGTTGAAATATGAACCGCACTTCCGTCGTCGAGCATGAATGTCTGCTGGCTTCTCGCCTTACCGGTGCTTGGGGAACCGATCAGCGTCGCAACCTCATATTCACGCAGTGCCGCGGCAAAAAATTCCGCCGCAGAATAGCTGTGTTCATTGATCAACACCACCATCGGCATGTCCACACACGAAGCATCAGAATAGCTTATCTCCTCTTCACCGTCGGCACTCACACTTACGAATATCTCGCCCTCCGGGAGCAGATGGTCAAGCAGTTCGGTAAGCTCGGAAAGCCTTCCGCCGCCATTATAACGCACATCCCATATCACATTTTCAGTACCCTGAGATATGAGCTTGTCCAGCTCAGCAACGGAATCGGCGGCAGCGCCTTTTTCGAAGTTTTCGATGAGTATATAAGCCGTGTTTTCGTCCAGCATCATTGCGCTTACCGGACTGATATATATAAGTTCGTTTGTGATACGCGAGGTACAGCTTATTCCGTTTGCGTCGAGAAACCCGATATCATATTCTCCCGTATTGGCGCGGATAAGCTGCTTTATTGCATCCATATCCAGCCCTGCGAGGGAAGTTTCACCGATATGTGTCAGAATACAACCGGGTTTTAGTCCGGCTCTTTCCGCCGGAGACGAAGCCTCCACGCTTATAATAAGCGCGCCTCTACCCTCTTCATCAAGCTGGACGGTAACGCCTATACCCTTGGTGGAATTCTCGCTGCGCTCGGTGTAGGCGGAGTATTCCTCAGCCGTCATGTAGTAGCTCCAGCGGTCTCCGCTGGCCTCCACTATCCCGGCAGCAGCCTTGTCGGCGGCTTCCTGCCAATTCATATCTCCGACATAGCGTTCTTCTACAACTTCACGAACTGTGTTGACTTTCAAAATAAAGTCCAGACCCTCTCTTCCGCCAAAAAAGCCATACAGTATCAGACTCACAGCCGCAAGCGTAACTATCGCGGTTGCAAGGCAGAGGACAAAAGCTCCTCTAAAATCAAATTTATTATCCAACTATATCACCACGCTGATGAAAATTTCGATGAATCTGCTCTTATTATACCTGAAATAACTAAAAGTAACTGCCTGACCAAAACATGGGTCAAGCAGTTACTGATTAGTCTCTCCCTTATCAGGCGCTGGGAGAATAGCTGAAACCTAGGTTATAATAGCTCAGAGGATCGACGCAGGTACCGCCTACACGCACCTCAAAATGAAGGTGAGGACCGGTGGACCAGCCGGTGGAGCCGACATAGCCGAGAGTCTGACCGCGGGATACACTCTGGCCCGTGCTGACAGCCATGGAACTCATATGAGCATACAGGGTGGAGTTGCCGTCGGCATGATAGACAACGACATAGTAGCCATAAGAAGAGCTGTACTCGGCAATTCCGACAGTACCGGCCTGTGCTGCGCCGATAGTTGCGCCGGAGTTTGCAGCAATATCAACACCAGCGTGGTACTTGGTCGTGCCGAAAATGGGATGCACGCGGTAACCGAAGCAGCTGGTGATATAGGTACTGGACTGAGTGGGCCAGTAATATCCGCCGCCGGTATTTGTGCCAACGGTGGGTGTGGTGCTGCCGGTGGGGCGCTGCTGCTGTTGCTGTTGCTGCTGTTGCTGCTGCAAAGCGGCCTGCTGGCGCTGCCACTCTTCTAGTTCCTTGCGCTTTTCCTCGATCTTGGCATTGACCTCAACCTCGAGAAGCTGGTTCTCGTAGTATGCGTCAGTATAGGCCTCGAGGTCATCCTCGAGTTCCTGGATCATAATAAAGGCGCTCTCAATTTCTTTTTCGAGCTTTTCCTTCTCCTCAAGCAGCTCGGCCTTTTTGTCCTCCTGCTGGAGCTGGATCTCCTCATACTCAGCCTTGACCTCTTCAACGAACTCGCGGGCGGCAATATACTCTGCCTCGAGATTCTGGTCATGCTTCATAATGTCGAGAATATCGTCAAGACGTCCGAGCATTTCGGAAATGCTGCCGGCTTTGAATATGTAGGACAGATAGGACCAGGAGCTGTTTTCCTCCATGGCTCTGACTCGGCCGCAGTAGATCTCAAACTGCTCCTCCTCAGCGGCGATGGCTTCATCCAGCTCCGCCTCTTTTGCGGCGATCATCTGGTCATAGAGCTCGATCTGCTCGTTGATAATCTCAATTTCCTGGCGGTTAAGCTCATTTTGCATATCAAGAGCTTCCTTGCGCGCAATAACGGAGGCTTTTTCTTCCTCCAGCGCGTCCATCTGCTCGATAACAAGAGCCTGCTGATCGCGGATAGACTGACGCTCGTCTTCAAGCTTATCGATATCGGCCTGGCTGATGGCAGAGGCAGTAAGACTTCCCACGCCAACGAGCAAAAGGCTGAACACGAGAACAACGGCGAGGATCAGGCATACCACGCGTACAAATTTTTTGTTAGACATAAAGTCCTCCTTAGGGGAAATGGGCTTGGCCCATCAGATCTTGAGGTAATTTCTGATAGCCACGGAGCTTCCGAACACACCGACCAGCAGACCGATACCGAGGAAGATGGCCAGAAGGGGCCAGAAAATAACATCAAATGCGATGACACTGACAAGTCCGCCAATGAGGCTGGTCATGATTTTTTCAGTCACGAGGCTGTAGAGACCCCACTGAATGAAAAATGCAATACCGCCGCCGAGAAGGCCGAGGATCATACCTTCAACCACGAAGGGGAAACGGATGAAGGAGTTGCTCGCACCAACCATCTTCATGATGGCGATCTCCTCCTTGCGGCTGTAGGTCGCAAGCTTGATGGTATTGTTCATAATGAACACGGAAACAACGAAAAGAATTGCAATGATGAAAAGAGATACCATGCTAATGACATTGCGGATAAGGATAATAGCCTTGCTTATCTCAAGCTCGGCGCCGACATCGGCAATTCCGTTGATTGCCTTGATATCCTCGCTTGTGGCTTCCATAAGCGCAAGGTCATCGAGGTGGATAACGTATCTGTGACGCAAGGTTGTGTCGGGCAGATCGTTGAATCTGTCTGCATCGTCATACTCGGCTTTGAAGTTTTCAAAAGCTTCTTCTCGGGAGACAAAACGTACAGAGCTGACGTTGCTGACGGCCTCCAGACGGTGCTGGATGGCCATGGCTTCCTCGTCGCTGAGTTCGTCATCAACAAAGGCGAGGATCTCGTTGTCGCGTTCCATCTCGCTTATCATAGCGTCGATATTGAAGCTGAGGAGCGAGAAACTGCCCATGATAATAAGGCAGGCGACTATAATGGTCACGGAAGCAAAGGACATGAATCCGTGGGTGAAAATGCTTTTTATACCCTCTTTGATGAGGTAAAAGAATCTGTTAGCCTTCATATGCGTAGTACCCATCCATTCCGTCACTGACTATGCTGCCGTTCTCGAGAGAAATGACTCGCTTGGCGAAAGCATTTACCAGTTCCTTTTCGTGGGTCACGACCAGAACGGTGGTGCCCAGCTCGTTGATCTTCTGGAGCAAAAGCATAAGCTCAAGACTCTTTGCGGGGTCAAGGTTGCCGGTAGGCTCATCGGCGATGATAAGACGAGGGCTGTTGACAAGTGCTCTTGCCACAGCTACACGCTGCTGCTCGCCGCCGGAAAGTTCCTGAGGGAGACGCTTTTCGCGGCCTTCAAGTCCGACAAGTTTAAGTACATAAGGTACTCGCTCGCGGATCTCCTTTTTGCGTGCGCCGACAACGTGCATGGCAAAGGCTACGTTTTCGTAGACGGTCTTATTCTCGATAAGACGGAAATCCTGGAAAATAACGCCGAGAGTACGGCGGAATCTGGGGAGCTTGCGGCGGCGGATATGACTGAGATCAAATCCGTTTACGCTTATCTCGCCCTCATTTGCCTTAATCTCACCCGTGAGAAGCTTGATTATCGTGGTCTTGCCGGAACCGGAAGGGCCGACAAGGAACACGAACTCACCTTCTTCAATGCTGAAGCTCAGGTGGTTTGCGGCGACAGTCCCGCTGGCTTTGTAAACCATCGAAACATCGTTCATTGTTACCATAAATGTAATCCTCCATTATCCGCGGCATAATCTACAGACAGAAAGCATCATTTTTGCCTCCCGCAATGAGATATGGCAGATCAATACTGTTTGTTCTGGGAATTGAGGTATTTCTTTACCATGAGAGCCACCTTGAAGATGATGGCGTGGTCAAATTCACGCAGGTCAAGACCGGTGAGCTTCTTTATCTTCTCGAGACGGTAGACGAGAGTGTTTCTGTGGACAAAGAGCTTGCGGCTGGTCTCGGATACGTTCAGATTGTTCTCAAAGAACTTATTGATGGTATAAAGGGTCTCCTGATCAAGGCTCTCAATGGGATTTTTCTTGAAAACTTCAGAGAGGAACATCTCGCACAGGGTTATGGGCAGCTGATAAATGATACGGCCAAGACCGAGGTTTTCATAGTGGATGATGCTGTTGTCATCGTCAAATACCTTGCCGACTTCAATAGCGACCTGAGCTTCTTTATAGCGGTCAGCGAGCTCGCGCAGATGGCGGGCAGTAGTGCCGATACCGATGACAGTCTTGATGCCGAGTTCCTTGCTCATTGCATTTTCGATGTTCTCTGCAATGGCGAGAAGCTCGGAATTATCGTATGTAGGAGACATTTCCTTGATGAGGACAAGATCGCTCTCGGAAATGGACAGAACAAAATCACGCTGTCTGTCGGGGAAGAGATTCTGAAGCAGCTCGATTGCGGAGACATCGCTCTTGCCGACCTGACGAATGAGGAAAACAACGCGATATATATCGGCGGCGAAGTGCAGCTCCTTGGCGCGGACATAAACATCGCCGGGCAGAATGTTGTCGGAAATAATGTTCTTTATGAAGGTGGCCTTGTCATGCTTCTCTTCATAATTGGTCTTTGCCTCGCTCATGGCAACGGCAGCAAGGATGCATACACATCTTGCAATAGCGTCATGTCCGTTGACGAAAACTGCATAGTCAAACTGAGACTCAAGTCCGCCGAAGAGCTTGTAAGTACGGCTGGCAGTGGTGTAGATCTGGTCAGCTGCTTCGCCGGAAATGGTCTGAACATCTTCGAGCAGAGAGCCGATCATGCTGAGCTCATTGCAGGCAACGACAAAACCCTGGTTGTTGACAACACCAAAAGTGCGGTCGGTGGCATCCTTCATCTGGATAATAACGCTCTGGAATATTCTGTTGGACATAATATATCCTCCCTCAACATCATTTTTGCATCATGCCTGATATAGTCGAAAAATGAAAATTTATATACATTTTACACTAAATCACATAATACAATAATGTCAAAAGAATTTCAATAGAATTTGTGTAATTTTTCGAAAAAAAGAAAAATATATTGTTAATTCGATGAAAATAGCTGCACTAATTTTGTATTATTCAACAGCGACACCAAAAATTCGGGCCGAAATTCAATAAAATTACTATATTGTGCATTTTGATTATATCGTCATTTTTCATAATTAACATAAAAACATAAAAAAATAACCCCGGCTGGACTCGCCGAAGTTATTCTGTGTTATTCAAATATTATTTTGCGCTCGTTTTCACTCAGTTCCCTGAACTCGCCGGGTTTGAGCGAAGCATCAAGTTCAAGTCCGCCAATGCTCAGTCTGTGCAGCGCGGTAACATGTTTTCCGCGTGAGGCAAACATTCGCTTCACCTGATGATACTTTCCCTCATACACCGTTGCAAGTCCGACACTGGGCCGTTCAATAACAAGCTTCGCACTCATACACTCGGTACCGTCGGAGAGCACTATTCCCTGCTCAAATGCAGCAATGTCAGATTCATCAAGCACACCGCTGACCGCAGCGCGATACACCTTGGCAACATGTCTCTTGGGTGAAATTATGCTGTGGGAAAAACCTCCGTCATTCGTAAGGAGCAGAAGACCGGTTGTGTCCTTATCAAGTCTTCCTACTGGAAAAAGTTCCTGCTTTCGCAGGCTTTCGGGAAGAAGATCAATAACGGTCTTTTGCCCGGCGTCCTCCGTTGCAGACAAAACTCCATTTGGTTTATTCATCATAATATAGCGATTCTTTCTGTAATCGACCAATACACCGTCGATATAAACGTCGCTCACATTTGGGTCAAGCTTCATATCGGCCGATGCAGCTATCGCCGTACCAACACGCACTCTTCCCGCCTTGACAAGCTCCTTCGCCTCTCGTCTGGATGCCAGTCCGGAATCCGCTATCAATTTGTCAAGTCTTACTTCTGCCATACTGCACACCTCAAAAGCATATTGTTTATCAGTAATATATTATCATGTTTTCTCCCAACTTTGAATAGTTTAGAAGCAAAGGAGGGACAAAAATGTTTGTTTGCACACTGAAATTTGACCGCAAAAAAGCAATATTCATCATAGTAATGGCCGCATTGATACTGATTGGACTTATTATGCTCGCCGGTATAGACCGCGACAAAGTCCCAACGGAGATTTCTTCCGAAAAAGCTGACTCGGAATCCAGCCGCGTAAAATACCTCTCTGCTTTAGGTTGGCAAGTTGAAACTCCGGCAATAAGCGAAGAAGACATACTCATACCTAAGCAGTTTTCGGAAGTGTTTGAAAAATATAATGCTCTTCAGCTCAGTCAGGGATTTGATCTGAGCAAATACGCAGGCAAAGACGTAAAGTTGTACACATACCGCGTTCTGAACCACGAAAGTACTGACACAGTTCTGGCTGAACTCTATGTATATAAGGGAGAAGTGATCGGGGGTGATATTCACTCCTCCGCCCTCGACGGATTCATGTGCGGCTTGAAGAAAACGAGCTAGAGAAAAAGAGAGAAGCTTTCGCTTCTCTCTTTTTATATTAAGCTCAATGAGCTTTTCTTATTATTAAATAAGAATTATTCCTCGACCTCGATGACGACGCCGGAACCAACGGTACGGCCGCCTTCACGGATAGCGAAACGGAGACCCTTCTCGATAGCGATGGGGGTGATCAGTTCGACCTTCATGTCGACGTTGTCGCCGGGCATGCACATCTCAGTGCCTTCGGGGAGGTTGATGACGCCGGTAACGTCAGTGGTACGGAAATAGAACTGGGGACGATAGTTGTTGAAGAAAGGAGTGTGACGGCCGCCCTCTTCCTTGGACAGAACGTAAACCTGGCCAACGAACTTGGTGAGGGGGTGAATGGTCTTGGGAGCAGCGAGAACCTGGCCGCGCTCGACGTCCTTCTTAGCAACACCACGGAGCAGGCAGCCGACGTTGTCGCCAGCCTCAGCGTACTCGAGGGTCTTGTGGAACATCTCAGTGCCGGTAACGGTGGTCTCGGTGGTCTCTTCCTTCAG
>JAZOBQ010000043.1:0-15831 GCA_045596005.1 Oscillospiraceae bacterium
CAAAATGGACGACCATCAGATCATCTGGGGCAATCAGATATTCTTCAACCTTTTCGGTAAGCAGAAACCCAGCTTTGAGGCCAGCCTTATTGATCTGGTACCCGGTTTCAACAGCAAGTGGCTGCTCGAAGGCAAGAGCCAGTACCCGGGGCTCGTGCAGGTGGACAAACGCAAGTATCAGCTCCACGGAAACATTATCCGCGGAAAGAGCGAGAGCAGCGAGAGCGGATTTATGGGTATCACCTATTGGGTCGACGTTACCGAATTTGACGACATCAAGCTCGAGTATGAGGCATCGCGCCCGGCGACCATGATATTCGTCGTGGATAACTACGACGAGCTTATCAAGGGCGTTACCGACCGCAAACGCATGGAGCTGCGCGGCATCATTGACGAAGAAATCAGTAAATGGTGCGAGGGAAAAGGCGGCCTTCTCCGCCGCTATGATACCGACCGATATATGTTCATATTCGAGTCGCGCTATCTCAAGGACTTCACCGGCAGCAAGTTCGGCATCCTCGAGGAGATACATTCCGTCATCAGCTCCACCGGCATACACGCCACGCTCAGCATAGGCGTCGGCTGCGACGGCGCAGACTTCGACGAGAACTTTGCCTTTGCAAACCTCGCAATTGAGATGGCGCTCTCCCGCGGCGGTGATCAGGCTGTTATCAAAAACAGATATAATTTCGAATTCTTTGGCGGCAGAGGCATGGAAATCGAGACCAGAACCAAGGTCAAGAGCCGCGTTACCGCAAACGCGCTGGCCGAACTTATGCGCGATTCCAGCCAGATCTATGCTATGGGTCACAAGCTCAGCGATCTTGACAGCGTAGGCGGTGCGGTGGGCATAGTCTGCATGGCGCGCAAGGTCGGCAAGAGCGCGAAAATAGTTGTTGACCCGCAGAAAAATGTATCCCACATGCTGATAAATGCGCTCAAGGCGACAGCGGAATACAAAGATGTTTTCATTTCGCCCGATGAGGCCATGTTGGCTGCCGACAGCCATACGCTGCTTGTTGTCGTGGACACCAACCGCCCCGAGCAGGTGGAGTCGAGAAATCTGCTTGAAAGCTGCACCCGCGTGGCGGTAATAGACCATCATCGCCGTGCTGCGAGCTATATTCAGAATGCGGCGCTTTCTTTCCACGAGCCTTATGCTTCGAGCGTTTGCGAGCTTATCAGCGAGCTTATGCAGGAGACTCTTGAACAGGACGACATCACCCGCATGGAGGCCGAGGCTGTGCTCAGCGGCATAGTGCTTGACACCAAGAACTTCACCATACGCACGGGCGAGCGCACCTTTGACGCGGCTGCCTTCCTCCGACGTGTCGGAGCGGATACCAGCGAGGTGAAAAAGCTTCTGCAAAGCGATATGGAACACACCGTTGCCAAGTACAAGATACTGCAGTCTGCGAAAAAATACCGCGGAAATATTGCTATCGCCGTGCAGGAAACGGAGCAGGACCGTATCGTTGCGGCACAGGCTGCCGACGAACTTCTCAACGTTTCCGGCATAGAGGCTTCCATAGTGGCTTATGCCACAAATGAAGGCGGCGTTGTTGTCTCCGCAAGAAGCATAGGCGACATCAATGTGCAGCTTATTCTGGAAAAACTGGGCGGAGGCGGCAACAAGGGCGCTGCCGGCGCACAGGTCAGCAACATGAGTCTGAGAGACGCGGTGAACATCATCTGCGCCTCCATCGATGAATACAGTAACTGAGGACAAAGTGAAAGGAGAAACAATATGAAAGTCATATTTACCGTAGATGTAAAAGGTCAGGGCAAGAAGGGCGAAATGAAGGAAGTCAGCGAGGGCTACGGAAGAAACTACCTCCTGCCCCGCAAACTCGCCATCGAGGCCACCGCAGACAACATGAACACCCTGCGCCTAAAGGAAAAGGCAAAGGCAGCGGCCATCGCCGCAGAGAAGGCAAAGGCCACCGAAAACGCCAAGGCGCTTGAGAGTCTCATCGTCAAGATCGCAGCCAAGGCCGGTTCCGCCGGAAAGCTCTTCGGCTCCATAACCAGCAAGGAGATCAGCGAAAATCTTCTCAAGCAGCACGGCATAGAGATCGACAGCAAGAAGATCGTTCAGTCCGAACCCATCAAGACCTTCGGCAGCTTTGAAGTGAAGTGCAAGTTCGGTCACGAGATCAGCGGCACCATCCACGTTCTGGTTGTCGAGGATAAGTAATTTCACCGTACAAAAAACGAATCCCTCGGTCACACTTTGTGTGACAGCTCACTTGACAAAAGTGAGTTTTTAAAAGGAGAGATATTTTAAATGGATGAGCTATTGGGCAGAAGAGTGCCGCAGAGTCCCCAGGCCGAGCAGGCGGTAATTGGCAGCATGCTTATAGACCCCGGCTGCATTCCGGACGTTCTGAAGGAAGCCAGAAGCGACCACTTCTATATCCAGACAAACAAAGACATATTCGAGACTATCTTCGCCATGTTCAATTACGGTCAGACCATCGACCCGGTCACCGTGATAGAACAGATGAAAAGCCGCGGAGTTTACCACGAGGAGAGCACACGCGCATATATTCTCGAGCTGATGAAAGTCACGCCGACGGCGGCCAACGTCGGGGAATATGTGAGCATAATCCGCGACAAGGCGCTCCAGCGTGAGCTCGGCAAGGCTGCCGACAGCATCACCCAGATGGTCAACGAGGGCATAGGCGGAGCCGACGAGATGCTCGAAGCCGCAGAGCGGTACATCTATGCGCTGCGCAAAGACCGCACCATTGGCGGACTTAAACCCGTCAGCGAAGTCATGCAGACCGTTTATGAAAACATTAACCGCCTGGCTACTGAGGGAGAGGCTATGCCCGGCATCACCACGGGGCTTGTCGACCTCGATGCGCGCATACTCGGCCTCAATGAAGGCGAGCTCGTGCTCGTTGCTTCCCGTCCCGGTATGGGTAAGACCTCCATCGCTCTGAATATCGCAATGTCCGCAGCCAAGGCAAGCGGCAAGGCGGTTGCGGTGTTTTCTCTTGAAATGAGCCGCGAACAGCTTGCTACCAGACTTCTTGCGGGCGAGAGTCTTGTTGACAGCCAGAAACTGCTCAAGGGTACGCTCAACACAGAGGAGTGGAGACGCATAGTCTCCGCCGCAGCAAGCATCAGCGCGACGAATATACTCATAGACGATAATCCCACGCTCTCCGTTGCCGATATGAACGCCCAGTGCCGCAGAGTGAAAAATCTCGGACTTGTGGTCGTAGACTATCTCCAGCTGATGCAGTCCGCCGGAGGTAAAGGAACAAGCGGAGAAAACCGCCAGCAGGTGGTCGCGGATATGTCCCGAATGCTCAAGATAATGGCCAAGGAGCTCGCCGTTCCTGTGTTGTGTCTGAGCCAGCTTAGCCGTGCCAACGAAGGCCGAGCCGACAAGCGCCCCATGCTCAGCGACCTGCGCGAATCCGGCGCCATTGAGCAGGACGCTGACGTTGTTATAGGTCTTTATCGCGAGGGTTACTATAACCGCGAGTGCGAAAACCCCAACGCAGCCGAGGCAATAGTTCTGAAAAACCGCAAGGGCGAGTGCGGAACCGTTGACCTTATGTGGCTGCCCGATTACACCAGCTATGTCTCCGTCGAGAGAAGACACGATGAATACTGAAAAAACTGAACTTTTCATACAGAAATACGGGATGCTGCCCGAGGGCGCGAAGGTGCTCTGCGCCGTGAGCGGCGGCGCGGACAGCGTGGCGCTGCTGCACTTTCTCTCGCAAGTTGAGGGGATAGAGCTTGCAGCCGCCCATTTCAATCACTGCCTGCGCGGAAAAGAGTCCGATGCCGACGAGGCTTTTGTGAAAGCCCTGTGCGAAAAAATGAACATCGAGTGTTTTACCGGACGCGGCGATGTGGCTGAATTCGCTGCGCGGAGCGGAAAGGGCACCGAAGATGCTGCACGCACACTGCGTTATGAATTCCTGGAGGAGACTGCTCGCCGCGAAGGCTGCAGCCGCATAGCCACAGCGCACAATGCCGACGACAATGCCGAGACTGTGCTGCTCAATCTCAGCCGCGGCACAGGTCTGAAAGGACTTTGCGGAATTCCACCGGTGCGAGGCAACATAGTTCGCCCCCTGCTGCAGACCACGCGTGCGGAGATAGAGCTTTACCTCGCAGAAAACGGCCTTGAGCATGTTGAGGACAGCACGAATGCTCTTGATGATTACAGCCGCAACCGCATCCGCCACCATGTGAGCCCCGTGCTGAGCGAGATAAACCCGGCTTTCGCCGGAGCGGTCGCAAGAATGAGCGAGAGCCTGAGAGAAGATGAGGAATATCTCACATCGCTCGCTGAAACTTTCATTGCCGAAAAAGCGATGGACAGGAGCATCCCCGTGGACGATACCATGGCGCTGCCGTCTGCCGTGAGGATGAGGGTATTCCGTCTTATGCATGGCGGAGAGCTAAGTGCGCTACACTGCAAGGCTATCGAAAATCTCTGTCTTGTGAGGAGCGTTCATGCCCATGCCGATGTACCGGGGATGAGGGTCACAAGAGAATTCGACCGCCTCATATTCGGTGCGGAAAGTTCCGACGCAATAAGCAGAAGAGAGATCGGCATCGGTGAGAGCGTGTATATACCCGGGATCGGAGCAGACATTTACTGCGAATATGTGCCAATGTGTGCGGAAGTTCACAAATCTTTAAACACATTTTTCTTTAAACGTGAGAATATATGTGGTAGAATGTTCCTTGCGTCGCGCTCGGAGGGCGACAGGATAAGGCTGGAGGGCAGAAACTGCACAAAAAGTCTGAAAAAACTATTCTCCGAGGCAAAAATGAGTCTGGATGACAGGCGAACGACCCCTGTAGTATATGACGAGGCGGGAGTTATTGCGGTAGGCGGCTTCGGAACCGCCGAGCGCTGTGCGGCGAAGGCCGGAGATGACTGCATCGTGATAAGAATAGAAAAAAGAATTGATGAGGATAAGAGATATGGCTAATAATATGAAAGACGATATATTGGAAGTTCTGCTCAGCGAAGAGGAGATAGCCGAAAGAGTCAGCGAGCTCGGAAGATGCATCACCGCCGACTATGCCGGCGAGGAGGTATTTTTCCTCGGCGTGCTCAAGGGCTGCTTTGTTTTCATGGCGGACCTTCTACGCAAGGTCGACCTCAAGTGTGATATGGATTTTATGGCCGTTTCCAGCTACGGCAGCGGCACGACCAGCACCGGCGCTGTTAAGATAACCAAGGACCTTAACAAGGATATCGAGGGCAAGCACCTCATCATCGTTGAGGATATACTCGACAGCGGTGTGACCCTCAGCTATCTGAAGGGATATCTTGCAAACCGCAAGCCTGCCTCCATTAAGATCGTTACCCTGCTCGACAAACCCGAACGCCGCAAGGCAGACATCACCGCCGACTATTTCGGCTTCACCGTGCCCGACGCTTTCGTTGTGGGCTACGGTCTTGACTATGCGGAGAAATACCGCAATCTCCCCTATATCGGAGTGCTTAAGCCTGAGGTTTACACAGACTGAGTCGAAAACCGCAGCTTTTTCATACAGCAAATAAGGACGTGATTCTCTTTTGAACAAAAAACCCGGTAGAAACAAAGCCAGAGATCTGGGCTTTTATGCCCTTATACTCATAATACTGCTTGCAGCCATATTCACCATGAACCGCGACGAGACCGACACCGGGATCGTTGGCTACAGTGAGCTGCGCCAGTATTTTCTTGATGAGCAGGTCGACTCTTTTGTTGCGGAAGGCAATGTGATCACCGCCTACCTCAAGGACGAGAGCAGAGTTGTCTGCGAACTGAGCACAATAAGCATATTCTATAACGAGCTCAATGAGCTTGTTGCCGAGCAGAAGGATGCAGGAATACTCACTGAGTATGACTATCCTCCCGAGTGGCAGGCACCCTGGTGGGCGTCTTTCCTGCCCTACCTTCTCGTCATGCTCCTGTTCATATTTGTCTGGATGTTCCTGATGAACCGTGCACAGGGCGGCGGAGCAGGCGGTGTTGCCAAGTTCAGCAAGGCACGCACCCGTCTTGGCAGCGAGGAGAAGAAAAAGGTCACCTTTGCCGATGTCGCAGGCTGCGACGAGGAGAAGGCTGAGCTTGCCGAGATAGTGCACTTCCTGAAAAATCCCAAGCAGTACACCGAGATGGGAGCCCGCATTCCCAAGGGCGTTCTGCTTGTAGGCCCTCCGGGAACCGGTAAAACCTTGCTTGCAAAGGCGGTTGCCGGCGAAGCCGGAGTGCAGTTCCTCTCCATTTCCGGTTCCGATTTTGTTGAGCTCTACGTTGGCGTCGGCGCCGGACGAGTCCGTGACCTCTTCGAACAGGCCAAGAAGGTGGCTCCTGCCATCATCTTCATCGATGAGATCGACGCTGTCGGCCGTCAGCGCGGCAGCGGTCTCGGCGGCGGACACGACGAGCGCGAGCAGACCCTCAACCAGCTGCTCGTTGAGATGGACGGCTTCGGCAACAACGACGGCGTTATAGTCATGGCTGCTACCAACCGTGCAGACATCCTTGACAACGCACTTCTTCGTCCCGGCCGCTTCGACCGCCAGGTCTATGTCGGTCTGCCCGATATCCGCGGACGTGAGGCCATTCTCCGCATCCATGCCAAGGGCAAGCCCCTCGGCGACGATGTTGACCTCAACTCGATCGCAAAGGGTACTCCCGGCTTCGCCGGTGCAGACCTTGAAAACCTCATGAACGAGGCTGCGCTCATGGCAGTCCGCAACGGACGCCGCTTCATCACCATGGCCGAAGTCGAGGAAGCTATACTCAAGGTCCAGATGGGCCCCGAGAAAAAGAGCAAGAAGATGAGCGCCAAGGCACGCAAGCTGACTGCCTATCACGAGGCAGGTCATGCTATTGCCGGCAAATATCTTGAGCATACCGATCCGGTACACTATATTACTATTATTCCCCGCGGCGCTGCAGGCGGATTTACCATGTTCCGTCCTCAGGAAGACCTTGAGAACTTCAAGAGCAAGTCCGAGATGTTTGAAAATATCGTCATGAGCCTTGGCGGACGTATTGCCGAGAAGCTTTTCCTCGACGATATTTCCACCGGCGCATCCGGCGATATCCAGCAGGCTACCAGAATTGCCCGCAATATGGTGACTGTTTACGGTATGAGCGAGAAGCTCGGCCCCATCTCCTTCGATTCTTCCAGCCAGAGCATTTTCATCGGACGCGACTTTGGTACCACCAAGAGCTATTCCGAGGACACCGCAGCTCTCATTGATGCCGAGGTCAAGCGTATATTTGACGAGGCCGCCGAGCTTTGCGAGAAAATCCTCACCGAGCGCAAGGACACCCTTATCGCCGTTGCCGAGTATCTGCTCGAGCATGAGACTATGGAAGGCGATGAGTTCAACTACTTCTGCGATCATGGCGAAATGCCTCCTCCCAAGGCCGAACCTCATCTTATAGATGACACCATCGAGCGTCCCGCACGCAAGATAAGCATGTTCACCAATGACGATGAGCCTGCTGGCCTGCCCGAAGAAGCATCCGCAGACGAGCAGGAAGGCGCAGAAAAGTCCGAAGAAGAAGTTCCCGCCGAGGAAAGCAAAGAAGAATAAATCAGTATAAACGCGCAGCGGCAGAAAAATTTCTGCCGCTGTCGGTGCGATAATTGAGAGGAAGAAAGATATATGAAACTTGGTATCGTAGGTCTGCCCAATGTGGGCAAGAGCACCCTTTTCAACGCCCTTACCGGCTCCCACGCTGAGACCGGCAGCTATTCCAACGCAGCCGTAAAACCTAATATCGGACAGGCAAAGGTGCCCGACGAGCGCCTCGACTGGCTCGCCGAGTACTACAAGCCCAGAAAGTACACTCCTGCCACCATCGACTTCGTTGACGTTGTCGGCATAAAGAAGGGCGGCGGCAGAGGCAACGCCTATCTCCAGACCATCCGTCAGGTGGACGCCCTTGTGCATGTTGTCCGCTGCTTTGAAAATGAGGAGATTTTCCTTGAGCCCATGGATGCCGCAGGCGACGCAGAGACTCTGAACCTTGAGCTTATCCTTGCGGATATCGAACTGACCGAGCGCCGCCTTGAGCGAGCCACCAAAAACGCAAAGAGCGGCGACAAGAAGTATAAGCGCGAGATGGAGATGTGCCGCAATCTCATAGACCATCTCTCCGACGGCCAGCCTGCCTCCACCTTTGAGTTCACCGACGAGGACAAGGATATTCTGCAGGACGGCGGTCTGCTTTCCATCAAACCTGTTATCTATGTTGCCAACCTCGATGAGGACGGCATGGCCGACTATGAAAACAACGACGGCTACAAGGCTCTCGCAGCACTTGCTGCCGAGCAGGGTGCTGCTGTGCTGCCCGTTGCAGCAAAGTTCGAGGAGGACATTGCCGGCATGGATGCTGAGGACGCTGAGCTGTTCATGGCCGAACTCGGTCTGACCCAGAGAGGTCTCGACCGTCTTATCAAGACCAGCTATGACCTGCTGGGATATATCTCCTTCCTCACCGGAGGCGAGGATGAGGTGCGCGCATGGACCATCACCCGCGGAACCAAGGCACCTCAGGCTGCCGGAAAGATCCATTCCGACCTCGAGCGCGGTTTCATCCGTGCAGAGATAGTCGCCTTTGAGGATCTTAAGGCCTGCGGCACCATGGCGGTTGCCAAGGAGAAGGGGCTGTTCCGCTCCGAGGGTAAGGAATACGTTATGGCCGACGGCGACGTGACCAATATAAGATTCAACGTCTGATTTTAAATTAATTCGAAAGGGAGTGACACCGTGAAGCGTATCGAAGTGCTTGATGTGTGGCGCTCCCTTGCCATTTTGCTGATGGCGGCATATCATTTCATCTATGACCTTTATATGTTCGACGTTATTACGCGTGCTCAGCTTCAAAGTCCCTGGGCTGTGGCTCTGCGGCTTGGTGCGGTGGGCAGCTTTATGCTCATATCCGGCGCTGTGGTGCGCTTTTCCAGAAGCAGCGTGAAGCGCGGTGCGATCGTTTTCTGCTGCGGCATGCTCGTGACTGTCGTAATGCGTTTTATGGGAATGGCGGTGCAGTTCGGTGTGCTGCATAATCTGGGTACGATGATGATAGCCTACGGCCTTATCAGCAAAAAAATAAAGACACCCAAGGGCGTATGGTTTCCCATCGTATGCGCGGTGGTATTTGCCGTTACCTATTATTTCGGAGATACCCTGAGGGTAGAGACTCATCTGTTAGTACCGCTCGGTCTGCGTTATCCCGGCTTTTCCAGCGCCGACTATTATCCGCTTTTGCCATGGAGCATGATCTTCGCCGTGGGAGTATGGTTCGGAGGAAAACTTGAACTCTGGCGCGAAAGATTTCCGCTGCTGCAGCGGAAGTTCCACCCCGCGCTCAGCATCGCGGGGCGTCATAGTCTTCTTATCTACCTTGCCCATCAGCCGATACTTTACGGCATTTGCTGGCTGATATGGGGGCGGGGATGATATTCCCGCGTCTGTATTGCCGCGCAACCGAAAGTTGCGCGATAGTTGGTGGAGGAAACTCGCTTCATTTGCTATGATTTTCTCGCAGACAAAATGAAGGAGGTAATAATATGGCTGCTGCAGGTAATGGTATGACGGCTACCGTCATTGCATTGGTATTTGGCGTGTTGATCTACGGTGTTTTTATTTACATCGTCGTTTTGCTCATCAAGGCTCTGAGAAAGTATCTGAGATCCTCAGAAGTGAGAAAAGAGAAAAGCGAGATAAAGCAGTCTCTGGGAGAAACGCTGAAGTCTCACAGGACAAAGTGCATGATGACGCAGGAATTCGTGGCTGAAAATCTTGGAGTGAGCAGGCAAGCGGTATCGAAATGGGAAAACGGCTCGTCTGACCCCAGCACCTCCAATCTGTTTGCGCTGGCAAAGCTCTACGGCGTTTCGGTGGAGGAACTGCTGAGCGAAGTGAAATGAGAAGGCTTTTCCCGACTTGACATTGTCCCTGCAAGGTGATAAGATACTCCCGTTAAAATGGCTGAGACGGAGAAACCGTACGACGAAGCTTTACAGAGAGCAGCGGTCACAGGCTGGAAGCCGCTGAAATGCAGACTCGCAAAAAGGTCACCACTCCCGAGCTGTCCGCGAAAAAGCGGAACGTGTGCGCACGTTACAGCGCGAAATGAGTTAAACACCAAGGTGGAACCGTGTGAATTACCGCACCCTTGATGCCCGAAAAGGCGTCACGGGTGCGTTTTTGTTTTTTGGAAATAATAAATTTGACTATACAAGGAGACAAGAAAAATGGACGAGAAGAACCTCTATACCTTCGAAAATCCTGTTTACAAGGATACCTATCGTCACACCACCAGCCACATTCTGGCTCAGGCTGTGAAAAGACTTTATCCCGAGGTAAAGCTGGCCATCGGCCCCGCTATTGCTGACGGTTTCTACTATGACTTTGACGCCCCCTTTGCCATCACTCCCGAGATCCTCGAAAAGCTCGAGGCAGAGATGCGCAAGATCTGCAAGGAGAAGATCAAGCTCGAACGCTTCGAACTGCCCCGCGAGGAAGCAATCAAGTTCATGGAAGAAAAGGAAGAACCCTACAAGGTGGAACTTATCCAGGATCTGCCCGAGGATGCTATCATTTCCTTCTACCGCCAGGGCGACTTCACCGACCTCTGCGCCGGTCCTCACCTCGATTCCACCGGCCGCGTTAAGGGCAACGCTATCAAGCTCACTGCCTGCAACGCAGCATACTGGCGCGGCGACTCCTCCCGTCAGAGTCTCCAGCGTGTTTACGGCACCTGCTTCCCCAAGAAGGATGAACTCGACGCGTATCTCCAGCGCATCGAGGAAGCCAAGAAACGCGACCACCGCAAGCTCGGCAAGGAACTCGGACTGTTCATGCTCCGTGACGAGGGCCCCGGCTTCCCCTTCTTCCTTCCCAAGGGCATGGTTCTGCGCAACACCCTCATTGACTATTGGCGCGAAGTTCACAAGCGCTACGGCTATGTCGAGTGCTCCACTCCCATGATGATGATCCGCCAGCTCTGGGAGCGCAGCGGTCACTGGGGTCACTACAAGAATAATATGTACACCACCGTCATTGACGATGTGGATTTCGCCATCAAGCCCATGAACTGCCCCGGAGGTATGCTGGTTTACCAGTCTGAGCCTCACTCTTACCGCGACCTGCCCCTGCGCGTTGGCGAGCTGGGTCTTGTACACCGCCACGAGCTGAGCGGCGCACTTCACGGTCTTTTCCGCGTTCGCTGCTTCACTCAGGACGATGCGCACATCTTCATGACCTGGGACCAGATGAAGGACGAGATCAAGAACGTTGTCCGCCTCTTTGATGAGGTTTACTCTGTATTCGGTCTTAGCTACCAGATCTAAGTTTCCTCTATGCCCGAAGAGCACATGGGCGACGAGAAAGACTGGGATTTCGCCACCGAGACTCTGAAGGCTGCCGTTGAAGAACTGGGTAAGACCTATGTTATCAACGAAGGCGATGGCGCTTTCTACGGCCCCAAGCTCGACTTCCATCTCGAGGACTCCATCGGACGTACCTGGCAGTGCGGCACCATCCAGCTGGATATGCAGCTGCCCGAGCGTTTTGAGCTTGAGTACGTCGGTGCTGACGGCGAGAAGCATCGCCCCGTCATGATCCACCGCGTCGTTTTCGGCTCCATCGAGCGCTTCATCGGCGTTATCACCGAGCACTTTGCCGGTGCATTCCCCACCTGGCTCGCTCCCGTTCAGGTCAAGGTCATGCCTATCACCGACCGTACCGCAGAGTATGCAAAGTCTGTTGCTGAGAAGCTTGAAGCTCTGGGCATCCGCACCGAGACTGACCTGCGCAACGAAAAGATCGGCTACAAGATCCGCGAGGCTCAACTCAAGAAGGTGCCCTACATGCTGGTCGTCGGCGATAAGGAAGCCGAAGCCGGTGCTGTTGCAGTCCGTACCCGCAGCGGTGAGGACAAGGGCGCAATTGCACTCGATGATTTCATTGCCTCCATCACCGAGGAAATCAAGACCCGCGCAAAATAAGATTTCAAATAAAAAAACATCGGAGCACAGGCTCCGATGTTTTTTTATATATCATTAAATATCATATATTGTTGAGGAAGTTTTCAAGCTCCCTGTTGCAGCTGTCCGGGTCAACAAGATAGCTGACGCCGTGTGAGGCGCCGGGGACGGTGAGAAGCCGTTTCGGCGCTTTGCAGGCTTCAAAGGCTTTCACGCTGAAGCTTGTGGGAACAAACTGGTCGTCCTCTCCGTGTAGGAAGAGCACGGGCAGGGTGTTGGTTTTCATGGCCTCCAGTGTGGAATAGCCTTTCAGACTGAAGCCGCCAAGCAGTTTGGCGAAAATATCTGTAACGTCGAGCAGCGGATGGACCGGCAGATGATATTTGGTTTTCAACAGATGAACGAGCTGATCCCAGGGCGAGGTGAAGCCACAGTCGGCAATAACGCCGCGTACATTTTCGGGGAGTTCAAGACCGGTGGCCATCAGAACGGTGGAAGCGCCCATGGACAGACCGTCGAGAACGATCTTGTGGTCGGGGCCGAAACGGTCGGCAATGTAGAGACACCAGTCGCGGCAGTCAAAGCGCTCAAGCACTCCGAAAGTGATATATTCGCCCTCGCTCTCGGCGTGAGCGCGCTGAAAGGCGTTGAGCAGGGAGTAGCCAAGATCATAATAACGTTTGTAGACGCAGGTAAAATCGGTGTATCCGTCCATGCGGTAGCCGTGCATGAGGATGATTGTTCCTTTAGCTTCAGGGTGCTTGAGATAGAGTCCGCGAAGACGAAGACCGTCGTAGGAAACGGTTTCCACCTTTTCGGGATCCATTCCGAGGAACCACTCCCGTCCGGCCGACATTTGCTCCTTGAAAGGCTCGAGGCTGGGCGCACCGGAACCCATTATTTTGCCTGTGCGGCGAAAACAGGCGACGGTAAAAGCAATATATCCCGCGAGAAGCAGGAGCAGAGCGATAAGGACAATGACAATAATGGCAATTTTCATTTTAAGTTCACCTCGAGGAGATATTGAACGGCTTCGTCATAGTAGTAAGCCACCAGAAGGTCTATGCATTTTCCGTAGGTTTTAAGACCGTCCGTTTGCCCGTAGGAATGCAGAAGTCCGGAATAAACTGCATCGGAAGCGGAGTTGACGACAGTATCGCGATAGCGATCCCAGTAGAGATTGTTGATCTTCAGGTCGGCAATTATACCCGGAGAGAGTGTGTTATAGTTATCGAGCCAGGCATCGTAGTCGGCGGAGTATAGCGCGTTGCTGAGATGTATGTATGCCAGAACGCAGGCGGAATAACAGTAGACATCGTTACCGTCTTCCAGACAGGAAAGCACGGCGACGAAATTTGCCTCGTCCTCCTGCGCAACGCCCCTTTGATGGGCGAGTTCGTGCGCAATGGTGGACGGTATCATAAATGCGGGAGAGTCGACGTTTATGTTGGCCTCGGCTGTGAATGGGAAGAAGAATCCGGTGAATGTCATGCTGCTGAGGACTTTGGAAAAGAGGAAAGGTTTGGGTTTTAGTGCTTTGCCGTCCAGGCAGGGATAGGCTTTGCTGACCGAGTCATACAGCGCCGGTGCATATTCGAAGAAACTGTCCATGTCCTCGGCGAAAAGGCCGTTTTCGTCTCTAGCGACTTTATCTGAGTATTCGTTGGCGAGAGCGGTGAAATAGCGGGTGACGGTCTCAAGCTGTTCGGTGCTCAAAGGCTCGGCGTGTATTCCGCTTTGCTCTTCAAAGTCGGCGGTGTAAAAATATATTCCCCATAGACTGCAGAAACCGCCGTAGACCACGCAGAAAGCCATCAAAAATGTCATTACAATACGATAGGCGCGCTTGAGAGTTTCACCGCGGTGTATCATCAGCACGATTTGGACTATTATGTAAACTAGCGCTCCGAGTACAGCAAGCACGATAAGTGCCTCGGCAACGGAAAACGGGAAGAGTGCACAGAAGGAGCTGAGTGCGCGGTGCCACGGACGGACGAAGACTTCGGAGACGGCATTGAGCAAAGCTTCGTTCCGACGCAGCAGAAAGTAGGCGGCGATAAGCAAGCCAAAGATAAGTGTCAGAATATGACGCACAGGACATAACCTGAACCAGCGAAGGATAACAGATTTTTTTCTTTCTTGAGTAGGATTCATGGGGCTGCCTCACTTGGAATTTATGAAGAAAGTATACTATATAAATTAATTAATGTCCAATAAAATGCGTTTCCATATATTTCTCCTTCAGGACAATAAATATTTTCCGAAGAAAGGCCAATAATAAAGCCGTAAATCAAAGCCTACTGGAGGATGAAAATATGAAAAAAACCATGCTTTGCGTCCTTATCCTTGCGCTGCTCCTAACTGCTCTGAGCGGCTGCGGCAACAGGAGGGACAATGATCCCGCAACCGGCACCAATATTCTTCCCGAAGACAACAACGGTGTTGTGCAGGATGAAAACGGCATAATCGGGAGCGACAAAAATGACAAAGTCACAAACGATGGCGTACTCCCCGAAATCGGAAATGATATCGAGCAGGGCGCCAATGACATCATCAACGATGTTGGAGATGCTGTCACCGGAAACGACAACAACGCAGGCAACGGAGCAAATAATCCCGGAGTCGGCGGCAATTCCGCAAACGGTGGCGATACTGCCGGCGGAGAGAATAACGCCAGCAACTCCGACAATGCACGCGGCAGAGCGAGAATGAGATAAGGCGAAAGGGAGTGCGGAAAAAAATCGCACTCTCTTTTTTGATGTTGGGGCGCTGAGGTTGATTTTTGCGGTGGGTGAGAGTATAATTTTCAAAAATACTTAAGCGGAGGAATAAACCATGTCTTATATCCCCACGCCCGAAAAGGCGCTTGATATAGTTAAGGAATATAATAAGGAAGCTTTCCATATAGAGCACGCTGAGACCGTGGGAAAGGTTCTGGCTTACTTTGCGGCCGAGCACGACCCAGAGAGAGTGGACTTCTGGCACAGCGTCGGAATACTGCACGACATCGATTTTGAGCTCTACCCTGAGCAGCACTGCGTCAAGGCAAGAGAGATGCTTGCTGAGATGGATATGGATCCCGAAATGATCCACGCCATAATCAGCCACGGCTACGGAATATGCATCGATGTTGCGCCGGAGAGCTATATGGAGAAGGTGCTTTTCGCGGTGGACGAACTTACCGGTCTCATCGGTGCCGCTGCGCTGATGCGTCCCACGGGTCTCGAGGGCATGGAGGTCAAGAGTCTCAAGAAAAAGTTCAAGGACAAGAAGTTCGCCGCCGGATGCTCCCGCGAGGTCATCACTCAGGGTGCAGAGATGCTGGGTATGGAGCTCGGTGAGCTTTTTGAAAAGACCATAGCGGCGATGCAGAGTTGATACATAATATAATAAGGAGAACATAAAATGGGACAGGATTGCAAATACTGTGGAGCTTACATTGCCGGAAGAGCGGATAAGTGCCCTGCGTGCGGCAAGCGCGTGAGCTACAAGGAGACCGAAGGGAGCTACGCCTATCAGAAGGCCGAGGAGAAAAAGGCCGCCGAAGAAAAAACGGCCTATACATATAAAAATGAATACGAGGCACGGTACGGTTCGTCCGGAGATAAACGCACGAACTATACCCGTGCGGAGACAAAACCCGCAGCGAATGAGGACGAAGACGTAAAGGCTAACAAGCTGATAAGCTATTTGTGCTATTTTGGTCTGCTGTTTCTGATACCTTACCTGATGCGCCCGAAGTCCGAGTTTGTAAAGTTCCATTCAAACCAGGGACTTGTCCTTCTTATAGCCTCTGTGGTGGGCGGTATACTTGCAAGCTTCGTACCGGTACTTGACGGACTT
>JAZOBQ010000044.1:0-28875 GCA_045596005.1 Oscillospiraceae bacterium
AGTGCGATATGGCTTGGAATGGTCGCCCTTGCTTTGCTCTACGGCTCCACTACAGGCAACACCGCCGCTGTATCCGAGGCGGTGTTCGGCGGCGCACAGGCCGCGGTCGAGCTATGCATATCCATTACTGGTGCGCTCTGCCTGTGGTCTGCGCTTATAGAACTCATGACGCAAAGCGGGCTAGGTGAATCTCTGTCAAAGCTTCTGAGGCCGTTTTTGAGGCGCATATTCCCTCTTTCCTTTCAGAACGAAGAATGTGCTGCTGCCATTTCAACCAACTTTACGGCCAATTTACTCGGTCTTGGCAACGCAGCCACACCAGCAGGTCTGAAAGCTGTGGACGGCATGCTGCGTCTTCCGGACCGAGGCAGCGCGGAAAACGAGATATGCCGCCTTGTTGTTATGAACAGCGCCTCGCTGCAGCTCATTCCTGCCACAGTCGCGGCTATCCGCTCCTCGCTCGGCAGTGCAAACGCTTTTGACATTCTCCCCTGCGTCTGGCTCACAAGCGTCGTTTCCCTCAGCATTGGGCTGCTTTCCGCCCGACTCATGGAGCGAAAGCGGCCGTGAGCGCGCTGATAGTTCCCGCGCTCCTGCTCATTGTGGGAGCCTATGGCCTGTACAAGCGCGTCGACATTTTCTCAGCCATGATAAAGGGGGCGAAGGACGGCCTGCGCGTCGCTGTGGACATTCTCCCTGCGCTTACCGTGCTTCTCACCGCCGTTTATATGCTCCGCGCCTCGGGAGCGCTTGAAGCTCTCGCCGAAGTTTTGCAGCCGATTTTCGCATGGCTGGGTATTCCCGCTGAGTGCGCGCCGCTCATGCTGCTGCGTCCCGTCAGCGGCAGCGGCGCGCTCGCCATCGGCGCCGAGATAATGGAGCAAAGCGGGCCGGACAGCTTCATTGGGCGCTGCGCCGCAGTCATGCTCGGCAGCACCGAGACAAGCCTTTATGTGATAGCCGTTTATTTTGCCGCTGCGCGCATAAAAAAGACCCGCCATGCTGTGCCTGCGGCACTGATGGCGGATCTTGCGGGTTTCATTATGGCGGCGATAAGCGTTCGCCTTATTTTCCACTAAGTGCGCGGCTAATGGCCTCAATATGCAGGGGAGTGGTGCCGCAGCAGCCGCCGATGAGACGGGCGCCGCGCTCATAGAACTTAAGCGCATATTCGGCCATGCGCTCGGTCGGAAAATCGTAAACGGACACACCGTTTTTCACGACAGGCACACCGGCATTGGGTTTCGCGATAAGGGGCAGCGCGGTGCTCTCTTTGAGTCTCTCAAGCACGGAGCAGAGAACGTCGAGATCTCCGCAGCAGTTCACACCAAAGGCGGCGATACCCTCTTCCTCAAGCTCGGAGCAAACATCGCAGAGGTCCTCACCCCAAAGCGTCTTACCTGTGGGGCCGCAGGAAAAGCTGACGATAATAGGTTTGCGGCTGACCTCTTTTACCGCCTTTACGGCAAGTCTGGCCTCGTCGAGATACATCTGAGTCTCCACGCCAAAAAGGTCAACTCCGGCGCGTTCTATCGCCTCTGCCTGACGGGCAAAGATGCCGAAAAGCTCATCTTCTTCCATATCGCCGTAGGGTTCCACGAGTTCGCCGGTGGAACTGATGTCGCCAATGACCATAGCAAGACCGTCGGCAGCCTCGCGGCTGAGAGCGACAAGGTCGCGGCACATTATGTTCAGGTCGTCCTTGATGCCGTGCTTGGCGAGGTTGATCTCGTTGGCACCGAAGGTGGGAGCATAGATAAGTCTGCTTCCGGCGGAAACATATGCACGCTGGAGCAGCAGCATTTTGTCGGGGTTTTCGAGTACCCATTTTTCGGTGCAGCTGCCTGCGGGCATGCCGAGGCGCTGGAGCTCGGTGCCGGTGGCACCATCCATGATAACGGGTCTTTTTTCAAACATGTTATCGCTCTCCTTTTATCAAATGTGCTCGAGGAGCAGTGTCCAAAGAGGAATCGTGGCTATGCAGGCAAGGGTCGACAGTACGACCATATATCCTCCGGCCACACGCGCCTCCACCGCCTCGGGATTATAGCGCAGCAGGAAGCTGGGCAGGAAAGAAGCAACGGGCATGGCATAGTAGAAAATGACGCTCTGGATGGTCTGCTTGTCTATGCCGATGAGCAGGAATACGCCAAGCACAGCGGCGGGAACGACAATGAGTCTTGCGATGACAACGAGGAAAACGCAGGGATACTTGGTGATGCCTTTCCAGTTTGCGTCTGCGATGATACTGCCGCAGAGGATAAGTCCGAGAGGGGATGCCATGTTGCCGAGTCCCTGGATAACTCCGGTGATGACCTGGGGCAGCTGGATCTGGGTGGCATAAAGGAAAAATCCGATGAACACCGCGACGACGGGTTCGCAGATAAACTTTTTCAGAGTCTCCTTTACGTTCAGCTTCTGTCCCTTGCCCAGCATAAGCGGTGCGCCTCCGTAGAAAATTATACGAACCGGCAGGGTAAAAATAACGTAGTTAAACACCGCCTCGGCTCCGTAGAGCTCGGAGACTATGGGCAGACCCATGAAGGTGAAGTTCGTGAACATGAGGGAAAAGCGCACGGTGCGCCACATGTCATAATCCTTCATTTTCGGTGTCAGGAAGCGGACGGCCACAAACACAAAGACCAAACTGCCAACGCTCATCAGCAGGATGAGGGGTGTACTGATAAGCTTTTCAATATCGAACTCGATATTGAAGGAATTGATTATCATGCACGGCAGGGGAATCGCCATGACGAATTTGGTGAGCAGCTTGTCAAAGCCGTCGGCCATGACCTTGAGCTTTCTCGCAGCGTAGCCCACCACGATGAACAGCATAAGTTTTATTGCAAGTTCCAGAACGGTCATTTAATAATCATCTCTTTTGCTTTATATGAGTCCGCTCTTCATTTGAAGATCATTTACATCTTCTCGGGAGCGGAAACGCCGATTATGGCGAGGGAGTTTGCTATGGTCTGCTTCACGCACTGAGCCAGCAGCAGTCTTGCCTTTGCGGTCTGCTCGTCCACACCCTTGATGCGGCAGGCAGAGTAGAAGCGGTGGAAGCGTGCGGCAAGCTCGGTGACGTAGCTGTTGATGCGGCTGGGGTTATAATCGCGGGCGGCGATGCGGATCTCCTCGGGGAGTGCGGAGAGCTGCTTGATAAGTTCGATCTCATGCACGTCGCTGAGCAGGCCGAGATCTGCTTCTGCCGCCTTGGCTGCGCAAAGTCCCTCGGCTGCGAGGCCTGCGATAAGGGAGCAGATTCGTGCATGGGCATACTGCACGTAGTAGACAGGGTTTTCGCTGTCCTGACGCACAGCCAGACCCATGTCGAAGTCCATCTGGCTGTCAGGCTTGGAGTTGAAGAAGTAGCGGGCGGCGTCAACAGGGATCTCGTCGAGCAGGTCGCTCAGGGAGATAGCCTTGCCGGTGCGCTTGCTCATTCTGACAACCTCGCCGTCACGCATGAGGCGGACGAGCTGCATCAAAACGACGTCGAGTCTGTTCTCACCGTCGAGTCCGAGAGCGTCCATAGCGCCCTTGAGGCGGGCAACATGACCGTGGTGGTCGGCGCCCCAGATGTTGATGACCTTGTCAAAGCCGCGGACGGCAAACTTGTTGCGGTGGTAGGCGATGTCGGCGGCGAAGTAGGTGTAGAAACCGTTGGCGCGGCGGAGAACGTCGTCCTTGAGACCCAGCTTTTCGATGTCTTCGGGCTTCTTGCCGGCGGCAAGGAGTTTGTCGCCGAGGATCTTGGAGGTGTTGAGCCAGAGAGCGCCATCCTTTTCGTAGGTAAAGCCGCGCTGAGTCAGCTCATTTACGGAGTCGGCGACATAGCCCGAGTTATGCAGAGTGGACTCATAGAACCACTCGTCGTAGTTTATCTTGTAGCGGGCGAGGTCGGCCTTCATCTTGGGCAGGTTGCGCTCGAGACCGAAGGCAGCCATGGCGGCGTGGCGCTCTTCCACGGCCTTGCCCATGTAGCTGTCGCCGTTGGCCTCATAGAAGCCCTGAGCGAGAGCCTTGATATCGTCGCCGTGATAGCCGTCCTCGGGGAACTCGACGGCGTCCTCACCGAGAATGATCTGCTGGTAGCGGGCGTCGATGCTGGTGGCGAACTTTTCGATCTGGTTGCCTGCGTCGTTGACGTAGAACTCGCGGCTGACCTCGGCGCCGGCGCAGTGAAGCACCTCGGCAAGAGCGTCGCCCAGAACGCCGCCGCGGGCGTTGCCCATGTGCATGGGGCCGGTGGGGTTGGCGGAGACGAATTCCACCATGATCTTCTGTCCGGCGAGAACGGAGGTCTTGCCGTAGTCGGCGCCCTCAGCTTCGATGTTGGCGAGAACGTCGGAATACCACTTTCTGCCGAGGCGGAAGTTCATGAAGCCGGGGCCGGCGATCTCAACGCTGTCAAAATAGCTGCCGCTAAGCTCCATGTTTGCCACGAGAGTCTCGGCGATCTTGCGGGGGGCGTTTCTCAGAGCCTTGGCTGCAGCCATGGCATGGTTTGCGGCGTAGTCGCCGTTTGCGGTGTCCTTGGGTATCTCCACGATGCCGCGAAGTTCGGCACCGGCGCTCAGAGCTCCGCTCTCGGCGGCCTTTGCGTAGGCGGCGTGGACAAGCTCGTTTATCTGCAGTTTTGCGTTTTCAATCAGATTCATTTATGAAGGCTCCTTTTCGGATTTTTCTTTTATCGTTATGTTTATAAGGTTGCGGCTTAAAAGCGCGTTTTCAAGGTCGAGGTCATAGGCCATCTCGAGACTGCCGCCGTGTTCGTTTAGGGCGTTCTCGATGAAGCTGGTGCTCAGTCCCATGGCGAGTGTGCCGTAAGGTGTGCCGTAGAGAAAGCGGTGTTTTTTTCCTTTCTGGAAAACCATGCGGCTCGTCACGGTGCCGGTGCGGTTCATCACGACCTCGTCGGGTCTGATGAGAAACTCGGTCTTCGTGCCGGCGAGTCCGGTAAGCTCCGTCTCCATATAGGCGAATTTTTTCAGTCCGCCGCGGCAGGCATAGCTGCCGGTGGTGATGAGTTCGGTGGGCTCCGCCTCCTCACCCATCATGCTCTGGCTGCTTTTTATAGTGATAAGAACTTCTTTTTCCATGTGTTTTACCTCAAATGCCGGCGTTTTCGCTCAGGATATCATGCCCAAGGAAAACCGCTGCACTGCGTCCGAAAGTCTCCGTGTCGCCGCTTGTGAACCAGCGCCGTCCACCCTTCTCTCTCGCAGGATTCAGCTTGCCCTCGCGGTGGAGATATTCGCCCAGTGCAAGAGCCGCCTCTCCGCCGCAGGATATGAGCTGCACATCGCCGCCCATGTATTCGCTTATAGCCTCGCCCAGCAGCGGGAAGTGGGTGCAGCCCAGCACGAGGGTATCCACCCCAGCGCGTTTAAGACTGCTCAGTTCCTGCTCTACAGCAGCTTTCACGAGGCTGTCTCCGGCGGAAAAGTGGCCGCTCTCCACGAGGGGAACAAAGGACGGGCAGGCTTTGTCAAGCACCCGGATACCTTTTCCGATACCTTCGAGCGCACAGCGGTAAGCTCCGCTCCTGATGCTGGCCTCTGTGGCAATAACGCCCACGCGTCCGCTCTCCGTGGCCTCCGAGGCGGAAAGTGCCGCAGCTTCGATAACTCCGAAAAACGGAACATCAAAGCGTTCCCGAAGCACATCGAGCGCATTGCTCGATACCGTGCCGCAGGCGACAAGAATCGCCTTGACATCATGCCCGAGCAGAAATTCTGTGTTGCGGACCGCAAGCCGGATCAGATCCTCACGTTCCCGGGGACCATAGGGCATATTCGCAGTATCGCCAAAATATATTAAATTTTCAAAGGGCAGTGTCTCTTCCAGCACTCTCGCGGCGGTGAGACCGCCGAGTCCGGAATCGAACACACCTATCGCTCTTTGATCCATTGGCATACTTCTCCAATTTAATCCTATTACAACAGCTTATTGTATTATATTTCTCTGCCGATTACAAGTAGAATTTAAGAATTGACTTAAAGCATAGTGGTATCACCCCCGACGCGAAAGTCCGCAGAGCGCAAGCCAATTTTTTCTGTGGAATTCTCCCTCCATCTCTGCTATAATAATATGGTACGCGATCAATCTCAGATTTTTACCGGAAGGGGGCAGCGAAAAATGAATATCGAACTTACTGACAAGGAGTTTCGCAGGCTTCTGGATCTTGTTTACATCGGAAACTGGATACTCAACTCCACGCGTGGAGAGGACCGTTTCGAGGACTATGACCTCCTGCAGGAAAAATTCTTCGCCATGTGCTCCAAAAACGGCATGCGGCCTCTTGTCGAGACCTATATGGGTCACTACTTCCCTTCCAAAGCCTATGAGGAGGGCGGCATACACGAGGCCATCGCAGACTATGAAGATGCCGTGTTTTTCGACATTCTCGCCGAGGAACTTGCCCGACGCGATATGCTCGAGGAAAACCTCAGTCAGGACGATCTCAGCGAACTCAGCGCCCGTATGGACGACTATATGGACGAATTTGAACGCAACGGCATCGACAATCTCAGTATAGAAAGCTGAGTGAATAAAATTTATCCCCCTTTGCCATACTGTAATAAGGCAAAGGGGGTATATTTTTTGAATTTATCCAATGAAGAATATGCGAAATTCGTAAGCGAGCGCATGCCGCCCTCGCCCATTTTGCGCGACTGTCTTCTGGCCTTCGTTTTCGGCGGAGCGATCTGCTGCCTCGGCCAGCTCATCACCGATGCGTGGCTGGCATTCGGACTTATCGAAACGGACGCATCCACCGCAGCGACCATATGCATGGTCTTTCTGGGTGCGCTGAGCACGGGTCTGGGTTTCTACGACGATCTTGCGAAATACGGCGGAGCCGGCACGCTTGTACCCATCAGCGGTTTTGCAAACGCCGTCGCCTCCCCGGCTCTCGAATTCAAGACCGAGGGGCTCATAACCGGCACTGCGGTAAAGATCTTCACCATAGCTGGGCCGGTTATCGTCGGCGGCATAAGCGCCAGCGTTATTTACGGACTCATACTTTTCATTTTCTGCTGAGTAGAGCAAGCTATGCCCTACTCAGCTTCTTTTTTTACCGATGCATGTCTTTTTATTGCCATTAAGAAGCAAAATGTGATATAATAATATGTTGTTTCAATACAGCAAATCCTTTTACATCGAGATGATACTATGAACATCAAAGTTCCAATTGCAATCCTTGCCTGCCGTGCTGTGCGCCTCGCCGCAAGAGTTCTGCACCGCGGCGGCACTGCCAAACCCGGCGAGATCGCGCTGAAGATCTGTCCCGAGCTTTTGAGCGTGCTCTCCCGCGGAGTAAAAACCGTGGTCATAACCGGCACCAACGGCAAAACCACCACCGCCCGCATGGTGGAACAGGCCTTTGCCGACGCCGGACTGAGCTATATCGCCAACAGAAGCGGCGCCAATCTCATCAGCGGCATCACCACAGAATTCGCGCTCAAAAGCAGCCTTTTCAGACGCTGCAAGTGCTCCTACGCCGTAATTGAATGCGACGAGGCCGCCTGCCGCCGCACTCTTGCGCAGCTTCAGCCCCAGGCGATACTGGTAACCAACCTCTTCCGCGACCAGATGGATCGCTTCGGCGATGTCAGCGTAACGCTGCAGAACATCCGCGAGGGAATCGAAAAAGTTCCCGAGGCCACCGTATGTATCAACGCCGACTGCCCATTGTGCTCCACCCTCTCCGGGCTGCCCAATCCCCGTATTTTCTTCGGTCTTGAAAACGGTGCCGTATCCGCTTCCGACTCCGACGGAGGCGACGTACGCCGCTGCCCCGGCTGCGGCGGCGAGCTTGAGTATGCCTACCGCGTTTTCGGTCATCTCGGCGGCTGGAAATGCTCCGACTGCGGAAAGACCAGACCCGAAACCGATGTCGGCGTCAGCGCCGTACTCTCCTCCACAGCAGAGGGAAGCCGCGTTAATATGCGTGTGAACGGCGAAGAATATCCCGTCTGCATAAATCTCCCCGCCGTATACAACATCTATAACGCCGCCGGCTCCACCGCCGCGCTGCTCGCCATGGGTTTTGACACTTCCGCTGCCTTTGCCGCCCTTGAGAGCTTTTCCTGCGGTTTCGGACGCATGGAGAGTCTCCCCATCGGCTCCGCCGGTGCGAGAATGATGCTCGTTAAAAACCCAACCGGCTGCCAGCAGGTGCTCGACTTCCTCTCCCGTCTCGAAGACAGCTTTGAGCTTGTCATCTGCCTCAACGACCGCGCGGGTGACGGCACGGATATCTCCTGGATTTGGGAGACCGGTTTTGAAAAACTCGCCTCGCTCGGCGACAGACTCGCCTGCGTCAGCGTTTCCGGCATACGCTGGGCCGACATGGCTCTGCGCCTGAAATACGCCGGAATTCCCGAAGATAAGATCAAATGCCGTCCCGATTATGCTGAGCTGACCGAGGAAATGGCAAAGACGGATAAGCCCATCTACATTATCCCCACTTACTCCGCCATGCTCGAGCTGAGAAGTCATATCGTCCGCCGCACCGGCGGCGCAGAGTTCTGGGAGGGTTGAGACCATGGAAATGAAAATTTGTCACCTTTATCCCGACATAATGAATCTCTACGGAGATGTCGGCAACCTTATCTGCATCGAAAAGCGCCTTGCTTGGCGCGGGATCGCTTGCTCTGTGAGCGAGGTCAAGCTTGGCGAAAAAGCCGACTTCGGCGATTTTGACCTCATATTCATCGGCTCCGGCCGTGAGCAGGAACAGAAAACTCTTGCAGCCGATCTGCTCGAAAACAAGGCCGAGGCTCTGCGCGAAGCAGCCGAGGCCGGAGTTGCCATGCTTGCAATAGGCGGCGGCTTTGAGCTGCTCGGCAAATACATTGATATTTCCGACGGCAGCCGCATTGAGACCGCCGGAGTGCTGGATATGCACACCGTTTCGGGCAGCGAGCGCCACACCGGAAACTATATGTTCTCAAGTCCTTACGGCAGCATTGTCGCTTTCGAAAACCACAGCGGCCGCACATTCCTCAGCGACAGCCTTGAGCCACTCGGCGAAATCATAAAGGGTTTCGGCAACAACGGAGAAGGCGGCGAAGGAGCCAGATACAAAAACGTCTTCGGCTCTTACGGCCACGGCCCTCTGCTCCCCAAAAACCCCGCACTTTGCGACGGCATCATCCGCACCGCACTCTCACGCCGTTTCGGTGAAACCGAGCTGAGTCCCCTTGATGACAGCGTTGAGAATGCAGCTCACGACTATATGCTCAAGCGTCTCAGCAGCGCACAGTAAAGGAGCGCATATATGGCAAAACCTCTCATCTGCATCTCCGGCGCATCGAATCACAATGCCAGGCTCAGTCCCAATGCCACACGCCAGATAGTACTCAGCCGAGCCTATGCCGACGCGATCGCCGCAGCCGGCGCAGTGCCTGTTATAACGGCTGAGCACTGCCCCGCCGAGCTTGCCGAGCTTTGCGACGGTCTCGTGCTCAGCGGAGGCGAGGACATTGAACCCGAGCTTTTCGGAGAAAGCATACTTAACGACACCGTTGTACTCGACACGGAGCGCAGCGAGTTCGAGATACCTCTCATCCGTGCCTTCATTTCCGCCGGAAAACCCATACTCGCCATCTGCCGCGGCTGCCAGATACTCAGCTGCGTTCTCGGCGGCGATATGTATCAGGATCTTGCCGAGCAGAAAAATCTCTGCCACATGGATAAGAACCTGCGCCACAGCGTAAGCTGCCCCGAGGGCAGTCTTCTGCACCGCCTTTTCGGCGAGCGTTTCCCGGTCAACAGCACACACCATCAGGCAGTTCGCACTCTCGCCCCGGGATTTTGGGTAACCGCGCTCAGCGACGATGGCATAATCGAAGCCTATGAGCACAGTGAAAAGCCTATTTGGGCAACGCAGTTCCATCCCGAGCGTTTGACCGGCTCATGGAGCGACGGCACGACACCGGACTTCGCCCCCTTCTTTGACTTTTTCGTGGATAAAGTCAAAGAATTCAAGGCTCACTCAGACTGAAGCCCCGGCCAAATCATTCAATGAAAGGAAACGGTCAGAACATGGAGCATTCAGGTGCCACATCCGCCGCACTTTCCCGCCGCTGGACCCAGCTTTGCCGTTCTCAACAGCTTGCACGGCGCGCAGCGCTAAAACGCGCGGAACGCAACTATCTGGACACACTCAAGGCCAAAATACCCGAAAAGGCGCGCGAAAAGCTCAACTGGGCATTCTGCAAGGGTTTCGGTGCCGTGTTTGAGTACGGCGACGCCGTCATTGATAAGACCTACGCCCACAGCAAGCAGAAGCGCCGCTTCATCTCCCGTGACCTCGGCTATGTCATGGACAAAGACTCCGTCTCGCTCAGAGCTTTTGAAAGCAGCGCGGCAAAAAGCGACGCGACGAATATGCTCCTCACCACCATCGAGGGCGTCGGTCTCGGTGCGTTGGGAATAGGTATGCCGGACATTGTGCTTTTTGTCGGCATGCTTCTTCGCGGAGTACGCGAGGCTGCCCTGCAGTACGGTTTCGGAGCGGATAACGACAGTGAAAAGCTGCTTATCCTCTGCATGATGGAGACCGCCATGCTCTCCGGCGAGGACTGGGTGGAAAGCGATGACCGTGTTGAGCGCATGCTCGCCTCTCCCGACGACTTCCCTCCCACCGCCGAAGTATTCGACGAACAGCTCGAACGTACAGCCGCAGCCTTCGCCACCGACCTCCTCGTTCTCAAGTTTATTCAGGGTCTGCCGGTGGTCGGACTCATAGGCGGCGTCAGTAATCCCGTATATTACCGCAAGGTAATGAATTATGTACGTCTGAAATACGAACGCTGCTATATCCTCGACGCGATGCGCCGCGAAAAGCAGCACCAATAATACAAAACGAAAAACACCTCAGCCTGCAGCGAAAGCTGCCTGCTGAGGTGTTTTTTCTCTTTTATTTCATATTCAAATGCGCTGCCCCATGCGTCTCATCGTTAAGTCCGAGCGCCTGGCTCATAAAGCGCTGGAACTCTCTGCCGGATTGGGTCAGATATTTCTCGCGTTTGAAGCATAGCATTATACGTCTGGAAAAGCGATCGTCCGCGATCGGGCGCAGTGCGATACCTCCGTCGTTCCTGTACTGAGCTGAACAGCCCTCGGGTACGAACCCGAGAGCCACGCCCGAGGCTATCAGCTGGCGATGCTGCTCTCTTGCGTTCGTGAAATACTGCGCCTTCAGACGCAGATTGAGTCCGGCACAAAGATAATAAGGCTCCTCTATATATCGCTGCTCGCGGCTCATAAATATGAAGTGTTTGCCGCGAAGCATTGCCGGTTCAATTATTTTTTCCGCAGCAAGAGGGTGGGTTGCAGCCATGGCCAGAAGATACGGCTCGTTGCCGAGGAAATATCCTCTGAACTTTTCGTAGCGGTTGCCGTCGGGATAAAGAAGCATATCGTATTTGTTTATGTCCAGCTTTTCATCCGAGTCTATGAAGCAGTTCATGTCCACCTCTATGTCCGGGTGTTCACGCACGAAGTCGGCAACACAGCCGGATACTCTCTCGTCCGGCTGGTACATGCCCACGCTGAGTCGGGCGGCGGAACCAATACTCATCTCGCCGAGGTCGAGCATGGTGTTGTCAACATGGCGCAAGATGACCCAGGCGCTCTCAAGGAAGCGGCGTCCCTGATCGTTGAGGGCGATGCGCTTGCCGTTTCTCACAAAAAGCTCCGTCCCAAGCTCCTCCTCGAGCTTTGCTATACTTTTGGACAGCGCGGGCTGGCTGAGATGCAGAGCCTCGGCAGCCTTGGAAATATTCTGCAGCTGTGCAGCTGTAACGAAATATCGTATCTGTGCTATGTTCATTTATCTTCACCGTTTATTCATTTTAGTTATATTCAGCACATCCGCATGCCATGTTTTCGGCATTAATCAGCCATTTTTCAGCTAAAATCAGGATTCTATGTTTCTTAATATATAACTTTTTGTTTCGGAAAGCAAGTTTTTGTGTGTTTCTATGTGAGCTTTTCTTTAGTTTTTGTCCGCACTGAACGGACACTTGCTTTTTCGTGCATCCATCGGATATAAAAATCAGAAATAAGGCTCCGCCCCCGATTCCTTGAATAGCTTTCGCCAAGCCGATATGATGTTTTTGTAAGCATATATTCCAAAAACAGTATCCAAAAATCAAAATGAAAGGGTCAGATGTATTATGATCACAACTTACGAATGCTTCGTGCCTCCCATCATGGGTCCCGGAGCCTCCAAGCGCATCGGCATCACCCTCCGCGCAAAGGGTTTCAAGAAGGCCTACGTCATTTTTGACAAGGGCATGATGGACTTCGGCATCGCCGGTCCCATTATCGAAAACCTGAACATGGCCAACATCGAAACCGTCTGCTTCGACAAGGTCACCTCCGATCCTCCCGACGAGATGGTCGAGGCCTGTGCCGAAGAAGCACGCACCGCCGGCTGCGACGTTATCGTTGCCATAGGCGGCGGCTCCCCCATGGACACCGCCAAGGGAGTCAACGTCCTCATCAATAATCCCCCTCCCATTCGCCAGTACTTCGGAGTACAGAAAAACCTCCGTCCCGGTCTCCCCATGGTCTTCGTCCCCACCACCGCCGGTACCGGCTCCGAGACCACCAACATGTGCGTTATCACCTGCGTATCCCAGGGCAAGAAAGACTCCGTCGTTTCTCCCGTTTGTGTTGGTTCTCTCGCCATTCTCGACCCCGAGCTCACCATCGGTCTGCCTTCCAAGGCAACAGCCATGACCGGTCTTGACGCTTTCGCCCATGTTGTCGAGTCCATGACCGGCAGCCAGGCCAATCCCCTTTCCGACGCTCTCTGCCGCGACGCCATCAGAACCATCGTCAAGTGGCTCCCTGTCGCTGTTAATGACGGCAAGAACATCGAAGCACGCGAAAAGATGCTCGAAGCCAGCTTCTTTGCAGGCATGGCCTTCACCAATGCACTCGTCCACCTCGGCCACAGCATCGGCCACAGCATCGGCGCCGTGTTCCATGTGCCTCACGGCCTTGCCTGTGCCTTCTGCCTGCCAGAGGTCATTGAGTACACCGCCCGCACCGAGTCTCACAAGGTCAGAATGATCTGCGAAGCCATGGGCGTTGACGTTCCCGAGGACGCAACATGGCAGGAAGTCGGCACCATTGCCAAAAATGCTATCCGCGCATTTATCAAGAGCGTAGGCATGCCCAATCCCAAGGACTACGGAATTCCTCTGGACGCCCTGCTGAAAATCGCCCCCATGGTGACCGCCGACACCGGCTTCGCACTCATCCCCTACCGTATAACTGCAGCACGGGTTGCGGAAATGTTCAGCAGCGCCTACGACGCCTGAAAGGAGAAACAAAACTATGTGGTCTAAACTTGTTGTTAACATGGCCGACGCCAGCATATCCAAGCTGCCCTACGACGAGCAGTATCTTCAGCTCGGCGGCCGTGCTCTTATCGCCAACTACTTCATGGATCTGGTCAAGACCGGTAAAATGGATCCCAAATGCGACCCCATGGGCGAGCAGAACGTCCTGATGTTCTGCACCGGTGTCCTCGCCGGCACCAACTTCACCACCTCCCACCGCATCTCCGTCGGCTGCAAGAGTCCTCTCACCGGCGGTATCAAGGAAGCCAGCTCCGGCGGCTACATGGGCAAGCTCATGGCCGACCAGGGTCTGAGAATGATCACCGTTCACGGTCTCCCCTCCGATGACAAGCTGCGCTATATCCACATTGGGACCGACGGCGCGGCCGAGCTCGTAGAATGCGAAGATCTCCGCCTTGCAGGCACCTACGCCTTTGTCGACGCAATGCGCGAGCGCTACGGCGACAACATCGCCGTTGCCTGCATCGGTCCCGCGGGCGAGCGCCTCTACAAGGCCGCCAGCATTCAAATCACCGAATTCGGCACTCTCCATCCCAGCCGTGTCGCCGCCCGCGGCGGTGTCGGCGCTCTGATGGGTGTAAAGGGTCTGAAGGCTCTCGTCATTGAAAAGCCCGCCACTCCCTACAAAGTCGAGTACGCCGACGAAGCTCTCTACAAGGCCGCTGCCAAGGAGCTCAACGCTCTCGTCGCAAGCTGTGCCAAGACCGACCCCTTCCACAATTTCGGCACCGTTTCCTCCATTGAGAAAACCGGCGCCACCGGAATCCTGCCCGTCGACAACTTCTCCGGCAAGCTCAGCAAGGACTATCAGAAGCTTGGCGTGGAGGAATTTATGAGCCGCCTTGCCGCCCGCGGCGGCTGCAACAAGAAAGCCTGCCAGCCCGGCTGCCTTGTTCAGTGCTCCAACGTATATAACGACGCCGACGGCAACTACCTCACCTCCGGCTTTGAGTATGAGACCATCGCTCTGTTCGGACCCAACTGCCGCATCACCGACCTCGACAAGATCGCTCTCATGGATCGCATGTGCGACGATATGGGCGTTGACACCATCGAGATGGGCACCGCCTGCGGCGTTGCCATGGACGCAGGCAAGCTCGAGTGGGGCGACGCTGACGGCGTTATCAAGCTCCTCGAGGAAGCACGCGACGGCGTAGGTTTCGGCACCACGCTCGGCAACGGCTGCGAAGCCGTCGGTCTCGCTCTCGGCGCAAAGCGTATACCCACCGTCAAGCATCAGGCGATTTCCGGCTATGACCCCCGCAACACCAAGGGTACCGGCATCACCTATGCCACCTGCCCTCAGGGTGCCGACCACACCGCCGCACTGACCATGGGCCGCGCCTTTGACGACGCCGGACGTACCGCTCAGGCATACGCCTCCAACAAGCTGCAGGTAGCCATCTGCTTCTCCGACAGCATGATGTGTCTCTTCGCATTCTCCCACATTGTTCCCAAGATGTATCTGCTCGCCGACATGATGAGCGGTCTCTACGGCGGCCCCAGAGATATCACCCGCGTTACCGCCGGTCTCGGTGTCAAGACTTTGCTCACCGAGCGCGCTTTCAATAAGTTTGCAGGCTTCACCGCCGAGGACGATAAGCTGCCCGAATTCTTCCTCACCGAGCGAAGCGCAGCCACCGGTTCCGTATTCGACATCAATCCCGTCGAAATGGAAGTGCTCTTCGACTTCTGATGATAAGCCTCAACGACAGACTCTACCCCTATGAGCCGGGTATGAATCTTCTGGAGCTGCTGAAAGCGGACAATGTGGACATCCACGGTCCTGTACTGATCACGCTCAACGGCAAGCTTGTCAAAAAAGACAGTTACGCCGAAGTCACGCTCAGCGACGGTGACGAAGTCCTCGCCATTTGCGTAAGCTCCGGAGGCTGAAACCAAACATATTGATTAAGGAGACATATATGAGCAAAAGCAAATATGCCATCCTCGCCGCGCTCATCGCCCTTTGGGTCACGGTATTCGTATTCGCCGAGAGCTTTATCGGCGGGCTATTCGGTGTGGAACATCCTGAATTCTGGCCGGCGCTGATGGGTCCGAGCCTTATCGGTCTGCTCGGCAAAGAGGTCAAGAAAGCTGAAAAGACCTTTTATATCACGGCCGGTTTCGGCGTGCTGATGGCACTCGTGTTCGTGCTTCTTGAGCATTTTCTGGTACCCCTCATCGGCGGTACCCCGGGTGTGCTCATCGCACTTTTCCTCGCAGTGTTCGTTCTTATCGCGGGTCAGTTCTTTCTCCCCTCCGTTTCCGGCCCGATCTCGTTTGTCTACTTCAATGCTGCGACCGTACTCAGTCTCGACGTTCAGGGCGCACTCATCCACACACTCGTACGCCTTGTCATCCTGTATGTTGGCACCTATATTTTCATAAAGGTCGAGCACTGGCTGATTCACATCGTCAGCAAAAAGCGCGGCTGAACCCATACCAACACAAAATAAACGCTCCGGGTTTAATAAACCCGGGGCGTTTTCTTCGCCTTGCGGCGGCAAGCTGCTTCTTGTGTATCAGCCTTGGATATGTTAGAATATAAAGAAAGTATAAAGAATGATTTTGGAGAGGAGGTTTTTGCATGGCACAGATCCTGGACTATCTGCGTGAACTCAATATAGTATCTCTCAGCCTGCGTCTGCTGCTTGCGATGCTGCTCGGCGGTATGATCGGCATGGAGCGAGGCAGGAAACGCCGTGCCGCAGGATTCCGCACCTATCTCCTTGTGTGTATGGGCGCCGCCCTGACCATGATACTAGGGCAGTACTTCTCCGACATGCTCGCTTCCGACTGGCATGAACTCGGAGTCTCCACCGCTGGCAGCGACATTTCGCGCCTCGGCGCACAGGTCATAAACGGCATAGGTTTCCTTGGCGCAGGAACTATCATCGTCACCGGGCGACAGGAGGTAAAAGGCCTCACGACCGCCGCCGGACTCTGGGCATCCGCCTGTATGGGTCTCGCTGTAGGCGCCGGGTTTTACGAATGCGTGCTGCTGGCCTTCCTGCTCATACTGCTTAGCATCCGCGTCCTGCCTCATGTTGAAAGTCTCATTATAGACAACACCAGAAACATAAACATATATGTGGAATTTGAATCCATTGACGACATCGGCAGCATCATAAGCCGAATAAAATCGCAAAACGTACATATTCTCGATGTCGAGATAGACCGCAGTCCGGGCGAAGGAAAACGTCCCGGTGCCTGCTTCATCCTGCGTATGGAAAAAAAGATGAAGCATGTGGACTTTCTCGCCGCAATAGCGGAAGACACACGCATCCGCTCAATAGAAGAACTTTAAGCCGAGGGGAGGAAAAAATATGCTGACTTTATTGGATCCCCTGCGCGATCTCGATATACTCAGCCTCTTTCTGAGGATGCTGCTCGCCGTCATCTGCGGCGGAGCCATAGGTCTCGAACGTGAGTTCAAGCGCCGCCCTGCCGGATTTCGCACCCATATTCTCATATGCCTCGGCGCGGCAATGACGACTCTTACGAGTCAGCATCTCGCCTTTGTCATGAACTATCAGACGGATATCTCCCGCATGGGCGCTCAGGTCATCGCCGGAATAGGCTTCATCGGCGCGGGCACCATCATCGTCACCCGCCGCCAGCGCGTCAAAGGCCTCACCACAGCCGCCGGACTTTGGGCCTCCGCCATAGTCGGTCTCAGCATAGGCGGCGGCTTTTACGAGGCCGCTGTGCTTACCACCGCTCTCATCCTGCTCGCCGAGCTTGTGTTCTCCAAACTGGAGTTTCATATCCTCAACTCCAGTCCCGAACTGAATCTTTATCTGGAGTACTCCGGACATGAGGCGCTCGACCGCATACTCAAGCTGCTGCGCGGCAGCAAAACCTCCATTCTGAGCATGGAAATAACCCGCTCCACCACCTCCGCAGAGCACAATTCCTGCGTGATTTTTTCTCTGCGTCTGCCAAAAAAGACCCGAACCGATGCGATAATCGCGGAGATAACGAACTGCGAGGGTGTGCTGCTCGTGCAGGAACTGTGAAAAACTCAATAAACAAAATGAGCCATCCCGTATGGGGGTGGCTCATTTCAGCTTATAAAACAAAAAAGGACTTCGAAAGAAGTCCTTTTTTCTGGAGCGGCTGACGAGGCTCGAACTCGCTACCTCCACCTTGGCAAGGTGGCGCTCTACCGGATGAGCTACAGCCGCACATTTTTTAGCGCTTGATTATTATAGCACATCCAGAAAATATGTCAATACCTATTTTCAGCTTTTTTCTTCAATTATCCTTCCGCAGCTCCATCTTCCGGCTTTTCCGGCTCCGGAGAGGGTTCTGCCGGCTGTTCGTCGGGCATTTCCTCAGGCGGAGAATCTTCGGGAGGCGCATTTTCATCAGGTTCCTCCTGAGGCATCTGGAAAACATCCTCAGGTCCGAGAACTCCGCTGCAGACAGGATAGCGCTCGCGATCCCAGTAATACTCGCCCCATATGTCCGCGTCGCTGAGCAGGAACGAGGAATAGGCGTCGGCGTGAAAACGGCTCACGTCGACATGGTAATAATCGCCGTCAATGCAAATAATATTCCATGCATGCTCCTTGCCGCCGTCGTCTTCGCGTTCGCCGAGCACGACTTTGCAGTCAATGCCCAGCTTGTCGCACAAAGCCTTGTACGCAAGAGCAAGTCCCTCCGGGTCAGAGCCACCCTCCACCAGACTTCCGTAGGCAGTTTTGGGCCAAGCTATCGCCGTCTCGGTATTGGCACACATCTCGGAGAGTTGATCCGCACATCTCAGCGCAAGAAACACCGGCTCATCTTCGCCGAGGGACTGGGCAAGCTCTTCCGCGCGGGCCAGAAGCTGCCCGCCCATTTCGCGAAGCCGCTCCGGCATGGCAGAATATCTGAAATCCACAAGATATATGCGCTCCGGTCCCGAGTCGGGATAAGCGAACACATCAAAGTCAGGCAGCTGCGACACCAAAAAAGGGTCAGCGTAGTAGCTGTCGCGTATGAAATCGCGTATATATTCCTCCGAGGCTGCGGTCGAGTATATTCTTACCACGGTCTCGGGACTATAGTCGCCCATGACAGACAGAATGTGGCTTCCAAGTTCGCCCAAACCGTTTACGGTCACGATCGCCGCGATCTCGGCGGCGCTTTTTTTATACTCGATCTTGATGTCTGCCGTGTAGTAACTGACTATTCTGCTGGTATCATAGCTTATGTCCTCAACGGCGAAAGCACCTATAGGTGTCGAGGTCTTTATCTCATGGCAGACAGCGGCGAGGTCGTCCATGAGCGAGCCGGTGTAGCTTCCGAAGCGAAACTGCGCCGACTCCTCCCTTTCATATACGAGCTGCAATATGGCATTTTTCAGTGTGGTATAGTTTTTTACTTCCGTTTCCGTACCGTCGCCGATGCTGACTTCGTCGCGGTAGGGTTCGGAGTAGTAGTACTCCGAGCTGAACAGTGAACCGCAGCCGGCGGCAGACAGCATAAGTCCGCAAACAAGAATGCCCATGAGGATCCTTTTCAACTTCATATCTGCCGCTCCTTTCTGCCTGCTGCCCTCAGTTTTCGTCTCCGATATAGGTGAAGCCTTTACCAAATACCTCACGGGAATCGGAAACTATCATAAAAGCGTTGTCATCTATCGATTTCACGAGCTTTTTGAGCTCAACTATCTGGTTTCTCTTGATGACGCAGAGAATAATATTTTTCTTCTGACCGGACCATGCGCCCTCGCCGTGAATATAGGTCACGCCGCGGCGGAGCTTGCCGGTTATGGCTTCCTTTATCGCTGCACTCTCATCGGTGATGACGTAGCATACTTTACTGTTCACCGCGCCATAGAGCACGATGTCCACGACCTGGGATGTGATAAACATGCAGATGGCGGAATACATGGCGCTGTCGAGCTTTCCGAAAAGCAGAGCGAAAATCAGGAATATCGCCACGTCCATAGCCAGAATAAAGGTAGAAAAGTTGATATGCTGATATTTGCGGCGCAGGAACTTGGCTATTATGTCCGTACCGCCGACAGTTGCGGTCGTGGAATAGATAAGTCCGAGGCCGAGACCCTTGATAACTCCGCCGAAAGCCGCTGCGAGCAGGGGGTCGTTCGTGGCGACGAAGTCTATCACTTCCATAAGGTCCATCAGCGTGGAGCTCAGGAGCATGGCAACAAGGCTCGAAATAAGGAACTTGAAGCCAAAATGTTTCCACGAAAACATAAACAGCGGGATATTGATAACGATGGTCATAACACCGACGGGCAGATCCGTCAGATAATTTATGATGGTCGCGGCGCCGACAACGCCTCCAAGAACAACATCGTTGGGATAGATGAAAAATCTGAAGCTGGCGGCATAAATAACGCAGCCGACAACGATCTTCACATACATTGAGATGTAATCAAGCAGCTTTTTGCGTTCCATACGGTTCCTCCCCCGTTCAGACTCCGGTCATTCCGCGCTTATTCTCCCAGCAGACTCATCTGTTCCTCTCCTCTGTCCTCTTCCTTGAGAAGAGCTCCGAGGGCAGGAACGCTGCGTACACGGTAGCGCGAAACGTTCTTGATCGTGGTGTTTTCAAGCCTTGCGGCATAGTCGAAGCGATACTTGGTCTTTATGTTCATAAGTCCTACGCCCTGAGTGGAGCGGCTGGTCTTCGGCTGGAGCAGCGCGGTGTTGAACACAAGCGCTCTGCCCTCCGTGGTGAAGCATGCGACCTCGCACTCGTCCTTCAGCAGCAAAATGCTGCGCAGCGGACTCTTGTCGGAGTAAGCTCCGGTAAGACGCTTGCGGTTTGTCTTGGTAGCATAACTGTCGAGCGTGACCCTCGCGCACTTGCCGTTTTCGAAAAACAGCAGCAGCTGTGCGGAATAGTCGCCGGGATTTATCATCTCAAGCACATTTTCGCCCTCGTCCATGCCAAGCTTTGTAGGAAGATATACACCGAGAACGCTGGCCTTGGTGTCCTCGAAGTCGCTCACGCGGCATTTGTAGACCTGTTGGCGGTCGGTGAATATCAAAAGTTCGCTTCGGTTCGTAGCCTCAAAGGAAGTACGCAGAGAGTCGTTCTCCTTGTACTTCTGTTCGCTGCTCATGCGCAGCGACTGGGGTGTGATCTTTTTGAAATACCCCTCTTTGGAGAGGAACAGCGTGCAGGGATAGTCCTCTACCTCATCTTCGGCCTCGAATTCTTCAAGCTCGTCGGAGTAGACTATGCCGGTCTTTCTGGGCACGGCATATTTCTTGGCAACGGCTTTGAGCTCGCTGATGATGATGTTTCTGACGCGGCGGCGGCTCGAGAGTATATCCTCAAGGTCGGATATCTGCTTTTGCAGCTCCTCGACCTCAGCAACGCGCTTGAGTATATATTCGCGGTTGATGTTGCGCAGTCTTATTTCCGCAACGTACTCAGCCTGCAGTTCGTCTATGCCGAAACCGATCATCAGATTGGGCACGACGTCGGCTTCGCGCTCGGTATTTCGGATTATGGATATGGCTTTGTCTATATCGAGAAGTATCTTCTCGAGACCTTTGAGAAGATGGAGTTTTTCGCGTTTTTTCGCAAGCTCGTGGTAAACGCGGCGCTTCACGCATTCGGTGCGCCATGCCACCCACTCCTCGAGTATCTCGCCAACGCCCATCACGCGCGGATTGCCGCCGATGAGGATGTTGAAGTTGCAGGAAAACTGATCCTGCAAAGTGGTAAGCTTGAAAAGCTTCTGCATGAGCTTATCCGGGTCGGTACCGCGCTTGAGGTCGATCGCGAGCTTGAGGCCGCTGAGGTCGGTCTCATCGCGCATATCGCTGATCTCGCGTACCTTTCCGGCCTTGAGAAGCTCGGCCACCTTGTCCATTATCTGCTCGACCGTGGTGGAATAGGGTATTTCATATACCTCTATGACGTTCTCCTTCGGCAGATAGCGCCAGCGCGAACGCACCTTGAAGCTGCCGCAGCCGGTGCGGTAGATGTTCTGCATCTCCGTCATGTTATAGATTATCTCGCCGCCTGTCGGAAAATCGGGGGCGGGCATAGTGCTGAGCAGATCGTGGTGTGGGTCGGCTATGAAAGCCGCTGCGGTCTCGCAGACCTCTCCGAGGTTGAAGCCGCAAATCTGGCTAGCCATGCCGACGGCGATACCCATATTGGCGGACACGAGCACATTGGGAAAACTTGTGGGCAGAAGCGTGGGTTCGAGCATACTGCCGTCGTAGTTGTCCACGAAGTCGACGGTGTCCTTGTCGATATCCTTGAATATCTCGGCACATATGGGCGCGAGCTTTGCCTCGGTATAACGCGACGCGGCGTAGGCCATGTCGCGGGAGTACACCTTACCAAAGTTGCCCTTGGAGTCCACGAAAGGAGACAGCAAAGCCTCGTATCCGCGGCTCAGACGAACCATGGTCTCGTATATCGCGGCATCGCCATGGGGGTTGAGACGCATGGTCTGACCGACGATATTGGCGCTTTTTGTCCTGCCCTTTGTGAGCAGTCCCATGTCATACATGGTATAGAGCAGCTTTCGGTGACTGGGTTTGAAGCCGTCTATCTCCGGTATGGCGCGGGAGACGATAACGCTCATCGCATAGGGCATATAGTTGAGCTCAAGAGTCTGGGTTATGGGCTGCTCGAGCACTTCGGCTCTCAGACCCATTACATCCGGATTCACGGGAGCTTTTTTTACGGTTTCGGCTTTTTTCTTTGCCATAAACTGACCTCTTTGCTTTGAAATAGCTTTCCCCTTTTAAAACTGGGGGGCGGAAACGGCAGAACGGAGCCAGCCCGCCCTGCGAATGACGCGCCGCACTTTCGCAGCGCTCCGTAGGGCGCGATGACCACATCGCGCCGCAAATCAGCTTCCTTATCTCTTCTTTTTCTTGCTCTTGATGCCTGTGGCAAGATCGCGTCTGCAATGGGGACAGGCAGTAACAGTAAGGCATTTTGAAATAATCTGTTTTCCGCAGTAAGGGCACTTCAGACAGGTGAAGATTATCACGAGTGCAACGGCGATAAGAGCAACGGCTCCGATAACGATGTAAAGACCGATGGTTGCTGCCGCTTCATTGACGATGAGTCCGAGTATGCACAGACCCATAGCTGTGAAAAGGCAGGCCTTTACTATGTTGCGTGCAAGATAAAAGTTTTTTGTAAAATCCATGTTTATTCCTCCGGAATTATTATTTATCTGTTATGAATTCTCAGGAAATATCGGCAAGATCGAGGAACTTGTAGCCGTTTTCGGCGATATGGCTCTTGCGGCCGGCAAGATCGTCGCCCAGCAGCAGGTCGAACATGCGGCTCGTCGCCTCGGCGTCCTCGGGCATGACCTTGATGAGACGTCTGGTCTCCGGGTTCATTGTGGTGAGCCACATCATATCCGGGTCATTCTCGCCGAGACCCTTGCTGCGGCTGATGGTGCATTTTGCGCCGTCAAGTTCGGCAAGCACCTGAGCCTTTTCCGTTTCGGAATAGGCGAACCATGTCTTTCCCTTGCTGTTTATCTCATAAAGCGGAGACTCGGCTATATAAACGTAACCGGCCTTTATGAGCGTGGGCGCCAGACGGTAGATCATCGTGAGTATCAGCGTGCGTATCTGGTAACCGTCAACGTCGGCGTCGGTGCAGATGATGACCTTGTTCCAGCGCAGGTTATCGAGGCTGAAGGAGCTCAGTTCCTTGTTTTTCTTGGTCTCAACTTCAACGCCGCAGCCGAGCACCTTCAGAAGGTCGGTGATGATCTCGCTCTTGAAGATTCTCACATAGTCGGCCTTGAGGCAATTGAGTATCTTGCCTCGGACGGGCATGATACCCTGAAACTCCGCGTCGCGGCTGAGCTTGCAGGCGCCAAGTGCGGAGTCTCCCTCCACGATGTAGATCTCGCGCTTATCCACGTCCTTCGAGCGGCAGTCAACGAACTTCTGGACACGATTGGAGATATCCATGCTGCCCGTGAGCTTTTTCTTGAGATTGAGTCTTGCGGTCTCAGCCTTTTCGCGGGAGCGCTTGTTGATGAGCACCTGCTCGGCGATGCGGTCGGCCTCTGCCTTGTTCTCGATAAAGTAGATCTCGAGCTTCTCCTTGAAGAAGTCGGTCATCGCTTCCTGAATGAACTTATTCGTGATGCTCTTCTTGGTCTGGTTTTCGTAGCTCGTCTGCGTGGAGAAACAGTTCGTCACGAGCACGAGGCAGTCGGCAACGTCCTGGAAGCTGATCTTGCTCTCATTTTTCTGATACTTGCCGATTTTTTTGATATAGGCGTCTATGGCGTAAACGAAGGCGCTTTTCGCGGCCTTTTCGGGGGCGCCGCCGTGCTCGAGCCAGCTGGAGTTGTGGTAATACTCTATGCGGTTGACTATGTTGGAAAAGCAGAAGGCTGCAGAGAGCTTGGCCTTGTACTCGGGTTTGTCCTCGCGGTCGCGTCCGCGGCGCTCGGTCTCGATGAAGTAGGGCGCCGTGAGTGCGCCCTCGCCGGATATCTCGCCGACATAGTCCACGATGCCGTTTTCGTAGCAGAAGTCCGCAGTCTCGAACTTTGCCCCGTGCTGAAGTCTCAGACGGAAAGTGACGCCGGCGTTTACGACGGCCTGACGGCGGAGCACATCGCGGAAATAGTCCTCGGGGATATTGATGTCGGTGAAGACCTCGGCGTCCGGTTTCCAGCGGAAGCGCGAACCGGTTTTCTTTCTCTCGCTGGGTTCCTTGATAAGTTCGCGGCCTTTTTTACCAACAGGCCAGCCTTTTTTGAAGTGGAGCTCATATCTGAAGCCGTCACGGTGTATCTCAACGTCGAAGTATTCGGAGGCATACTGGGTGGCGCAGGAACCAAGGCCGTTCAGACCGAGAGAGTACTCGTAGTTCTCGCCCTCGTTGTTCTTGTATTTACCGCCGGCGTAAAGCTCGCAGAAAACAAGCTCCCAGTTCCAGCGCTTTTCGGCCTCGTTCCAGTCAACGGGGCAGCCGCGTCCGAAGTCCTCGACCTCTATGCTGTTGTCCTCATAGCGGGTGACGGTGATGAGCTTGCCGTATCCCTCTCTCGCCTCGTCGATGGCGTTTGAAAGTATCTCGAAAACGGCGTGCTGGCAGCCGTCAAGACCGTCGGAGCCAAAAATTACGCCCGGGCGCAGACGGACTCTGTCCGGTCCTTTGAGCTGAAAAATACTGTCGTTGTCGTAAGCCGCTGTTTTTGCTTTTGCCATTGGATTTTACTCCTGTTTTCACAATATCTGGTGGTATTACATACATACTAAACCAATTTTATAGTATAGAGCATTTTAATTGAAAAATCAAGACATATACCCAAAACGGGAGCTGTCCCAATGGACAGCTCCCGCCGCGCCGGAAACTTCATATTCACACTTTTCCCACATCAGCTATCCGTCAAATGCCGGCGCTTGACTCAAGGTCCCGAACAAAGACCGTATCGCAGCCGATACTCCGTTTGTTCCGAATGCTTCCGCCTTCGGTCATTTTCCCGCGGCATCAGCATCGCCTTTTGTGAGTCCACTTCTATTATGAGCCTGCTTTTCAAAAATACTTGCGGAAAAATATGAAAAAAACAGGCTTAAATTCCTGCTTCAATGAGCAAAATCAATGCAGACACTTGACGGCGGAGGTATAATATATGTCGAGGATAAAGGAAAAGCGCGAGCTGATGGAAAGAATAGGCATGGCGCGCAGCGAGCTTGAGCGTCTCAGACTCAGCCTCAGCGAGGCCTACAACTGTTTCAACGCCGCTTCGGACCCTGAGATAGTGGAGGCCTGCATCCTCGAGATAAGTGCGCTGCAAAGCCGCTACAGTGCCGCTTTGCGAAATATCAAGACCATGGACGGTGACAAAATAAAATGGCGATCGCGATAATCGTTTTTATGCTGGCGGTGGGCATTTCGCTCATAGGACTGCTTTTCAAAATACTCAAAGGGCCCATGAAACTGGCGCTGAAGATTTTCCTCCACGCGCTCATGGGATTCGTGTTCCTGTTTATTTTCAACTTCGTCGGCGCGTGGGTGGGTCTGAGCATACCGGTAAACTGGCTCAATGCCATCATCACAGGCGTTCTCGGCGTTCCCGGCGTTGTCCTGCTGCTGATAGCACAGATAATTTGAATACATAAAAATGGTGTGGCTTCAAAATGAAACCACACCATTTTTGTCTGTGTCAAAAATCCTTTTCCACATTCTTGAATCTTGTTTTGATGAACACACCCGCAAAAGTGAAAACGGCACCCAGCACGGACGCGATAACATATATCGGTCCACTCGAAAACACCGAGGGTCGGATGAGTGCATAGATGCGCGCAGCCATTACGCTCCAGTTGCCGAGATAATACTGCGGCCAGGTATTAAGCGGGCTGAAAATGCTCACCGTATCTACCCAGAAGCTTTGGTAGCAGAAATAGAGCACCATCATAACAATTCCCACCGCGAAGAGCAGCAGACTCTGTGTAATAACTTTTCCCTTTCTGTCCGCCGCGGCAATGCATACGGCAAGCCAAAGCCACGATCCGACGGACATAAGCAGCCAGCCGAAACCGGAAAACAGAAGCGAATTGCACAGCCATCCGACAATTATCGGCAGTATACCAAGAAGCAGCAGAATAAGATTTCGTTTTTTCATGGTGTCGCCCCTTTCCCGCTGTTTTGAATATCGCCTGTATACATTTATTTTACCATATTTGTCCATTTCTTTCAATGAAAATTGCGGTGTTTTTTCTCGCCTCAATTTTTCCTGCCGCAGCAAAGAAAGCATATCCCAGCACCGCGCCAAGCATATTCAAAATAAAGTCGTCTATATCCGCGCTGCCCAGACCCGTCATAAACTGCAGTGCCTCCACGGCGACAATAAGGGCAGCGCATACCGGCAGGCTCAACCAGTAACGGCGAAGTCCCCGCCACAGCAGCGGCAGGAAAAAACCGAGGGGTATGAACATCACCACATTCCCCGCAAGGTTGACGAACGAAAGCATAAACAGCGTCTCCATACCCTCGTTGCCATAGGATTGCAGCATCGCTGTCCAAAATTCCTTTATTGTGGCAAAAGGCACCAGACTGACGCCTCTTATGCTGCTTTCGCTCCGCGCAAAAAGCAGCCAGAGCATCACAGCGCAGTATATGACAAACAGCGCAAGTGCTGCCGCACGGGATCTTTTGCTCATTCCTTTCCGCCTCCTTTACTGTTTGCAATATGCAGAATGCTTGCATCATTTTTGCAAGGGTGATAAAATAAAAGTTTGTAAGGCGTGACGACACGGCACGCCGCTATTACGCTCAATCATAGCAGAAAGGAGATGACGCGCCGCAATGATGTTCTCGAACCGCGACCTCAGAAAACTTCTGATACCGCTCATCGTCGAGCAAATGCTCACGAGCCTCATCGGCACCGTGGACACTATGATGGTGTCGAATCTCGGTCCTGCCTCCGTAAGCGGCGTGGCGCTCGTCGACTCGATCAACAAGCTCGTCATCTTCCTCTTCACCGCTCTCGCCCCCGGCGGCACCATAGTCTGCTCCCAGTACATAGGCCGCGGCGACAAGCGCAACGCCAACTCCGCCGCGAAGCAGGTGCTGCTCAGCGCCTTCACGCTCTCCGTCGTGATCGCAGCGGCGGTCTCCCTGCTGCGCGACTGGCTGCTCGGTGTAATTTTCGGCAGCGTTGAACCGGCGGTCATGTCCGCCGCCTCGGCATATTTCCGCGTGACCATCTTCTCTTACCCCTTCATCGCCCTTTTCGGAGCGGCCTCCGCGCTGTACAGAGCCTCCGGCAATTCCCGCCTGCCGATGAAGGTCAGCCTTTTTGCCAACGCTATCAACATCGTCGGCAATGCGACGCTGATGTTCGTGCTCGACATGGGCGTTGTTGGCGCGGGACTGGCCACACTCTGCGCCAACGCCTTCGCCGCGATCGTCATGCTCGTTTTCCTGCGCCGCCCGGGTCAGTCCATAGAAATAGGCCGCTACACCGCTATCCGCCCGAATTTCCACATGATCTGGCTCGTGCTCTGCATCGGCATACCCTCCGGCATCGAAAACGCCATGTTCCAGTTCGGCAAACTCGCGGTGCAGTCCACGGTCTCGACCCTCGGCACTACAGCCATGGCCGCGAACGCGATAGTCGCCGCCATCGAGCTGATGACCAGCATGCCCTCTCAGGCCGTCGCGACCGGACTTATGACCGTTGTCGGTCAATGCATGGGCGCAGGCAAGCCGGATCAGGCGAAGTATTACATCAAAAAACTCACCATCTGGTCGTTCTGCATTCTGTTCGTGCTCAACTGGCTCGCCATGGCGCTGACGCCTCTCGCCACCCGTCTCGCCGGTATGGACGCGGCGACGACGGAAATGACCATAGACACGATGCTCTTCATCAGCATACTCAAGCCCGTGTTCTGGATGTGCGCCTTCGTACCGGCGAGCGGCATGCGCGCCGCAGGCGACGTGAAATTCGGAATGATAGTATCCACCTGCACGATGTGGCTCGTCCGCGTGGGACTTTCGACCCTCCTCTGCCGCCATTTCGGCATGGGACTCATAGGCATCTGGTGGGGATTCTTCGGCGACTGGACGGTGCGCAGCATAATATTCGGTCTGCGCTATCGCAGCGGAAAATGGGCGAAGAAAAAGGTAATAGACCGCTAAAAGGAGCCATATGGCTCCTTTTTGCTGTAATTTTATTTCCATTTTTTGTGTATTATTACCCAGCAAATTATGCAGCGAGCTACTTGAATTCGACTTTAATAAGGTATATAATGTTACGCGTAAATTTATCCTCTGGCGGGGAAAATAATTCATAGGAGGAAAAACTCTATGAGCAAAAAATTTTTTGCCATACTTCTTGCTCTTTGTATGGTAATATCCATGATGCCCATGGCATCTGCAGCCGGTGGCTTCACCGACGTTGCAGCTGACGACTGGTTCGCCGACGAGGTGGCCTATGTCTACGCCAAGGGCCTTATGAACGGCGTCGACAGCGACAGCTTCGGCCCCGACGGAAGCGTTACCCGTGCAATGGTCTGGACCACGCTGGCCAGACTCGACGGTGTTGACACCTCCAAGAGTGACCCCTGGTGGCTTGTTGGCCAGCAGTGGGCGATGGAAAACGGCATCTCCGACGGTACCATGGCCATGGAGAGCGTCACCCGCGAACAGCTTGTCACCATGCTCTACCGCTACGTGATCTACAAGGGTTATGAGATCGAGCTTGGCGACAGCGACATCCTTAGCTATCCCGATGTTGCTTCTGTCAGCGAGTGGGCGATCACCGCAATGATCTGGGCCGTCAACGAAGGCATCATCAACGGCATTGGCGGCAATCTCCAGCCTCAGGGCGACGCAAACCGTGCACAGCTCGCCGCCATTCTCTATCGCTACAGCGAGGAAGTCCTGCCCGGTCTTGAGGAAGAAGAGCCCGAGCCCAGTCCCGAGCCTTCCCCCGAACCCAGCGAGAAGCCTGAGCACACCTGCGTCGTGGTATCCTGGGTCGTGACCGAGCCTACCTGCGAAG
>JAZOBQ010000045.1:0-11511 GCA_045596005.1 Oscillospiraceae bacterium
CCTCATCGTTTCGCAGGGTTTTTATACTGATTCTTTCAATCTGCCCGATCCCCTCCAGCTCGCTTACATAGTTATAACCCAAAGATGGCGGATACACCGGTGGGAAGGCATCCATAGCCACAGCGGGACGGATAAGGATGCTGCTCACCAGTCCGTCGCTCATCATCAAAAAGAGGTGGCGTCCCTCCGCCATTCCTGCAAGGCCGTTATAGGAATCCACAACGCCGTCGTAGGCCATTATATCACCGCTGCGAATAGTTGGAAAGCACAGGCCAAACATACTGTTTTCCGCAGCAGGCTCCATCCCCTTCTCCCGAAGAGTCCCAAGCTCACTGCCCACAGCTATTCCCCTCGCGGTTTCCACACCCCGCTCCAGAATCTGTATGCACAGAAGCGAGGCCTCTTCCAGACTCTCCTCCGGCTCGGACACAAAGCTGAGAACACCCAGTCCCCGGTAAAAGAGCTTATAGAAATTGGCCACTTCAAGCTCCACGGTCTCCCTCATCTGGGGCGGACCCACGATGGCCTTGACCTCCTCATAGCTCAGTCCCAGCTTAAGACCGTTCGAGAGGGTGTACTCATCCTCCCCCTCAGCCACGAAAGAGGACTGGCAGCTTTTAAGGCCAAAACTGAAAAACTCCACCGGCTCCGTTTCGGCATTATGTTCTTCCACGGCGGCAAAAAATTCAGCCTCGGAGCAACTCTCCTCGCCTATGAAAAAGCTGAAAACCAGCTCTCCGTTTTCATCGGACGCGGAATGTCGACCCATAATAGGCAGCGTTATAAAGCCGTTCTCATCGAAGCTCTCGATTTTGCGTATCTCCCAATCATAGGCGCCGCAGGAGACCGTGAATGTGCCGTCGCTGCGCAGGTCATTGAAAGCACGCAGATTCACCGCGTAGCCAAATGGCATGGGGTATCCACCCATTTTCTCCGACGAATGCACTATCTCAAAGCCGTAGGGGTACTCGCTGTCGCCCATGGCAAGGCTCAGCACCACCTCGTCAATACCGTCTCCGTCCAGGTCGACAAGGGCATAGCTGCGGTTTTCAGGCTTCATCTCCTGCTCCGTTCCCTCGCGGTATATGCTCTCAAGACTTGTCTCCTGTCCCTCGCCGTTTTCAATATGGAAAACAGGGCCGCCGAAAAATGACGGCAGCTCGGGAGTCTTCCCGCCTTCCGGTTTGTCCGGCTCCGTTAAAGGGGTGCTTTCAAGCGATATATGGACGTCCGTGGCCGTGGAGGGTTCTGTAGTGGGAGCCGAAGACTGCTGCACTTCCGGCACAGCTGTCGGCGTCTTCTGCACCGCGATTTTCCCGCAAGCAGAAAGAAGTAAAACGCATATCAAAATTGCCGCCGTTTTATTCTTCATACATCCCATCTCCTTTTTCCATTATTATACACTTGATTGTATCAAGTCTGTAAATTAAGGTCAAGTTTTTCACCCCCAAAGCCAGACACTTGACATTTTCCGACTTTTATTCGATAATTAGTTGTTACAACTTTGATGCAAAAACTCAAAGGAGAGATACAGATATGACTACTGGAATGAATTTGTGGGACACAAGCGTATGGAGCTTCATCATTACGATGACCATGCTTTTTGTCTCCATGATAATAGCAAATACCCTGCGCAACACCATCACGCCCCTTCGAAGACTGATGATCCCCTCCTCCGTGCTCGGCGGCTTTATTCTGCTCATCGTGCACACATTTTTCAAACACGTTCTGCACATTCCTCTCTATGAAAGCGGTATCCTTGAGATACTCACCTACCACGGTCTCGGTCTCGGTTTTGCAGCCATGGCTCTTCGTACTGTCGACAAGAAGGCCGACAACCGCTCCAAAACCGGCGCACTTGACACCGGTCTCGCCGTTGTCAACGGCTACCTGCTGCAGGCTGTCATAGGTCTTGCCGTTACTATCATTCTTTTCTTTGCTCTGGGCAGCTTCTTTGCATCCGGCATTCTTCTTCCCCTCGGCTACGGTCAGGGTCCCGGGCAGGCTTACACCTGGGGTCACACCTTTGAGGTCACCTACGGCTTCAAAAACGGTACAAGCTTCGGTCTTGCCGTTTCCTCCATGGGTTTTGTTGCCTCGTCCATCGGCGGTGTTATCGCCCTGCGAGGACTGCAGAAAAAAGGAATAATCAAAGGCGAAACCGGCAAAAATGCCGAGGATGACATGACTCTCGACAGCTACGCCGGCAAAAACGAGATCCCCCTGAGCGAAAGCATGGACAAGTTCACCATCCAGGTCTCCCTCGTATTCATCGCCTATATTCTCGCCTTCCTCTTCATGAAGGGCGTCAACTGCCTCATCGAGGCCGGCATTTTCGGCGGCCTCGGCGGCACTATCCAGAGCATGATCTGGGGTTTCCAGTTCCTTTTCTCCACCATTTTCGGTATGCTGGTGCGTCTCGTCATCGGCAAACTGCGTAAATCCGGTGTCATGAAGCGCGATTACACCAACAACTTCATGCTCAACCGCATCTCCGGTTTCATGTTTGATATCATGGTCATAGCCTCCATCGCCGCAATTGACCTCAGCGCCTTCCTCACCCCCAGCTTCATAGTCCCTCTTTCCATCATGTGCATTCTCGGTGCCGTGGCCACCTATTTCTACCACCGTTATGTCTGTAAGCGCGTATTCCCCCTCTATGAGCATGAGGCATTTCTCTCCATCTACGGCATGCAGACCGGTACCGCTTCCACCGGTATGATACTGCTCCGCGAGATCGATCCCAAGTTTGAAACTCAGGCAAGCGACAACCTTGTTTACCACCAGCCCTGGGCCATTTTGTTCGGCTTCCCCCTCTTCCTTCTCGTTGGCATCACGCCTCACAGTCTGGGCAAGACCGTTATGTGCCTTTGCATCTTTGCCGCACTCTTCGTTGTTCTCAACCTTGTGCTTCTCAGAAAGCAGATATTCAAGAAAAAAGCGAAAAAATAAAACTAAGTGCCGAAAAAGCCGTGTATTCAGAGTGAATACACGGCTTTTTGTTGTTTATTATTCGTTTTTTCGGACCGCTTTCCGCCGCCTTATTCCTTCGCGGCACCGTTTTTCGGTTCGCTGAGCGGAAGAACCACGCGAAGCGTAAACACTCCATGTTTGGTTTCGAATGTGCAGAGTCCTCCGTTTTGTTCGGCGATGGAACGAATACTTATGCAGCCGTAACCGTGGCCGTCGCGCCCGGAAACGGGAATACCTCCGCGCATAACGATCTCGCCCTCATAGGGATTTTTTATTTCGAGCAGGAGCTTGCTCGCGCGTATGCCGCAGTACAGCTCCACCCATCTGAGCGACTGCTCCAATCCCTCAATGGCATTAAAAGCGTTTTCCAGACCGTTTGAAAGGATAGAACAGAGCTCCGTATCGGAAACGGGAAGCTCTCGCGGCAATTTCGCCTCGATCTTCATCTGTATGCCCGCGTGCTCTGCCTTGCTGAAAAATGACGAGCAAAGCATATTGACAAGCTCATTTTCGCAGAAGCTTCGCGGAGCGATCGCTTCGATATCCTCCTGCACAGCTTTTATGTAGTTTTCCGCCTGCTGCGGGTTTCCGGCGGACAGAAAAGCATTTATCGCTGTCAGATGATGGCGCATATTATGCTGATATATCGCCGTCTGTGTTTCCACTCTTCTCAGACTTTCAAGCTCTGCTCCTGCCTGCTTCAGTTCAACTTCCAGTACGGACCTTTGAAGCTCAGCCTGAGAGCGTTTGTGCGTCTGGGCATGGAAGGCGGCGAGAAAAGCGAGATAAAAAACTATCAGCGCAGTCGGGAAAAACTCTACAAGCGCCGGAATGCCGGCATAGAGTGCATTCGAGTAGATCACCATGGCATAGTCAAAGACATAATACACAAAAGGCAGACTTCCGAACAAGGTCAGCGACTGGTTTGAATAGTTCATGGCGTCATACGCGCTGCGTACAAAGAAGCGGCGAAGCAGCAGGTAAATCGGCAGTATGGCCACAGTATATCCTATCTCCGCCACCAGAGGGGATGCGACAACAGCTTCAAGCGCAAGGCTGACCCAGCGCGGAAGCTGACAGCAAAGATAAGCCGTAAGAACGCTGACCAATGCTATTCCGATTCTTTTTTTCAATCCGAAAACAAGTATCAGCACCAGAGGCAAATGGGTCATCAGAGGATACAGCTTTCTGGTAAACTCCTCTCCCCAGACATTCCAGCACACTCCCTGAACCAGCAGAAAGAGCGGGCAAAGCACAAAGATGAGATATTTTTGCCGCTTTCCGTCCCATCCGCCGGATATCTCCACGCTGAGGAACAAGCCGTAAATCAAAACCAGACCATAGTTAAACACACTAAGTGTTGTCAGGATATCCATTCGCTCACTCCTCCCTCTGCTGAAACAAAAGTTTCATATAGTCTTTTTGCAGCTGGGGGTACAAACGGCGCGGAATGGGTATGCTCCTGCCGGAAAAAGTCAGTATCCCCGCGGGGGAAAGTTCCCGTATCTGAAGCGTGTTGACAACATAAGAGCGGCCTATGCGGAGAAACTCCGGTTGGTTCAGCAGCAGAGTCTCATAATCTTTCAGCGACCCGGCAACTTCATACTGCTGACCGTCCGTCAGGTTGAAGTAAAGGTGCTTGCTGATGACCTCAACGTAAGCAAGCTGTGAAAACGGTACTCGCACCAATGTAGGCCCGCATTTGAGCGTCAGTCCGTCCTGCGGCTTCTGCTCCCGCAAAACCAACTTGTCCAACAGCGGAAAAAGCATCTCTGCCCGGATCGGTTTGAGCAGATAATCGAGTGCGTGCACACTGTAGCTTTCATAGGCGAATCCCGGGGAGGAAGTGAGGAAAACAATATCTGCGGTATCATCGAAGGCACGTATCTCCTGCGCAGCGGCAATGCCGTTCGTGCCCGGCATCATAACGTCGAGCAGGTAAAGCGTAAAGCGCTCTTTCTCTGCCGCATCAAGCAGCTCGGCGGCATTTCGGAATGTCTTGAAATGCAGAACATTTTTGTGTTCGTCCTGCCAGAGGCGCAGCAAATCAACGACGCATCCGAGCTCCTCGGACTGGTCATCGCAGACAGCAATATACATTTCCGCAGCCCCCCTTTTCATCATCAATAAAGATCCATTTTGATTTTATCACAGCCACCTTAACATTTCCAGTCTCCCCTTTTGCCATTGAGGCCGCAAAAACATACCATTCAGGCAAATAGCGGGTCAAAAAACATAATATATGGTATACTGCGGTCAAAAGTGCCACATTATATGCGTTTGAAAGGGGGCTGTAGCTTTGACACACAAAATCATATTGTTCATCGCCGTCTGCAGCACTCTTCTGTTGCTGTACCTCTGGTTCAGGGATGTAAAACGCATCATGAGTGAGCGAAAACTCACGGTGGACAGCGCCAGACAGCAGCTCACGCTGCGCCGCGAAATGGCGCTGAGATCGAGAGGCGACCCTGACGCCGCCGCGGTGGCCGAGAGGAGCGAAAACATACTCCGGCAAGCGGTGGAGATATACAACCGCACACTGAGGAAACCGTGGTACGCCCTGCCAGCATTCCTGATGGGTTTCCATTATCTTTCCCAATTCACTCAAGCGAAATAACAGCTCCGCGAGCGAATACGCTCCGTTAAAAAACACCGAGAAAAAAGCAAGGAGAAATATCCTCATGAAGAAACGAATCATCAGCCTGCTTCTGGTAATATGCATGCTGCTCTCAATGGCACCTGCCGCTCTGGCCGGCGACCTCGTCAAGGATGTCACCACCATGTCCCGCGAAGAGAAGGAAGCCCTTCTCAGAAACCCCTTCGCCGACGTAAGGGAAGATGACTGGTTCTTTGATGCCGTGCAGTATGTCCGCATCAACAGCATATTCAACGGTGTCTCCGAAACCAGTTTCGATCCCAACGGCACCATGACCCGCGGAATGTTCGTAACGGTGCTCGGCCGCATGGCCGGTGTTGACACCGCTGCATACGCTGGCGAATCCGCATTCGCAGACGTACCCTCCGATGCATACTACGCTCCCTACGTTGCCTGGGCGGCAAAGCATAACATAACCACCGGCACCGGTGCGGGTATGTTCTCCCCCAACGCTCTTATCACCCGCCAGCAGATGGCTGCGTTCTTCGTGCGCTATTTCGAAACTTTTGATGTTGTCTACGAAACCGGAGAGGAGATCACCACTCTCCCCGCCGACCTCGACGAAGTCGCTCTCTATGCCAAGTCCGCCGTTATCAAGCTCTGGAAACAGGGTCTTCTCAACGGCGACGGCGTCAATTTCGACCCTAACGGCAACGCTGCAAGAGCTCAGACCGCCACGCTGTGCATGCGTACGGACAACATCGTTGAAGTCTGGTACAAAGAACCCGGCGTGCCCTCCGACCGTGTAAGGATCGACCCCGATGACCTCGACAAGATCCTGGCCTGCGCCATCACCTTCTATGACGGCGAGCGCCTCATCGACCGCTTCACCGTACCTATCGGCTATCCCCTTACTCAGATGCCCGCCGTTGAGGATTACTCCAAGCCGGGCGCAATACTCGTAGGCTATTACCTCGACGAGGAGTTCACCGAGCCCTTCTATCCTGATGTACCTTTCTATCGCAGCACCAGAGTCTATGCCAAGTATCAGGAGATGGAGAGCACCGACGCGCTGACCGTAACCACCTATACCAAGATGGATCAGCCCACGACTCTCAGCTTCGACGTGCGCAGTCTTGACGGCACCCCCGTTAACAACAACACCGTGCTTCTCGAGACCAAGGACGGCTCCAAGCCCAACACCCTTGCCTTCTCCTCCAACGGCAGCGGCATTACCACCGTATCGGCCGTTGGCGGCTTCACCCCCGGTGTTTCCTATGAGCTGCACCTTCTCAGCAATGCCCTCATTTTCGACGGAAAGGCCGATACCATCCGAAGCGCAAGCTTCTCCATTGCAAGAGGCGAGGAAGAGGAGCTCAGCCTCGGCAGCGGCGTTAAGTACATACCTCTCACCGAGGTCACCGGCTACTCCGAGGCCGGCGGCAGCTTCGGCTACAGCGGTGCCACCACTCTCGCCAAGGACAACATTGTCTGCCTCTATAGCGGTGCTGACCCCCGCACCAGAAGCGCCATAGAAACCGCAAATGATGCCGCACTTCTCGATCCCGTAACTTATGTAAAGATCACCGCCGTAAACGCTGACGGCACATATTCCTTCGGCGCTCTCAGCCAGGAAGACCAGATCAAGCTCTACGAGCTGCCCGACAACTTCCCCCTCTATGTTGCCGCAACTGCTATCGACCACGAAGCCGAGACCGGCGTTACCGATATTGACTATCTCGATATCTCCATGTACGAGAACATGCTGGGCGCCGGGCTTGGAACCCTGAGCTCCGCGCGCAGCAAGATAAATGTCGGCGACTTTATCACGCTCTATTCCGGCGAGATAAATGACGACACCGTTCTCTACTTCGGACGCATCACCGCCTATGACCCAGCCGAAGGCACTATCGAATACAGAAAGTCCTCCGAAGCCGAAATTCTCGGCAGCATGGACCTCTACGCCAACATCGATCTTGCAGGTACCGACCTCGTAAGCGATGACACCGCAGCTGCCGCAGAGGCCGCCGTGGAAGCTCAGCTCGAGGAAAGCGGCTTTGCAGAGGAAGCAGCCGAAGTGCTCGCCAATGTAGTGCTCAATTCCGGCGAACTCAGCAGCGGCAGCGAAGCGCTCGAGAATATGCTGCGCAGCGGCGCATCGGGCAGTTCTGCAGCCATCGATGTTAACGGCTATGATCTGCGCAACATCGACGTCAGCGCAAAGATCATCCGCAGCGGCGAGCAGCTCCACTTCAGCGACGGCGTTCAGATGCGCGTAACTCTGAGCGCGGACATGACCGTCCCCGCAGGCCCCGCTTTCAGCAACGAGCCCCAAACCCTCACCATCAAGCTCAACGCCTCCTTCATTGAGGAAGTCTCCATCGCTCCCGGTGTAAAGGGCGAACTCACCCACACCAAGATCCTCGGCATTCCCGTTCCCAACGGCGTTAAGGTCGACGCACACGTTGACGTCAAAAACTACACCAACTTCAACTTCGACGCCGAGATCTACACCGGTGACGTCAACACCGGCAATGTGGCTCAGAACCTCGAGAAGGTCATCACTGTCGCAGATAAGGAAGGCCTCGGCGAAGAGTACGACGCAGCTCTGCAGGAGCTCATGGACAAGTACTCCGAGCTTGTCACCAAGGAGACCGACTGGGTGAAGCTTGTTCAAAAGGATATCTTCTCCAAGACCATTTTCGTCTACGGTCTTTCCATCAAGGTGGACGCAGACTTCGTCGTGAATGCCGACATGAGCCTCGCCATCGGCTCCGATCTCGAGTATGAGGTCGGCAAACGCTACAGCTTCTGGTTCAAGATCGGCCTCTATAAACCCACCGCCGGCAGCGACACCATGGACATCATAGACGAGCACTTTGCTTTCAATTTCTATGTCCTCGGCAAACTCGGCGTACGCGCAGGCGTGAAGGCAAGCATCTCGGCAGGCATAGGCGTTGCCTCCGTCGGAATATCGGCGGAAATGGGTCCGTACATCAAGCTGTGGGGCTTCTTCGTCTACCAGTACGACAAGCTCCGTCCCGCCGGTTCCAAGGTGCCTGTCGTTGAAAAGCGCACTGACGGCGCACTGGCGCTTGAGTTCGGCCTCTACTTCGTGCTCAGCTTCGAGGCCGACGCACTCGGACTGTTTGAATACAGCTACGACTTCCTCAACGAGGAAGTGCCTCTGCTCACATCCGGCTCCAAGAAGTATTACTACGACCTCATTGAGCCGATGGAGGACGAAATGGTGCTGCTTGTCGACTCCGACCCCACCAAGGACGGCATTTCCATGCCGCTGCCCGAGATCGTCCGCACCATGAAGTATCTCAACCTCGAGACCGGCGTTCAGGGCATAGATGCCGCCCCCGCCGAATACTTCAACGTAACCCTCTCTCACCCCGCATTCAGCTACGACAAGGACTCCGGCATGCTCACCGTAACTCCGGATTCCGACAGAGTCTATTTCCTTGAATGTGACATGACCGTGACCTACAACCGCGGCAAGCAGACTCTTACGGACTACGATATGACCATAACCATTCCTCTGGTCTATACCCTCCTGTCCTATTCCGAACGCAGCGAATACAAATATGTTTCCGTCTGCGTGACCGATGGCGACAACTACGAGACTGTATGGGGCCGCAAGGTGCTCAAGGGTCAGCAGTTCGACCTTCCCGCACCCGCAGAGATAAAGGATCTCGCCAACTGGAGTGACCTTAAGTACATCGACGGCAGCGGTTACATCGACACCCCCGTAATCGAAGATCTGACCGTCGTCAGCGACACTGTATACTATTACGACGTTGACTTCCGCACCTACTCCATCACCGTGAACAACATTGAGGGTGCTTCGAAGACCAGCGAGACCTACACCACCATCTACGGCGGTACATTCGACTTCACGGGCGAGAGCGGCAAGATCGACCTCAGCAAAACCGGCACGAACTACCGCGCTGAGAACGACGCCAACAGCGTCTTCACCCGATTCACCAACGTAACGACCATGATGCAGGCTGAGACAGCCGTAACTCTCGGCGCGGACGGCAAGTACGGCGTCGGCATGGAGACCATCGACCTCACCCAGCCCATCACCGGCAAGGTCGCCGAGGCTCTCCTTAATGGCGGCACCGCAAAGGCAAACTATGAGGACAACAGCGTCACCGCCGTATTCTCCTTCACCGGCGTCAACGTCGACACCAACATCGACACCAACGGCGACGGCAAAAACGACAATGCGGAGCTCAAGCTCCGCCGCGGCGACAACCCCGCAAACTACCTCAGCAAGATCGTGAACCTCATCGCCGCCGAAGGCAATGACGCGAGCGGCAAACCCATCTCCTACAACTCCGTCAATCCCGCTTTCGGCCCGATCGACCAGAGCACCAGCTACACCCTCTACTGCGTCGAGCTCAGCGGCGAGCGAGCACTCGTCAACTTCGACACCCAGAGCAGCGGCTGCGATGCCTGCGGCATCTGCTCGGTCACCGCTCCCGATCCCATGGATAAGCTCGTCGGCAGTATGCTCTTCAACCTGCCCGTCATCGAACGCACCGGCTATATCTTCGAAGACTGGTGGTATCAGGTGAATCCTCCTGCCGCGGACGAACCCGACACCGGCTCCGAGGGCGGCGAAAACGGCGGCACCGAGACCGCTTCCGTCGAGGACGATGACGTGAACATCGACGAGACCGCCGAAGTCAGCAGCGGCTCCGAGGGCGAAGAGCCCGAAGCCATCGCGCTTGCCGCAAGCGAGCCTGTATGGGACCTCGCCACCCGTACCACTCTTCCCACCGGCGGTATCACCCTTTACGCCAAGTGGACTCCCATCACGATAAATGTCAGCTTCGATACTCGGGGCGGCGAACTCATGTCCGGCACCGACAGCCGCGTCGTCACCTATGACAGCACTTACGGTATCGTGGCCGGAGAAGACGTGGCCTTCCCCACTGCGACCAGAACCGGCTACCACTTCCTTGGCTGGTATGACGCGCCCGACACAGACGAAACTGTGGACGACACCACCGCCAACTTGGTGACCAAGGACAGCGATGTGACGAGCACCACCGGTGTGAAGCTTTACGCGCACTGGAGACAGCTGAAAGAAATACCTCAGTCCGTGATCGAGTGGGGTGCGCAGAAAACTGCTCCCTATGCCGATGGAGCACCTATCGGCGCAAACGTCTCTGTCAATTCCGGTACGGGATATCCCACAGATTTTGTTATCGAGTATCTCGACGCCAACAAAGAAAATGCTGAGTGGACTGAGCAGATTCCCTACGAGCTCGGCACATACCATGTGAGAGTCACCCGTCCTATCGACGAGTATTATCTGGCCTTCGATGCAAGACGAGACTCCATGGTTACGATCACCAAGGCAGACAGAACCTCGGCTTGTCTGAAAAGTGATTACAGCGTAACAATGACATCTGGTAATATTAAAGTCGAAATGACCGCAGAGGCCAGCTATAAATTGAGCGGTCAGGAGACAAATATCGACGGGGTTAGTCTCGTTGTGCGCTGCAAGAAATCGGACGGTTCATGGGAGATCCTAGAGAAGTCTTCCGGTAAATGGGACTTGGAAGAAGCTGGCAAAATAATTAAAAATACTGAATTGAATGGAAAGGTTTATCTGGCAATCAAGATTCCTGGAACAAGCCATTACAATCAGACGTATATCCATATTGGTGAAGTGACCGGCAGTTTGAATACCGGCGGTTCGACAACTTATAACTTCAAACTTGAAAAAATCAACGCCAAATTCTTTAATTCCTGATCCCCCACGCCTCGCATGAGGGCGACAAGTTAAAATTCATACCCACCTCAATCGGGCAGGAGCGAAAGCTCCTGTCCTATTATTCTGTCCAAAAAAGCATCGCAGATTTCGCGTCCGCAGACGCGAATAAAATCAAATATGTGTTTTCCGGCGACATTTAGTTCCC
>JAZOBQ010000046.1:0-6994 GCA_045596005.1 Oscillospiraceae bacterium
CTGCCAGTCGATGGTGTTTACAGCGTGGCTCGTTGAGAAATACGGCCTTGAAATGCTTATTGCGGCAGAAACGGAGAAAGAAAGCTATTTTGAACTGTTTCCCGATGACGCCGTATTTGAAGCGGAGTTTGCGGAGTTTTGGATGGAAAAGGTCGAAGCGATGAAAAAATAAACATAAAATGCCGGGATATCCCTCTCGGCACAAAAAGCAAACACCGTCTCCCGGCTTGCGTATGCTCAGCCGAGGGACGGTGTTTGTTTTTTGCCTTCTTATTTGAGACCTCTGGCACGGTCTATCTCGTCGATAATTATGGGTTCAACATGGGGGAAAATGGAGCCGGGGCTGCCGTAAGTATAGCTGGGGACAAAACAGTCAAGCTCGCCGTAAGCGCTCAGACAGCGGCGCACCTCTGCGCGTATTTCTTCCTCTGTGGCGTCCTCGCGGTCGACGAGGGAGTTTATGCCGCCCATGAGCGCCATGCGTCCGTCAAGAAGATTGCTGATGCGGACGATGTCGTTGGAAGGCAGAACGCCCTGCCATACGTCAACGCCTATCTCAGCCATGTCCTCAACTATCGGCTCGAGGAAACTGTCGGCGTGGTGGATAACAAGTACACCATTGTCGTGGAGATATTTATAGATGCGGCGATAAGGCTCCTTGAAAAATTCTCTCCATGTATCGGGGGACATCATGAGACTCGTTTTGCTGCCCCAGTCGTCGTGGCTGAGAATAGCGTCGGGATGGAGATTTTCAACGATGAGCTTCATGTACTGAAGGCGGAATTCGGTTATTACCTCAATAAGCTCGTGCATCTCATCGGGATACATGAGCAGATTCACAAGGCTGTCCTCGAAGGTCATCAGCATGTGCAGCTGCTCGAAAATGCCGGTACCGGCAATGGAGATGGAGAGATAGTTGTCGCGGTCAATGGCGGCGTGATTCGCCTGCGCCTCTTCCCAACCGTCGGAGCAGTTGGCGATGAGGTCGGGGACTTTGACGTAGTTGCGCCAGTTTTCGATATCCTGAATGACCTGATTTTCCGCGGTGACGATGGGGATGGGTGCCGGCTGATCTTCGGGGAAGGAGATAAGGGTACCCCAGCGGTCACGGGACTCGCTGCCGCGGACACGGTTTCCTCTTATGTACTGGAAAAGAGGGTCGCCAAGTATGAATTTGAATGCGGTGTAGCAGTTTCCGAGTCTGTCGGGTGAACCGCCGCGTTTTATGGTTTCAAGAAAATTCTGTCTTTCGCTGAGCATTGCAGCACCTCCGTGAAAAAATGGCTTCAGGATGATCTTGCGGCTTTAGGTCTTAATTTGCTCAGAGCGTCAGCGAGCTTTGCGCGCCGACGCTCCGGGAAATGATATTTTTTAGTTGAGGAAGTCGCGGAGCTTCTTGCTTCTGGAGGGGTGGCGAAGCTTGCGCAGAGCCTTGGCCTCTATCTGGCGGATACGTTCACGGGTGACGTTGAACTCTTTGCCCACTTCTTCGAGGGTGCGGGTGCGTCCGTCCTCGAGACCGAAGCGCAGACGCAGAACCTTTTCCTCTCTGGGGGTGAGAGTGCTCAGAACTTCCATCAGCTGCTCTTTGAGCAGGGTGAAGGATGCGGCCTCGGCAGGCTCGGCGGCGTTGTCGTCCTCAATGAAGTCGGCCAGATGGCTGTCCTCTTCCTCGCCGATGGGAGTCTCGAGAGAGACGGGCTCCTGAGCGATCTTGAGGATATCGCGCACCTTTTCAACGGGCAGACCCATCTCTTCGGCTATCTCCTCGGCGCTGGGGTCATGACCGAGCTCCTGCAGCAGCTGGCGGGACACGCGGATGACCTTGTTGATGGTCTCGACCATGTGTACGGGGATTCGGATGGTACGGGCCTGGTCGGCGATGGCGCGGGTGATGGCCTGACGGATCCACCAGGTGGCATAGGTGGAGAACTTGTAGCCTTTGGTGTAGTCGAACTTGTCAACAGCCTTGATGAGGCCGAGGTTGCCTTCCTGAATGAGGTCGAGGAAGAGCATGCCGCGTCCGACATAGCGCTTTGCGATGGAGACAACGAGACGGAGGTTGGCTTCGGCCATGCGGCGCTTTGCTTCCTCGTCGCCGTCTGCCATGCGGATGGCCAGATTGATCTCCTCCTCGGGAGTGAGCAGGGAGACCTTGCCTATCTCCTTGAGATACATACGTACAGGGTCGTCGGTGGAGAAGGTGTCCACGAGGGAATCGGTGTCAATGATCTCCTCTTCGGGAACATCGTCTATTTCGTCGAGCACGGGCAGATCGTCATCGATGGGGGGGAGAAAGTCCTCCTCGTCGATGATGGTGTCAATGCCGGCGGCTTCGATCGCGGCATAGAACTTGTCCATCTGCTCGGAGTCGATGTTCAGACCTTCGAGGACCTCAAGCTCCTTGTTGGAGAGAGTGCCGCTCTTCTTGCCCTTTTCGAGGAGCATATTCAGGACTTCTTCGGCGGTCTTGCCGGTGATGTCCATAGTGGGAGCGGCCTTGGCCTTGTTCTTCTTGCTCTTGGCGCGGCTTTTCTTTGCGCCTGCGGGTGCCATTTCAATAAGGGTGAATTCTTCTATATAGTCATCAACGGAGCGGCTCTCACCCTTGTCGCTTTCGGATGCTTCTGCCTCGGCATCTGCTTCGGCCAACAGCTTGTCCGCCATAGCTTTGAGCTCTTTTTCGCTCAGGTTGGAGAGATCTTCGTTCTTGATTTTGTCAACAGCCATTTTGTCCACCATATCCTTTTCTGTTTCTCATTTGCTCTGCAAAGGCGCGAAGGTCGTCCTCTGCGGAGGAATTTTGCTTTTCGGTTTTAATGATATTTATGTAATCGCCAAGAGCCTGCTGACCCTTGGAGAGAACCTCGGGTTTTTGAAGTATGCCTGTGAGATGGTCTATCTCCTCCGCGGTGAAGCTCGCGGCGAGAGCAGCCATGGAGAGAGGCACATGGGACTCTGCCTTTTCCATGAGCGTGGCATAAAAGCGTCCGAGCAGGGGACTCGAGAAATCTTCGGGAGAGAGCTTAACTCCGGAGAAAAGACCGCTGTCGAGGTAAAGCAGTCTGATAACGCCCTCCTCGGCGAGAGCCGAGCGCTCGTTTTCATAGCGTATGGATTTGTCCTTGGGCTGCGCACCGCGCGCTGCACGCAAAGAATCCTTGTCCTGCTGCCTTTTCGCGTAGTATATCTTTTTGCGCCGGGCGCGCTCGACCTCGTCGGTGACCACCGTTTTGCTGACGGCACATTTGTCGGCAACGCGCATGGCGTAGACTTCGCGCTCCACCGCGTTGGGAAGCGAGGCTATGACGCCGACAGCCTCCTTTAGCGCGGCGACCTTTTCCTCGTCAACGTCCATGTTGTACTTGTTCATGACGCTCTGCAGACGGTATTCCACATGGTTTTCCGACTGTTCAAGCAGATTTTTGAATGCATCGGGCCCTTTTTGTTTGATAAATTCGTCGGGGTCCTTTGCTCCTGTCATTCTGAGCACCTTTACTTTGAGGTCGAGATTTTCGAGTATGCCTATGGCGCGCTGGGCGGCTTTTTGTCCCGCGCCGTCGTTGTCGTAGGCGATGACGACTTCGTTTGCATAGCGCGAGATAAGCCGCGCCTGCTCAGGTGTGAGCGAAGTTCCGAGCGAGGCCACAGCGGAGTCGAAACCTGCCTGATGTAAGCTGACAACGTCAATGTTGCCCTCGGCGAGAATAATGTAGCCGCTGCGGCTCTTTTTCGCGAGATTCAGTGCGAAAAGATTGCGGCTTTTGTTGAAAACGGGGGTCTCGCGGGTGTTGAGGTATTTCGGTTCTCCATCACCCAGAATTCGTCCGGAGAAGCCGAGGACATTGCCGCGGACATCTATGATAGGGAACATCAGTCTGGAGCGGAAAATGTCGTGAACGCCCTTGCCGCTTTTGTTGGAGTTGGCAAGACCGGCCGAGACAAGCTCAAAGTCGGTGTAGCCTTTGGCCCTCATGGCGTTAACGAGATCGTACCACGATTCGGGCGCATAACCCAGACCGAAGTTTTTGACAACGGTGGGACTGAGGCCGCGAATTGCTATATATTCTCTCGCGGGTGCGCCGCCGGGACGCAGGAGCTGGTCGTGGAAAAACCTCGCAGCCTCGCGGTTGAGGGAGAGCAGCCTTTCGCGCTTTTTCCGTCCTTCATCCTCCCGCTCGTCCGGCACTTCCATACCGCAGCGACGGGCAAGAAACTCGACTGCGTCGGGGAAGGAGAGGTTTTCGATCTCCATTATGAAGTTTATGACGCTGCCGCCCTTGCCGCAGCCGAAGCAGTGGTAGATCTGCTTGTCGGGACTGACGGAGAAGGAGGGCGTTTTTTCGCTGTGGAAGGGACACAGACCGAAAAGGTTTGCGCCGCTGCGTTTGGTGAGACGCACATAGCTGCCCACAACGTCCGCTATGTCGTTTCTGTCCGCAAGCTCCTGCAAAAATCCCTCGGGGAATGCCATGTGTGTTCACCTGCCTTTCAAATCATTGTCTTGCCACCCTTTTACAAGGGGTGGACTAATAGGGTCACTTGACCGACCAGGCCATGGGAATGAAAATGTTGGAATAGGTCTCCAGTGCGTATTTGTCCGTCATACCGGCGACATAGTCGCAGACTGCGCGCTCAAGTCCGTCGCGTTCGGATATTTTTTTATAGTCATCGGGAAGTTTATCCGAATGACTGACATAATATTCATATATTCCGCTGATTATGCCCTTAACCTTGCTTTCCTCGCCTTTGGCGACGGGGTTATAGTAGACGCGCTCATACATAAAGTTATGGAAAAGCTCATAAATGTCGCGCATCGCGGGACTCATGGCCACAACGCCGTCGCGGCTGTGGTCGATGAGGTTGCTGATAATGGCGTTGATGCGCTGGCTGTTGGAGTCTCCCAGAGCTTCACGTATCTCGGAAGGAACGTCGTCGAGCGTGAGTATACCGGCGCGGAGTGCGTCGTCAAGGTCGTGGTTTATGTAGGCGATGCGGTCGGCAAAGCGGACGAGCGTGGCTTCCATGGTGTCGTCCGGTGCGCCGTAGGTGTGGTTGAGAATTCCCATGCGGGTCTCATAGCTGAGGTTGAGCCCCTCTCCGTCCTTTTCGAGGGAATCGATGACTCTGAGACTCTGTTCATAGTGCTTGAAACCGCCGGGGTGGATATCTCTGAGTGCGCGCTCACCGGCGTGACCGAAGGGCGTGTGTCCGAGGTCGTGACCAAGACCCACTGCTTCTGCGAGATCCTCATTGAGCTGCAGCGCTCTTGCAGCGGTGCGGGCAAGGCGGGTGACCTCAAGCGTATGAGTGAGACGGGTGCGGTAATGGTCGCCCTCGGGCTGGAGAAATACCTGGGTCTTGTGCTTTAAGCGGCGGAAGCTCTTGGAATGAGTGATGCGGTCAATGTCACGCTGGAAGCAGGTACGCAGGGGACACTCCTCCTCCGGCACAAGTCGACCGCGGCTTTTTTCGGAAAGCACACCGTAGGAGCATATAAGGCTGCGCTCGGCGATTTCTCTGATCTCTCTCGGACACATCGGCATAGGCTTTCCTCCTGTTGCATTGTTGCTGCAATTTTCTTTCCAATACTTTATACGACGTCCATCGGCCAAATCCCTTTTTTATTCTGAAAAAATTTTAGAATTTTATTTTTACGTCTGAAAAATCCAGAGTTTTTGTGGCAACAGCCTCGCAAAAGGCGCGGTCATGCTCAACAAACACAATGGTGGGACTATAAGTGAGCAGAAGTTCCTCTATCTGCATTCTGGAGATGAGGTCAATGTAGTTGAGCGGCTCGTCCCATATCAGAACATTGCTGTTCTCGCACAGGCTGCGTGCAAGCAGCACCTTCTTTTTCTGACCGGCACTGAAATCCTCCATGCGTTTTTCAAATTGCAACCTGCTGAAACCAAGTTTGCGCAAAATGGCGAGGAATAGACTTTCATCTATACCATTGATCTCGGCGTATTCATAAAGACTTCCGCCAAGTCCCGAGGTGCTTTGAGAAACATAGGAGATGCGAAGGCCTTTGGCTATGCTCAGATCACCGCTGTGAGCGATATTCTCGCCAAGTATAAGCTTGATAAGGCTGCTCTTGCCGCAGCCGTTTGGACCGTGCAGAGCGAGACGGTCTCCGGCGGAAAGGCTGAAGCTGAGGTTTTCAAATATGCTGCGGTCTCCGTAAAAAACGGAGAGATCGCGCGCTTCAATGTAGAACGCGGCGTGGTGGCGGCTCTGGCTGAGCTTCAGAGGATCAGACTGTTCGATGTTTTTCAGCAGTCGGCTTTTTTCCTCGGCTGCGGCTGCGGAGCGCTTTTCGATTGCCTTGCTGCGTTTCATGGTACGTGCGGCCTGGGCTCCCACAAAGCCGCGATCGGAGATATGGCTCCCGATTTTGGTCGCTTCGAGCTTATCCGACCATCCTGCCTTTTCACGGGCGGTAGCCTCGAGGCGCTTTATTTCCTTTTTCAGGCGGCTGTTTTCGGCAAGCTCGAATTCGTCCTGCTTTTTGCGCTGGGTCCACCAGACGGAGAAGTTGCCCTGTATGGTTTCTATGCCGCCGCGGTTTATGGAGAGAATGTGGTCAACCGAGGCGTCAAGAAAGCTGCGGTCGTGCGAGACGAGAATGAAACCCTTCTGACGCCGGAGATAGCGCGCCACGAGCTCGCGGCCCTTGATGTCGAGATGATTCGTCGGCTCGTCGATAAGTGGGAAAGCACCCTCGTTCAGGAAGAGCGCAGCGAGCAGCAGTTTTGTCTGTTCGCCGCCGCTCATGCTGCCAAAGGGGCGGTACAAAAGCTCATCGGGCAGCTCGAGAGCGGCCATTTCCTTTTTTAGCCGCCACAGTTCAAGACCGGGGCAGGCTTCTTCCGCTGCCTCAAGACCGCTTATCCATTGGTCGGAAACGGGAAATGGGAAGTATACGAAGTTCACAGGGGAGCATATACTTCCGCGATATTCGTATTTTCCTTGCAGAAGATCGAGAAAAGTG
>JAZOBQ010000047.1:0-3788 GCA_045596005.1 Oscillospiraceae bacterium
TCGGTCCTTCAGACATAAGTTTCAGAAAATCTGTCATAAAAGTACTAATACCCCATATTCAATAAACGCTATTTGTAGATTATAGTCCGCCAATTTCCCCGCGTCAAGAAAGTTTGACGAAAAAGGATATATTTATAAAAAACCGTATCAATTTACCTTGGTAAAGCGCTAAAATTTTTGTGTAATTTTTATACGAAAAAATGTTGACAAATTCATTTTCTAGTGCTTTAATATCAGCAAATGACAATGACGAAGACGACAGGGTATCCTTTCCGACCCAGAGAGTCCGCATTATGCTGAGAGCGGATGACGAAAGAACCAAGCTGTCCATCACTTCCGAGTCGGGAGTCCGAGCGGCTGCAAAGCCGGGTAAGATTCCACGTGAAGGCTGCGTAAAGGCCAAGGACTTGATTGAGTCCGATGAGTGGCGTTTGAAAAAACGCAATTTGAGTGGTACCGCGGGTTAAAGTTTAGCTCGTCTCAAAGAAACTTTGGGGCGGGTTTTTTGTTTTTAAATCCGCTTCGATATTCTCAAAATTGGAGGTACAGATCATGGCAAACACAAGCACCGGAATGTTAATGGAAGTTGCGCTGCGTATCAAGGCGCTGCGTCTTGACTGCGGCTATTCTCTCGAGGAAATGGCGGCCCAGACCGGGTTTGGCATTACTGAATGCGAGATGTATGAAAACGGTAAGGCCGATCTTCCGTTCAGCTTTATCCACAAGTGCGCCGAGCTTTTTGATGTTGAAATGATGGAGCTGCTGCAGGGCAGAGCACCCCGTCTGAGCGGATACACCGTTACCCGCCGCGGCGACGGTCAGCTCACTGCACGCGAACCCGGCATCACCATCCAGAGCCTCGCACCCATGTTTAAAAACCGCAAGGCTGATCCTTATTGGGTGCGCTATGAATATTCTGAGGCGCAGCAGTCCGCCCCCATCGAGCAGGATACCCATGCAGGTCAGGAATTCGATATTGTTATCGAGGGTTCTCTGAAAGTCAAAATCGGTGAACACACCGAAGTTCTCGCCCCCGGCGACAGCATTTTCTATAATTCCTCCACTCCTCACGGTATGATCGCCGTAGGCGGCGCTGACTGCGTATTCTGCGCGATCGTTCTTCCCGATGAGGATGAGGAGCTTGTCTGGGAGCACGGCCGTATGGTCAATGCTTCCGCTGTTAAGGCTGCTCCCGTTGAGGTCGTGGCTTCCGTCAAGGAATTCCCCGACTATATGGATAAGTTTATCCAGACCGAAGTCAATGCAAAGGGCACTCCCGTTGGTCTTACCTTCACCGACGCCGACAAGTTCAACTTCGCATTCGATGTTGTTGATACGATCGCCGAGCGTGAGCCCGATCGTCTTGCAATGCTGCATATCGACCGCAATAAAGTCGAGCGCCGCTTTAGCTTCCTGCAGATGAAGAAGATGAGCGCGCGTGCAGCCAACTACTTCCGAGCTCTCGGAATCCAGAAGGGCGAGCGAGTAATGCTCGTTCTGCGCCGCAACTGGGAATTCTGGCCCATCATCGTCGGCCTGCATAAGCTCGGTGCTATCGCCATTCCCGCAACGGACCAGCTCGTTGAAAAAGACTTCGAATATCGCTTCAACGCTGCATCTGTATCCGCTGTTGTCTGCACAGCATTTGGCGGTTGCGCTGCTGAGGCCGAGAAGGCTATCGCGCACTGCCCCAGTGTAAGACTCAAGGTGCTTGCAGGCGGTCAGCGTGAGGGCTGGCACAGCTTTGACGATGAATATGATATGTATTCCAGCCGCTTTAACCGCACCGAGGACAGTCCCTGCGGCGATGATACCATGCTCATGCTCTTCTCCTCCGGCACATCCGGCTATCCCAAGGCCGTTGACCACAGCTACAGATATCCTCTCGGTCACTATGTTACCGCCCGCTTCTGGCACAATGTTGACCCCGAGGGCATCCACTTCACCATCTCCGAAACCGGCTGGGGCAAGGCTTTGTGGGGCAAACTCTACGGTCAGTGGATGTGCGGCGGCGCAACCTTTGTATATGACTTCGATAAGTTCGCGGCCGACGACATCATGCCCATGTTCGCAAAGTACGGCATCACCAGCTTCTGCGCTCCTCCCACCATGTACCGCTTCTTCATCAAGGAAGACCTCAGCAAGTACGATCTCAGCTCCATCAAGCATGCCACCACCGCCGGCGAGGCTCTCAACCCCGAGGTCTTCAACCGCTTCAAGGAGGCTACCGGCCTGGCCATCATGGAAGCCTTCGGCCAGACCGAGACCACCCTTACAATCGGCAACTTTGTCGGCACAACTCCCAAGCTCGGCTCTATGGGTACCGCCAACCCCATGTATAAGGTTGAACTTATGAATCTGGACGGTGAGCTTGTAGGCACCGGCGAGACCGGCGAGATCGTTATCTACACCGGCGACGGAGCTCCCTGCGGTCTGTTCAAGGGATATTACAATGCTCCCGAGGCAACCAAGAATCAGTGGCATGACGACTACTATCACACCGGCGACCTCGCATGGCGCGATGAGGACGGCTACTTCTACTATGTCGGCCGCGCCGATGACGTCATCAAGTCCTCCGGCTACCGTATCGGACCCTTCGAGATTGAGTCTGTCATCATGGAGCTGCCCTATGTTCTGGAGTGCGGCGTCTGCGCTGCTCCCGACGAGATCCGCGGTCAGGTCGTCAAGGCCTGCATCACTCTGGTCAAGGGTACCGAAGGCACCGAGGAACTCAAGAAGGAGATCCAGACCTATGTCAAGAAGCGTACCGCTCCTTACAAGTATCCCAGAATCGTTGAATTCCGCGATGAGCTGCCCAAGACCATCAGCGGCAAGATCATCAGAAACAAGCTGTAAAGCATATATCAAAAGGCGAAGTCTCCGGACTTCGCCTTTTTTGTTTGACATGAGAAAGGATTTATTACATAATTGTAGGGGTCGGACACCCGGCCGACCCGCTAAACAATTTCATGTAATTCGGGTGGGCCAGTATCCGGCCTCTACATCTAATTAGGGAGAATACCTGAAATGATAAAAGCTGTACTTTTAGACTCTGACGATACCATACTTGATTTTCAGAAGGCCGAGCACGAGGCTCTTAAAAGGACTCTGAGCTCCATAGATATAGAGCCCACGGAGGAGAACATATCACTCTACAGCGGCATAAACAAGCTCCACTGGGAGATGCTCGAACGCGGCGAACTAACACGCGCGCAGGTGCTTACCCGTCGTTTTGACCGATTTTTTGAGGCTCTGGGCATTTCGGGTGACAGCGCCGCCACCCAGCAGAGATACAACAGCGAGCTGAGCAAGGGACACTATTTCATTCCCGGCGCGGTTGAGCTGCTCGAGACGCTGTACGGCAAATATAAGCTCTATATGGTCACGAACGGAAATGAGAGCGTACAGGTGCCTCGTCTCGCCAGCGCGGGCATAGAGCATTTTTTTGAGGAGATATTTATCTCCCAGCGCATCGGTTACGATAAACCCCGTATCGAGTTTTTTGATTCCTGCTTTGCCAAAATGCCCTCCTTTGATAAAGACGAAATGATAATAATAGGCGACAGCCTCACAAGCGACATACAAGGCGGCATCAATGCAGGAATCCACACCTGCTGGTTCAATCCCCGTGGCAAGCAGGGGAGAGAGGATATAGTGCCGGAGTACGAAGTGAGAAGTCTTGAGGAAATACCGGAACTTTTGAAAAATATCTGAAATCATATGGAACTTTCTTGAAATTTTTTCGTCTTATAGGTATAAAGATTTCGGGAGGCGAATGTATGAAAAAG
>JAZOBQ010000048.1:0-4340 GCA_045596005.1 Oscillospiraceae bacterium
GGGCGTCGATATCACGACCGCCAAGCGTGCCGGTCTGCTCCATGACATTGGCAAGAGCATTGACCACGAGGTGGAAGGCAGCCATGTCACCATCGGCGTGGATATTGCCAAGAAGTACAAGGAATCCGACGAGGTCATTCATGCCATCCATGCCCACCACGGCGATGTGGAGGCACAGACCATCATTGCCTGCTTGGTACAGGCTGCGGACGCAATCTCCGCTGCCCGTCCCGGTGCAAGACGCGAGAATATCGAAAATTACGTCAAGCGTCTGGAGAAGCTGGAGGAAGTCTCCAAGTCCTTCCCCGGCATCGAGAGCACCTATGCCATTCAGGCCGGCCGCGAGATCCGTGTCATGGTCAAGCCCGATGAGGTCGGCGAGGATCAGATGGTCCTGCTGGCCCGCGACATCGCCAAGAAGATCGAGGAGGAGCTCACCTACCCCGGTCAGATCAAGGTTCATGTTCTGCGCGAGACCAAGGCGATCGAATACGCCAAATAAAAACGAAAACGAATGTAAAAACCACGGTATGCGCAAAGCATACCGTGGTTTTTTGTTCATTCGGTGTTTTCAGACGTAGTACACGCCGACGCTGGTGGCAACCAGTTTGTCGGGAGTTTCCTTCTCCCAACACTCGGCAAAGGCGTGGATCATGTTTTTGCCGAGCTTGGTGGCGCGTGTGCGTACCATCAGCGTGCCGTTGATGGGACAGCCGCGCAGATAGCTCGTCTGCAGCGAAACGGTGACTGCCTTGTTGCTGCCGTAGTAGGTCGCGAGGCAGGCGATAGAAAAATCGAGTATCGTGGCAACAACGCCGCCCTGCATTACGTTGAGGGGATTGCGTTCCCAGGCCATGGCAGGATAGGACATGATGAGGCTCTTGTCCTCGTGGGAGCATTCCACGAAAGAGGGCTTGAGCATGCCGATAATGGTGTCGGACATGGTTTCGTTGATGTTGGCGATGAAGGCTTTGATATGCTCTTCCATGTTGATCTGTTTTTCGTTCATGTGAGACCTCTCAGCTTACTTGATTTTTCTGATGTCGGCAGCGCAGCTGTCGAGATACAGTTCTACGGAGTCGAAGCTGTTTCTGATGTGCTCGGCATAAGCGCCGGAGAACATATCGGCGGTGAGGCGCAGCTTTTTGCCGCTGCCGCGGTTCACGCAGCACAGCCAGCACTCGTCGCCGTCGAAACGGAGGATGCAGAGCGTGTCGGCGTCGGGCGCGGCGAAGGCAACGTCGCCCCGGCTGAGTGCGGAACTGCCCTTACGGAGATTGGCGAGATAGGAATACCACTCGCGCATCTCGCTGTCGCGGTGGACATAGGGGGCGCGGCAGAAAGGATCACGCAGACCCTCCATGCCTTCCTCGTCGCCGTAGTATACGGCGGGCATGCCGGGAAGGGCAAAGATCACCGCAGCGCAGAGACGCTGGAGAGATTTTGCCTTTTCAAGCTGTTCGGGGCTTGCCTTTGCTTGTGCCTGATGTTCGCGCTGCATTCCGCCGCCATCGTGACCGAGGGAGAGGATAGTGCGCAGACGGGCGGTATCGTGGCTGCCGAGAAGATTCATGAGGCAGCGATACATGGGTGCGGGATAATTGAGTTTCTGGGAGAGCAGGAAGTGCTTGGCGTCGAAAGCGTCAGTACTGCCGAGCGCAAAGTCGATGAGAGCTTTGCGCAGAGGATAGTTCATGACGGTGTCGAGAGCTTTGCCGAGGGCGTAAGTGCGTCCCTTGCCGTAGCTTTCCTTGGTGGTGGCGTCCTCCCAGACCTCGCCGAGCACGAGAGCCTCGGGATTTTCGGCCTTGACAGCGCCGCGGATAAGCTCGATAACATCATCGGGCAGCTCGTCGGCAACGTCCAGACGCCAACCGGCAGCACCGCGGCGCAGCCATGTTTTGACGACGGAGTAGCGTCCGGAGATTATTGCCTCCTGCCATGCCTTGTCGTGCTCGTTGACCTCGGGCAGAGACTCGAAGTTCCACCAGCAGCGGTACTTGTCGGGGAAGGATTTGAAATCGAACCAGCTGTGATAAAGGCTCTCCTCGCTCTGGTATGCACCAACGCCGCCGTAACGGCCATACTTGTTGAAGTAGATGCTGTCGTCGCCGGTGTGGGAGAACACGCCGTCGAGAATTATGCGCATACCAAGCTCCTCGGCCTTTGCGCAGAGCTTTTTGAAGTCCGCGAGAGTGCCGAGAATGGGGTCGATCTTCTTGTAATCGCCGGTGTTGTAGCGGTGGTTGGAGTCGGCCTCAAATATGGGGTTGAGATAGATGAGGTCAACGCCCAGTTCCTTCAGGTAATCAAGCTTTTCGGCGATGCCTGTGAGAGTGCCGCCGTAAAAATCGTTGGGGGCATAGAACTTCTGCCCCTTGCGAGCCTCCCATTTGACGTCTTCGGTCCACTCCTCGTGGTATTCGATATCGCGGCTTGCGTCGCGGTGGTATTTGATGCCTTTTTCTGCGGCTTTGCCGCCGCGGGCGAAGCGGTCGGGGAAGATCTGGTACATGGTCTTGCCCTCGAACCATGCGGGAGTCTCGAAATCGGCGGCGTAAACCGTCATCTGCCAATCTCCGGCGTGACCGCTTCTGAGTCCGTCGGGGCCGAAGCACACGCCGCCGGGAAGCTCAAAATGATACCACAGCACGGCGGGAGAGTCAGGAGCGGTGTAGACAGCTTCAAAGCGGTTTTCCACGCGCTGCATTTCAAAGCTCTTTCCGTCTATGACGAGACTGATTTTCTCGGTGGCATCCGGCGCTTTTATACTTAGTTTAACCGTCTGTCCGCAGGCCAGAGCGCCGAGAGGCATGCGGCAGACTTCTTCAAAAGGGTCGTGTTCGAAGCCCTGCTCCTGTTCGGGCAGGATTGACACGAAGAGTTTTCCGTATTCAACAGCGGAGGGGCCAAAGCCGAAGTCGGTGCTCATGGCGCTGCGCTGGATAAGCTCATATTTCTCGTGATCGCGGTAGCAATCGAGAGCGTAGCGCACAGCTTCGAGCAGCATACCGCCGGAGTATTCGCCGAAGGAAAAGCCGTTGCCCTCGCCGGTATACTCGTTGTAGGGGCGGACGGTGTCTTTCAGACCGCCGACCTCGTGGACTATGGGCAGGGTGCCGTAGCGCATGGCTATCATCTGGCTGAGGCCGCAGGGCTCAAAGGCAGATGGCATGAGCAGGAAGTCGGCGCCGGCATAGATGCGGTGGGAAAGTGCCTCGCTGTAGCCGATGTAGGCGCAGACCTTGCCGGGATAGCGCATTTCACACTCGCGCATGGCTTTTTCGTATCTGGGGTCGCCGGAGCCGAGCAGGACGAAGGCCGCACCGGAGGCGACGATGCCGTCGATAGCTTCGAGGACGATGTCGAAGCCTTTCTGGCTGGTCATACGGGTGACCATGGCGACGATGGGCGTGTCGTGTTCGATCTCAAGGCCGAGCTCTTCGATGAGAGCAAGCTTGCAGCTTGCCTTGCCGCCGAGATCGTCGAGAGAATAGTTGAAGGGCAGCTCGGGATCGGTCTCGGGGTCGAAAACCTCGGTGTCGATGCCGTTGATAATGCCGCTGAGGTCGCCGCCGCGATAGATGAGGGGAGCCTGCATGCCCTCGCCGAACTCGGGAGTCTTGATCTCCTCGGCATAGCTGGGGCTGACGGTGTTGATCTTGTCGGCATAGACGCAGGCGCTCTTCATGAAGTTGACGCAGCCGTTGTGCTCGATGCAGAAATGGTTGTACCAGTAGCCGTCCACACTGAGGAAGTCGGCGACGAAGTCGAAGCCGAACTGGCCCTGGAAAGCGATGTTGTGGATGGAGAAGACGGTTTTCATGTTGGCCTGCATTCCGTCATAATACTGGGTCTTGAGGAGGAAGGGAATGAAGGCAGTGTGCCAGTCGTTGCAGTGGATAACCTCGGGCACGAAGTCGAGGTGGGGAATGGCCTCCAGAACTGCACGCTGGAAATAGGCATACTGCTCGCCCTCGGCGAGACCGCCGCGGTATATCTTGTCGCCGAAATAGTATTCGCTGTCGATGAGATAGATGGTAAGAGAGCCGAGAGTGAGCTTTTCAAGACCCACATACTGACGTCTCCAGCCGAGATTGATGTAAAACTCGGTCATATGTTCCACCTTGTCTGCGTATTTTTCCTTAACGCAGCGGTGGTAGGGGGTGATGACGCGGGCGTCGAAGCCAAGGGCGTTCAGACTCTTGGGAAGGGCGCCGGCAACGTCTGCCAGTCCTCCGGTCTTGGAAAGGGGGGAGCACTCGGCCGCTGCCAGAAGTACCTTGGGAAGCGTGTCTCTTCCTTTTAAAAGGACGAGCTTTTCAAGTTCTGCGTTCACT
>JAZOBQ010000049.1:0-13772 GCA_045596005.1 Oscillospiraceae bacterium
ACCGGCGCCGTCCTTTCCTGCGGCACCCTTATCATCCGCCGCATCAAGGACGTGCAGCGGCCGGCTTTGTCTCCGCTCATTCCCAATCTCCAGGGTGGGCACACCATGATCATCGACGCCGGCGCCAACGTGGACTGCAAGCCCCACTATCTCGTCCAATTCGCCCAGATGGGCAGCGCTTATATGGAGCTGGTGGAGGGCGTGAAAGAGCCCGCCGTGGGCCTTTTAAACAACGGAGAGGAAGCGGAGAAGGGCAACGAGCTCACCAAGGAGACCTATCCGCTGCTCCAAGCGCTGGAAGGCATTCAGTTTGCCGGCAACTGCGAGGCCAGGGAGCTGATGAGCGGCGACTTCGACGTGGTGGTGACGGACGGCTTCGCCGGGAACGTGCTGTTAAAGAGCACCGAGGGCACGGCGAAGGCCATCACCTCCATGCTGAAGACGGAGCTCATGGGGTCCCTTCGGGGCACCATCGGCGGCGCCATCGCAAAGCCTGCTTTCGCGGCGCTGAAGAAGAAGATGGACTACACCGAGGTGGGCGGGGCGCCTTTGCTGGGCGTCAACGGCGGCGTCATCAAGGCTCACGGCAGCTCCAACGCCCGTGCCATTCGCTCCGCGGTTATGCAGGCTATTAATATAGTTGAGAACGATATCAGCGGAAAGATAGCCGAAAATATCGAGTTTATGAAGCTGCACTCAGAAGAGTAAGACAGCTTGAAAATAAAAAACAAGAAAGGATCAATACCATGATTTTTGAAAAAATCAGAGCAATAATCTGCGAGCAGTTCGGCGTTGCCGAGTCTGAAATCAGCATGGATACCAACATTCTTGAAGACCTCGAGGCCGATTCCCTCGATATCGTTGAGCTCAGCATGGCCATTGAGACCGAATTCAACCTCGACGAGATGCAGGAAGAAGATCTCAAGGGTCTGCGCACCGTGGGCGACCTTGTGGAGCTCGTTTCCAACAACGCTAACTGATAAACAACAAAGAGCCTGAGAAAGAAGGGGAAATCCAGTGAAGGAACTTCAGGAAAAACTGAATTACCAATTTAAGGACAAAAGCCTTATTATCACAGCGCTTACCCATTCGTCCTATGCCAACGAGCACCGCTGCCAGAGCAACGAGCGACTGGAGTTCATAGGCGACAGTGTGCTGGGAATGGTGGTTGCCATGCACCTTTACAGGACTTTCCCCAATCTTCCCGAGGGCAAAATGACCCGTATGAGAGCTGAGCTCGTTTGCGAGCAGAGCCTCTGGGAGGTGGCGGACAAGCTGTGTTTCGGTGAAAATCTCCGCCTCGGCAAGGGCGAGGCCCTCACCGGCGGCAGAGAGCGACACAGTATTCTTGCCGACTGCGTTGAAGCGGTCATCGCGGCGCTTTACATAGACGGCGGATTTGAAGTTGCCAAAAGCTTTGTGGATATCCATATCCTCTCCAAGCTCGACAGCGTTGGCACTTTGCCCACCGGCGACTGCAAGACCCGTCTGCAGGAACTTGTGCAGCGCTCTCCAGGAGCTAGTCTCTGCTATGAGATGCTCAGTGAAAGCGGACCGGATCATATGAAGGTTTTCTGTGCCGCGGTCTATCTTAACGGCGAGATGATCGGCAAGGGTCAGGGCCGCACAAAGAAGGAGGCGGAGCAAAATGCTGCCGCCAGAGCTTTGGAAGAACTGAAGGACTGAGCGATGAGAAACAGAATAATTCCTGTATTCATACCTCACCTGGGCTGCCCCCATGACTGCGTTTTCTGCAACCAGAAACGCATTTCGGGCAGCCTTTTGCCTGCCTGTCCCGAGGACGTAAGAAGAGCCATCGAAGAAGGCCTTGAAAAGAGCGAAAACGCCGAACTCGCTTTTTACGGCGGCTCGTTCACCGCTATTCCGGTCGATGAGCAGCGCGCGCTCCTCGGAGCGGTGAGACCGTATCTTGAGGACGGACGCATAGTATCCATACGTCTTTCCACCCGTCCCGATGCAATAAGCGCGGAGATACTGGATATGCTCCGTCAGTACGGCGTTGAGACCATTGAACTTGGCAGCCAGTCCATGATAGATTCCGTTCTTGTTTCATCATGGCGCGGACACACTTCCGCCGACACCGAGAAGGCGGCGGAAATGATAAAAAAAGAGGGATTTAAGCTCATACTCCAGATGATGACCGGACTTCCCGGATCTGATATGGAAAAGGACATTGAGTCTGCCCGTCGCATTGCCGCACTGCGTCCCGACGGTGTGCGCATATATCCTACGGTGATAATTCGAGACACCGCCCTTGCAGATATGTGGCGAGAAGGCAGTTATGAAGAGCATACGGTGGAAGATGCCGCCGAGACATGTTCGGAGATACTTCCGATTTTTGAGGCGGCGGGGATACCTGTTATCCGCCTTGGCCTCAATCCCACGGACGAGCTAAGCGGGGGGGATGCCCTCGCCGGGGCCTATCATCCTGCGTTGGGAGAGATCGTGAAAAGCAGGGTGTTCCTGAAAAAAGCGCGTGAGAAGCTGCGCTTTGTCGAAGCCGGCAGCAGTGTCATTCTGGGCGTTCATCCCTCCTGTGTTTCCCAGATGACGGGACAAAAGCGCTGCAACATCAAGACTCTTATGTCCGAATTTGCTCTCAGAGAGCTGAAGATTTGGGCAGTTGATGTGGAAAAAGGAGAAATTGTTGCAGACTGCGTTGCAAACAGCGAGATTTTGTAATATACTTTATTCTGTATTTTTGTGGGCATTTGTCCGCAATAAGGAGTGCAAGAATTGTATTTAAAGGCTATTGAAATACAGGGGTTCAAGTCCTTCGCGGACAAGACGACCATAAGCTTTGAAAAAGACATAACGGCCATAGTCGGCCCGAACGGCAGCGGAAAGAGCAATATTTCCGATGCTATGCTCTGGGTCATGGGTGAGCAGCGCAGCAAGACTCTGCGCGGCGGAAAGATGGAGGATGTTATTTTCGGCGGCACCGAAAAGCGCAGCCCTCTCGGCTTTGCCCAGGTGAGCCTTATTATTGATAATACCGGAGGCACCTTTGACATCGATGCCCCGGAGGTCACCATATCCCGCCGCTATTACCGCAACGGCGACAGTGACTACTATATCAACCGTGAGTCCGTAAGATTGAAGGACATCACGGGTCTTCTCATGGATACGGGTCTGGGACGAGACGGTTATTCCGTCATCGGACAGGGACGTATCGCGGAGATAGTTTCCGCAAAAAGCACCGACCGCCGCGAAATTTTTGAGGAGGCAGCCGGTATTGCCCGCTATCGCTACCGCAAGGAGGAGGCCGAGCGCAAGCTCGCACGTACAGACGAAAACCTTGTGCGCATCAATGACAAGATAGATGAGCTTGAGATGCAGGTAGTTCCCCTTAAGAAGCAGGCGGAGACCGCAAAAAAATATCTCATTCTGCGCGACGAACAGCGCGAGCTGGAGATAAATGTATGGATGGAGAATCTCGATAAGCTCCATGAGCAGTCCGAGCGTGCGGCCAAGGATTATGCCGAGGCAACCGCGGAACTTGCCAGAGCCAAGCGAGAGCTTGAAGAGCTTTACGCCATCAACGAAAACTACACGAATAAAATGCGCGAGTGCGACATTGAAACAGAGCGCGAGCGCGAGCGTCTTTCCGCTGCGGAAAGCTCCGCCGCCGAATGCGAGAGCGCCATTGCTGTTCTGAACAACAACCTCAAACACAATGACGAGAGCATCGAGCGTCTGCGCGGCGAGCTCGGTGAACAGTCCGAGCGAGCCGAGGCTATACGCACACAGGTAGAGGGCTACAAAGCGAGAGTCGGAGAGATAGACGAGGCTCTTGTGGCAAAGCAGCTTGAAATCCGTGCCGCAGAGCGTGACGCCCAGGCGCTTGCCTCCGAGAGCGACGAGAACAGACAGGCTTTGTCTGCGCTTATCGCCGCCGAGAACGAGGCCAACGAGGCCATCGCCGCCCACCGTGCAACTCTTGCTCAGCTTGCAGACCGCGCCGCCGAGATAACCGAGCGCTTTGGCAGCATAGCCGGGGATATCTCCGAGGCTGAAGAACGCTATGATGAGATCTCGAAGCGCTACCATGAAGCGCAGCGCGAAGCGGAAAAGGCAGCAGAGCGCTATAACGAGGTCAACAATATTATCAACGGCCACCGCATGCTCATGGGCGGCCGTGAGAAAAAGGTGCAGGAGCTTACAGAAAAGCTCAACGCCATCAGTGTTGAAAAGCGCAGCACCGAAGGCCGCATCAAGCTCCTTACGGAACTTGAGCAGGAATTCGAGGGCCTTGGCAAAGCGGTCAAAAACGTCATGCGAGCCAATTCCCGCGGCACCCTCAGAGGGATCCACGGGCCTGTTGCCGGTCTTATCGGAGTAAGCGACAAATATGCCGTTGCCGTTGAAACTGCGCTCGGCGCAGCTATGCAGAATATTGTTGTCGACTCGCAGAGTGTCGGCAAAGCTGCGATAGAAATGCTCAAACGCACCGACGGCGGCAGAGCCACATTCCTGCCTCTAGACACCATCAGACCGAACTCTCTGAATCGTGTACCGTCCAAGGAAGACGGATTTATCGGTATCGCGAGCGAGCTCGTGTCCTGCGAGGATAAGTACAAAGCACTGGTTGCAAACCTGCTTGGCCGTACCGTTGTTGCCGAAACTCTCAGCGACGCTGTGAACATTTCCCGCAAAAACGGAAACAGCCTCAGGATCGTAACCCTTGACGGACAGATGATAAATGCCGGGGGTTCCATGACCGGCGGCTCTTCCGCCAAAAATGTGGGTATACTCTCCAGAGCGAACGAACTCAAAACTCTCAAGCTCAGACTCGAAAAACTGAGTGCTGATGAGGCTGCGCAGGCTGAGGAGCTTGCCGCTGCGAACCGCGAGCTTGAGAAGGCGAGATATGAGCTGCAGGTAGCTTCCGGCGAACAGTCCGGCGCCGCAGAGGAATACCGCCGCACCGAGAGCAACGCAGCTCAGCTGAAAATGATGCAGAGCGCTCTCGATGAAAATATCGAAAACCTCGAGACTGAGCGTGCCGGCCTTTCCGGCAGACGCAAGGAAAACGAGCAGACCACCGCAGCGGAGAAAGCAGGACTCGCCGAGACTGAAAAGCGGCTCGAAGCTTTGAAGGCGGAAATTAACGACATGAGTGCCGGTAACGAGGATTTCGAGGTAAAGCGTGTAGAGATATCCGAGCGAATAGCCGCTCTGCGCGCCGACACCGCATCGCTGCACTCCGAGCGGGAAGCAACAGTCCGCTCCGTCGAGAGCCTTGAGGCACTTGCTGCCGATATGGCATCGGACAGCGAGAGCCGCCTCAGCGGAATCGAGGAGATAATACGCCGCAGCGAGGATATACGCACCGAGATCGCGCAGGCACAGGAGCGCCTTTCCGCACTGCGTGCACAGGGCGAGTCTCACCGCGCACGCATCAGCGAACTCAACACCGTAAAGCTTGAACTTGAAGGCAAACGCACACGCGGAGAAAAGTCTGCTCAGGACAAAAACCGCGATATAAACGAAATGCAGCTTCGCTGCGCCCGCTTTGAAAACAAACGGGCAGCGGCTGAGATGGAGGAGAAGCAGATCCTCGACAAACTCTGGGACAGCTATGAGCTCAGCCGTTCCGCTGCCCAGCAGCTGAGGAAGAGCGTTGAGGATATGGATGCCGCCACAAAGCGTATTACCGAGCTCAAGCGCGAGATCGGACGACTTGGCAGCGTTAACATCGGCGCTATCGAGGAGTATGAGCGAGTAAGCGAGAGATATGAGTTCCTCAGCTCCCAGCGAGACGATGTTGAAAAAGCAAAACGCGAGCTGCAGAAGATAATCGGAGATATCACGGGCGAGATGAAGGACATTTTCCTCCGTGAATTCGCTGCAATAGATGAAAAATTCCGCACTGTTTTCCTCGAACTTTTCGGAGGCGGCAAGGCTGCTCTGGAACTTGAAGACCCGAATGATCCCTTGGGATGCGGAATCGGCATAAAGGTGCAGCCTCCCGGAAAGGCGGTCACGAATATCAGCCTTCTTTCCGGCGGTGAGAAGAGCTTTGTCGCCATCGCGCTCTACTTTGCCATCATGAAGGTGCGCCCGACGCCCTTCTGCGTTATGGACGAGATCGACGCCGCACTCGACGAAGCAAACGTCGCGCGCTATGCCGACTATATGCGCTCCATGACTGATAAGACCCAGTTCATCGTCATTACCCATCATCGCGCAACAATGGAGGAGGCGGACATGCTCTACGGTGTTACCATGCAGGAAAAGGGCGTTACGAGCGTGCTGAGCGTGGATCTTGAAGAAGCGGAAAAAACCATTGCCAGCTGAAAGGATAGATAGCTATGGGATTTCTTGAAAAAATAAAAAATGGCCTTATGCGCACAAAGCAGAATATGGCCATTTCCATGAACAATATGTTCGCCGATTTCACCGGCGAAAACGAGGAGTTTTACGAGGAGCTTGAGGAGACCATGATAATGGCCGACGCGGGTGTGGACACCTCTGTAAAGGCCGTTGAGATGCTCCGTGAGCGTGTGCATGAGCGCGGACTTCGCGGCGGCGAGGAAGTCAGAAAAGCCTTCAGCGAGATTCTTTGCGAGATTCTCTGCGTTGGTGAGCGCGAGCTGCATCTGACCACCAAGCCTTCCGTTATTCTTATGGTAGGCGTCAACGGTGTCGGAAAGACCACCACCATCGGCAAGCTTGCGACCCATTTCAAGGCAGAGGGCAAAAAGGTGCTTCTTTGCGCCGGTGATACTTTCCGCGCCGCAGCTGCCGAGCAGCTCACTGTATGGGCGCAGCGCTCCGGAGCGGATATTGTCCGCCACGAAGAGGGCAGCGACCCTGCAAGCGTAGTGTTTGACGGAATTGCCGCTGCAAAGGCACGCGGAGCCGACGTCATCATTATCGACACCGCAGGCAGACTCCACAACAAGCAGAACCTTATGAATGAGCTGAGCAAGATCCGCCGCATCATCGGCAGAGAATTGCCCGAGGCAGACATCGAAACGCTGCTCGTGCTCGACGCAACCACCGGCCAGAACGGTCTTATCCAGGCAAAGAGCTTCAAGGAGAGCGCCGATATCAGCGGCATCGTCCTCACGAAGCTTGACGGCACTGCCCGCGGCGGCATAGTTTTTGCAATTGCCGACGAGCTTCAGCTTCCTGTAAAGTACATCGGCGTGGGCGAACAGGCCGACGATCTTATGCCCTTTGAGCCGGACGTTTTTGCCGAAGAGATACTCAAGTGAGGTGAGCGGCATGAAAATGATTCTTGCTTCCAACAATAAGGGCAAACTGCGTGAAATGCGAGAGCTGCTCTCCGATATCGGCATCGAGGTCATCAGCCAGCGCGAGGCAGGCTACGATATCGAGGTCGAAGAGACCGGCACCACCTTTGAGGAAAACTCCTACCTGAAAGCCAGCGCGATCACCGCCATCAGCGGTCTGCCCGCTGTGGCTGATGACAGCGGCCTTATGGTGGACTATCTCGGCGGTGAGCCCGGAGTATACTCCGCCCGCTACACCGGAAACCACGAAGACAGCGACGTTGACCGCTATATGTATCTTCTCAAGAAGATGGAGGGCGTTTCCGACCGTCGCGCAAAGTTTGTCTCCGCGGTGTGCTGCACCTTCCCCAACGGCGATGTCATCCGCACACGCGGAGAATGCCACGGAAATCTGCTCCACGCACCCGTGGGCGAACACGGTTTCGGCTATGACCCCATTTTTGCTCCCGATGACTGCGAGGGCAGCATGGCCGAACTTACCGACGAAGAAAAAAACGCCATTTCCCACAGAGGAAAGGCGGTCAGAGAATTTACAGAGAAATTGAGGGAATATTATGCTGACAAGTAAACAGCGCGCATATCTCCGCTCCATGGCCATGAGTGAGGATACCATTATCATCATCGGCAAGGGCGGAATCACCGAAAATGTCGTCACTCAGGTGCGCGATGCACTCAAGGCACGCGAGCTTGTAAAGGGCAAAGTGCTCGAAAACAGCCTGCTCTCCGCACGCGAGGCCTGCGAGGCTCTGGCTGAGGAGTGCAAGGCACAGCAGGTGCAGTCTATCGGTAGCAAGTTTGTGCTTTATAAGCGCAACGAGACCGATCCCAAGATCGAGCTGCCCAAGAGCAAAAAGAAGTAAATGAGTATTGCAGTTTACGGCGGAAGCTTCAACCCGCCCCATATTGGCCATGTGCATGTGGCTGACGCGGTTTGGGCCAATTTTGACCCACGGCGTTTTCTCATAATACCTGCCGGTATACCGCCGCATAAGGAACTTGCCGAAAACAGCGCCACCAACGCTGAGCGTATGGAAATGTGCCGCCTTGCCTTCGGAGAGGATGACGGACTCATAGTCAGCGACATGGAGATGAAGCGCGAGGGCAAAAGCTTCACCTCCGACACCATCCGCGAGGTGCAAAAGCTGTATCCCCATGAAAAAGAGATACTCCTTGTTATGGGCACCGATATGTTCATGAGCCTTGACACATGGCATGAAGCCGAGTTTATACTCAAGACCGTTCACGTCGTTGTTGTCGTGCGCGATGAAGAGCGCGAGATGCTGCGCAAAAAGGCGCTGGAATATGCGAAAACATACCGTACCCGCACTACTATTGTTGCGCTGAAGCCTGTTCCCGCGGCATCCAGTGACATAAGGGACGAGCTTTCAAAGCGGAAGGGCAGGGAAGCGCTGCCCGAGAAGGTCTATGAGTATATCATAAGCCGACGTATTTACGGTGCCAAACCCGACTGGGAATGGCTCAGACGCGAGGCCTACGCCATGCTCAAAACGAAGCGCATTGCCCATGTCAAAGGCTGCGAGGAGGAGGCTGTTCGTCTTGCCAAGCGCTGGGGAGCGGACACCGAGGAAGCGGCCGAGGCTGCGATACTTCACGATATCACAAAACGCCTGAATCTTCGGGAACAGTTGATATTGTGCGACAAATATGATATTATACCAGATGCCCTTGAAGCGGTGAGCGAAAAGCTCCTCCATGCCAAGACCGGTGCTGCGATCGCGCGTGAGCGCTTTGGCGTTTCCGATACGGTTTATGAGTCCATAAAATGGCACACGACCGGTAAGGCGGATATGTCGCTTCTGGATAAAATAATTTACATGGCTGATTATATAGAGCCAAACCGCGATTTCGAGGGCGTGGATACGCTCCGTGAGCTTGCTTACTCCGACCTCGATGCGGCGATGGTTCTTGGTTTCGAGATGAGTCTTGAGGATTTGAAGCGCTACGGCGTTTTGCCGCATCCCAATACTCTCGAAGCTCTTGATTGGTATAGAAGGGACGAATAAATATGAAGCTTTTCGGCGGCGGAAAGAGAAAGAAACAAAGTGCCGTCAGAGGAGACGAGTTTTTATCCGTCGGTGAATTCAGACCTGTTCCCGGAAATCTGGACAGGGTGGAAACTGTTGTTATCAGGCCCGGCGGAAAAAAGAAAAGAAGCTTCAAAAAAGCTTTGCTGGTTCTTGGCATGCTTGCCGCATTGGCAGTCATCCTCGTTATCGGCTATGCGCTTTGGGAGCGTGCTCCGGATGTAAATAACGACGGCCCTATAAGCATTTCCGGCGGGGAAGATGAAACGGAGAACAAAGAAGATTTGCCCGTGATAAATCTTCCGATCTCTGAAATTGAGCATGCCGACGATCCTCCCGAGGTGACTGAAGAGCCTGCGGACACCGAAGAGCCTGTTTACGAGGAACCCGAAAACATTCGAAACGAAGATTGCTACACTTTCGTGCTGGCTGCTTTTGACCAGATAGGTGCCAGTACGGACACCATTTTGGTTGGCAAGCTTGACACCGCGGAAGGCACGCTCAATGTTGTGAGCATCCCCCGCGACACGCTTGTGAACGTAAGCTGGGCGCTCAAAAAGATCAACACCGTGATGGTGTATGAGGAGGGCGATCCTCAGGGCTTCAAGAATGCGCTCGGCAATATACTCGGCTTTTCCGTTGACTGCTATGCGTTCGTAAATATCCGTGCTGTTGAACAGATGGTGGACGCAATAGGCGGAGTCTATTACAATGTTCCGAGAAACATGGAATATGATGACCCGACCCAGGATCTGCACATACATATCCCCGCGGGCTACCAGTGGCTTGGCGGCAAGGAGGCCGTACAGGTGCTGCGTTACCGCGTCGGTAACGATAACACGGGTTATCCCAACGGCGATCTGGGCAGAATAAACACCCAGCATGACTTCCTTATGAGCATTGCTTCACAGATGCTCAGCGTCGGTAACATTCCCAATCTCAACAAAGCAATTGAAATATTTGAGGAGAATGTTACCACCGACCTCGACGCGAACAATATAGCCTTTTTCGTCAGGGAGTTTATGAAGCTGGACGAGGAGAATATCCGTTTTGCGACCCTTCCCGGTGAAGGTATCGGAATAAGAGGCGGCTCCTATTACGAGATCGATCTTCCGGCATGGATAGAGATGATAAACGAATACCTCAATCCCTACAGCCTGGATATAAGCACCCACAATCTGGACATTCTCAGCTTTGACAGCTCCAACGGAAAGACGGAGTCCACGACAGGCGAGAAGATCCCATTTGAAAGCTTTTACGATTTTTCAACATATACCGGATAAAAATTTTTGAAATAAGGAATGTGATTTATGATGATGACACCTAAAGAAATAGCTGAAATTATCGTTTCCACCCTTGACGGCAAGAAGGCGGAGGATATCAAGCTCCTGCGCACTACCGATGTCACCGTGCTGGCCGATTACTTTGTCATCTGCACCGCAAACTCCACCACCCAGATCAAGACCATGGCCGACGAGGTCGAGGCTGTTCTGGAGGCAAGAGGCGAGAATCCCCTCCACAGAGAGGGTTACCGCTCCGGCGGCTGGGTGCTTATAGACTTCGGCTGCGTTGTCGTTCATATTTTCATGGACGAAGCCAGACAGTTCTATAACCTTGAGCGCCTCTGGGCAAATGCAGAGCAGATCGATATCAGCGCGATCGTTACCCCCAACTGAGTAATTTTTCCTGCCTTTGAGGGCGGATATTCATAAGAAAAGAAAGAAGACGTGACATGAAGTACGATTTTACAGCAATCGAGAAAAAATGGCAGGACTACTGGCTTGCCAATAAGACTTATGAGGCCGTTACCGGCAGCGCAAAGCCTAAGTTCTATGCTCTTGTTGAGTTCCCCTATCCCTCCGCAGCGGGTCTGCACGTGGGTCATCCCCGTCCTTACACCGCTATGGACATCGTGGCAAGAAAGCGCCGTATGGACGGTTACAACGTTCTGTTCCCCATCGGATACGACGCATTCGGTCTGCCTACCGAGAACTTTGCAATAAAGAACCATCTCCATCCTGCGTATGTTACCCGCAATAATATCGCAAACTTCACTAAGCAGCTCCAGATGCTTGGCTTCAGCTTCGACTGGGATCGCTGCGTGGATACCACCGCCCCAAAGTATTTCAAGTGGACCCAGTGGATATTCCTCCAGCTTTTCAAGAAGGGCCTTGCATATAAGAGCCAGATGCCCGTCAACTGGTGCACCAGCTGCAAGTGCGTTCTTGCAAACGAAGAAGTCGTAAACGGCGTATGTGAGCGCTGCGGTGCTCCCGTCGTTCGCAAGGAAAAGAGCCAGTGGATGCTCAAGATCACCGAGTATGCCCAGCGCCTCATCGACGATCTTGACGATCTCGACTTCATTGAGCGCGTCAAGACCCAGCAGCGCAACTGGATCGGACGTTCCACCGGCGCTGAGCTTGATTTCAAAGCCACCAACGGCGATACCATCACCGTTTTCACCACCCGTCCCGACACCCTCTTCGGCGCAACCTACATGGTTATGAGCCCCGAGCATGCTCTTATCGAAAAGTGGGCAGGCGAGCTTACAAACCTCGAAGAAGTACGCGAGTATCAGGCAGCCGCCGCGCGCAAGTCCGATTTCGAGCGTACTGAGATGGCCAAGGACAAGACCGGCGTCAAGCTTGCCGGTGTCGCCGCTGTGAATCCTGTCAACGGCAAGGAAATCCCCATCTTTATCTCTGACTATGTTCTCGCTACTTACGGCACCGGCGCCATCATGGCTGTTCCCGGACATGATGACCGCGACTGGGCTTTCGCAAAGGCATTCGGCTGCGAGATCATCGAAGTCGTAGCCGGCGGCGACGTCAGCAAGGAAGCATACACCGTCAAGGATGAGAGCGGAATCATGGTTAACTCCGGTTTCCTGAACGGTCTCACCGTCAAGGACGCTATCCCCACCATGATCAAGTGGCTCGAAGAGCAGGGCATAGGTCACGAGAAGGTCAATTACAAGCTCCGTGACTGGGTCTTCTCCCGTCAGCGTTACTGGGGCGAGCCTATTCCCCTTGTTTACTGCGAACACTGCGGCGGTTGGGTACCCCTGCCCGAGAGCGAGCTGCCCCTCACTCTTCCCAATGTCGAGAGCTACGAACCCACCGACGACGGTGAGAGTCCTCTGAGCAAGATGACCGATTGGGTCAACACCACCTGCCCTGTATGCGGCGGCCCTGCAAAGCGCGAGACCGACACCATGCCTCAGTGGGCTGGCTCCAGCTGGTACTTCCTGCGCTATATGGATCCCCACAACGACGATGCTCTCGTCGGCGAGGAGGCCATGAAGTATTGGCATCAGGTCGACTGGTACAACGGCGGTATGGAGCATACCACTCTCCATCTGCTTTATTCCCGCTTCTGGCACAAGGTGCTCTATGATATCGGCGTTGTTCCCACAGCCGAACCCTATGCAAAGCGCACCAGCCATGGCATGATCCTCGGCATGAACCCCCGCTGCTTCGACAACCTCCCCGAGGAAGAGCAGAACGCCCTTGTTGCCGAACACGGCAGCGAGAAGGCAGCAAAGGCCTACCTCGTGGAGAAGTACGGCGAAATGGCAGCTCACCCCATCGTAAAGATGAGCAAGAGTCTCGGCAACGTTGTCAACCCCGATGACGTCGTCAAGACCTTCGGCGCGGATACTCTCCGCACCTATATCATGTTCCTTGGCGACTTCGAGAAGGCCGCTCCCTGGCAGGAGAGCGCCGTCAAGGGCTGCAAGCGCTTCCTCGACCGCATCTGGAACTTCGCAGAAACTAAGCTTGAGGGTGGCGACGGATACTCCAAGGCAAATGAGAAGGAGATCCACCGCACCATCAAGAAGGTCAGCGAGGACATTGAGAACATGAAGTTCAACACCGCCATCGCTGCTCTGATGGCTCTCGTGAACCAGTTTGCAGAGAATAAGCCCACCCGCGGCGATATCAAGGCAATGCTGCTCATGCTCAGCCCCTTCGCTCCCCATATTGCTGAAGAACTCTGGGAGATCCAGGGCTTCGGCGGTCAGTGCTGCCTCCATGCATGGCCCAAGTACGACGAGGCCAAGCTCGTTGACAGCGAGAAGGAGATCGCGGTACAGGTCGGCGGGAAGCTCAAGAGCACCATCATCATCCCCGTTGACGCCGATAACGACACCGTTCTTTCCATCGCTTACGCAAACGAAAAGATCGCAAAGCTGATGGAGGGCATGGAGGTTGTAAAGGCCATTGTTGTCCGCAAGGGCGATGACATTAAGCTCGTAAATCTTATCCTCAAACCTAAAAAGTAATTGTTGACAAGCGCGAACAAAACCTTTATAATAAATTCGTTAAGCCATGATTTATGGCCCTTGAAACGCCGCAAGGCGTATTTGGAGGGAGGGAAATAAATGTCTGAAATCTACGTCAAGGAGAACGAATCTCTGGACAATGCGCTGAAGAGATTTAAG
>JAZOBQ010000050.1:0-7200 GCA_045596005.1 Oscillospiraceae bacterium
CCGCGCCGCGCTTGAGTCCAACGGCTTCGAGATCATGGAGCATTGCCACGAGGAGGAGTGGAACTGCTACGTCTGCCGCTGAGCACTGGTATGTTAATAATTAAGGACGGGTTTTCTAGCCCGTCCTTTTGTTTCACATGAAACACTAAATTCACAAACAAATTCATGCCAGAAACATATCCACGTCTTCAATGCTCAGTCCGTCGTGCAGGGCGAGATTGAGAGCATAGCCGATGAGCTTGGAAATATCGCGCACATTTTTGTCGATGTCCCGCGGAGTGACTATCATGCCGCCGGTATCTGTGAGCGCATCGGGAGCAATATCGATCCCGGCCTCGCTTGCGAGGTCGATAGCCAGCGTCGCCGCGTCCACAACGGTCGGAACACCGACCGCTATCACGGGCACGCCGAGGCTCTCGCGGTTCAGCGCCTGCCTTGCGTTGCCCACGCCCGAGCCGGGAACTATGCCCGTGTCGGATATCTGCACCGTGCGGCATAGCCTGTCCATGCTGCGCGAGGCAAGAGCGTCGATAACTACGACTGCGGCAGGACGCACGAAAGAACTGACCGCGGCGATGATATCGCCGCTTTCGATGCCTGTTGTGCCGAGCACGCCGCTGCGGACAACGCTGACGGGGCGAAAAGCGCCGAAATATTCCGGCAGTGAGTCGCGCAGATGCCGCGTCACCATCATATTGTCGGCGGCTATTGGGCCGATGGCATCGGGAGTGATATCGCGGTTGCCGAGTCCGACAACGAGAATGTTGGAAGAAAGTGGAAAATTAAGGAAGGGGCGCAGCTCGTCCGCGAGCACTTCGCAGGCTTCGCGGAAAGCGTTTTCCTCGCGCCGCAGCAGCGCGCCGAGCTCGAGCGTCACATAGCGCCCGCAAGGCTTGCCGAGAGCGGCTTCGCCGCGCCGGTCGAGGATCTCGATACTGCTTACGGTGAAGCCGCCGCGGCGTTTTTCCCCGGCTCTGACGCCGTCTATGAGTCCTGCGGCTGAGCTGCTTTCGCGGAAAAGCTGCTCGGCTTCGAGCGCAAGGTCGGTGCGTATCCTACTATTCATTGTGGTTGATTCCTCCGAAAGCGCAAGATTTTGTGTTAGTATCTGCGTGAGAGAAAAAAATATGCTTTTTTTCAAAAAAAGACTAAAAAAAGCTTGATTTTTCAATAGATAGCTGTTAAAATACAATTCCGTGAGTCCATATGTACTGTGCCGTATACTGTGCATTTGGCCCCCTATATTTATCGGAGGAGGTGGCGATCGAAACATGGCAAACATTAAGTCTTCCGCGAAGAGAGACCAGCTTGCAAAGGCTCGCTATGCTAAGAACAAGGCTGAGCGCAGCGCTCTCAGAACCGCAGTTAAGAAGTTTGATGCAGCTGTTGCTGAAGGCAACAAGGATGCAGCTGTCAGCACCTACAAGGTAGCAGTCAAGGCTGTCGATAAGGCTGCAGGCAAGAACCTGATCCATAAGAACAAGGCCGCTCACAAGAAGAGCCAGATGACCCTGAAGCTCAACGGCATGGCCGAGTAATTTGCGAAATAACACCGTTTCTTTACACCACCTCTCTGTAAAGGAACGGTTTTTTCGTTTTTTTCTGAATATTTTTTTGCGCCGGATGCTGCGTTAAAGCGCTTCGGATATACCTCAGTATAATCCGAAGCGTTTTGCCTTGCCCCGACGCAAAAAAATTATTCAGAATTCTGCGAAATGTCTGTCCTGCCCCAGCGCCTTGTCTTGAAAGCAAAAAATTATTCAGAAAGCTCCGAAGCACTTTGCCTTGCCCCGACGCAAAAATTTTTTCAGAAATATTGCAGGGGCTTCAGTTCTGCGCCCTGTCAGCGTCAGAAATGCTTTTGACACATAACAAAGCGGCAGCGCCCGAGGACGCTGCCGCTTCGCAAAAAGAGGAAAAAATCAAGAAAAAAGCTTTCTTATGCTGTCGCTGTCTGCGACGTTGTAGAGCACGAGACCGCATACGCTGTCGTTGTCGTCGCGCTTGGGAACAAAGGCGGCGACACGGCGCTTTTTGGCCTTGACGCCGACATATTTTCCCAGTTCAACATGGACACAGCCGTTTTCTGCCTCAACTATCTGGCTCTTGAGACCGGCGAGAGGAAGAGAGAAAATATCTCTGCCGCCGTAATGGAGTATCACGCGGCGGTCGGTGATATAATATCTGCACTTGTTGAGTACGTTGCCTCTGTCCACCATGGGCAGCAGCGCAAAGTAAGCTGCAACGCCAAGTGCGATTATCAGAAGCCAGACGCTTATTGCAGCGCCCGTGCCGACTGTCAGCACGATATATGCCGCTACGATAACGACAGCGGCGATTATGCAGCCAAGCCAGCGGCGGGTGAGCGCTTTGCTCATTTCGGCGTTCATGAGGGGGAAGTTTTCGGGCGCGCCTCTCCAGACGATGCTCTCTCCCTCTGCAAGTTCCTTTATGACTTCGGGATTGTCGATGAATTCTTTTGCCATACAAGGCTCCTCCTGTTTTATTTTTCACTAACATTCTATCATGCAAGAGTGTTAACTGTGCGCAAAGCGAAGTGGGAAACATGTTAATCCTCCGTTAACGGCTTTTGTTTTCTTAACGCAATATTTGCGCCGTTATTCTTGACAAACAAAAGGCACCAAGCTTGTAAGTATTATCCAATTGTCGGAGGGCGCGGAATAAAATATAATTTTAGCAGGACATTTCGGAAGGAGACAGCGCTTTTGCAAAAAAACTGTGAGCAGCACAATCACTTTTTCGCCATTTTTCCCGCGTCGCTTATTATTTCCGCCCTTCTTGCCGCGGCGGGTCTGATCGCGGACGGCCCTGCCGAGGCTCTGCGAGGACTCGGCGACATCGTAACACGCCCTGATCTGCTCATAACGGACTACATCGAGACCTCCGGAGTGGGCGCCGCCATGCTCAACGCGGCTCTTGTTCTTGCCGCGAGCGCCCTCGTGCTGCTGCTAAGCCGCGATGCTTTCAACGGCTACAGCGTCGTTGCGCTCGGACTTATGACCGGCTTTGCCTTCTTCGGAAAAAATATCCTCACGATGTGGCCTTTTATACTGGGCAGCTGGCTCTATTCAAAGCTTATCCGCCGCCCCTTTGCCGACTATGCGATAGTTGCCCTGCTCTCTACGGCGCTTTCGCCGCTTGTGAGCTACCTCGCCCTCGGCGGAGAGAGTCCGGCTCTGATACCGGCGGTGCTCGCGGGGATACTCATAGGCTTCGTCATGCCCGCCCTTTGCCCCTATACCTACCGCATCCAGAACGGCATGAACCTCTATAATGCCGGTTTTGCTGCGGGGCTGCTCGCGATGATGATAGTGCCGGTGCTCTCCGCGTCGGGGCGCAGTCCCGACACCGCGCTGCACTGGAGCACGGGCTGGGACCCCTGGATGCTCGGCCTTGTGCTTGCCTTTTCGCTCTGGAGCATCGTCCACGGCCTTTTCCTGTGCCGTGTGCCGGCAAAAACGGTGCTGGGAAAATACCGTGAGCTGCTCGGCACGACGGGACGGACGCCCTGCGATTATCTCCGAATGTTCGGTTTTGCGCCCACGCTTGTGAACATGGGTGTGAACGGACTTTTCTGCCTTGCCCTTCTCGCGGTCGTCGGCGGCGACCTCAACGGTCCCACTGCGGGCGGTATACTGACCATCATCGGCTTTTCCGCGTGGGGAAAGCATATCCGCAATATGCTGCCCGTCATGCTGGGCGTGGTGATAGGAGGCCTGCTGCTCGATTTTTCGCTGCGCGACCCCGCGCTGCAGACGGCGCTGCTTTTCGTGACGACGCTCGCGCCCGTAGCGGGTCACTTCGGCTGGCCCTTCGGCGTATTTGCCGGCTTCACGCACTCGGCGCTGGTGCTTCAGACCTCCGACCCCGTGGCCGGACTGAACCTCTATAACAACGGCTTCTCCGGCGGACTTATCGCCATTGTCATAGTCCCCGTGGCCGCCGCGATATTCAACCACCATCTCCCGAAGATACGCGACGCGAGCTTCTTCGAAGCGCTTGAGGACGGTCTTATCAGCAAGAGCGAGTGGGACACCAGCGAGACGGAATATCTCCACCCTCTGCACCACGAGGAGAACGACGCTCACGGATTCGAACACGAACAGGCACCCGATCGCCGCGACTCCGGAGACTGAAAAAAGCCGGAAGCATCAAAAAGCGAAAGGGCAAGGGGAAAGATTGGAAAATCTCCCCCCTTGCCCTTATAATTTTTGTTTTCTTAACAGGAATTTTATCCACCCTCATCACGCTTCGTGATATAATAAAAGACAAACCGTATAAGGGGAATAATATGAAAAACAAAAAGCGGAGCTTCAAAGATTTTCTGCGCAGCTCCTTTCCGTTTTCCTGGCGCGACGCAGCCATAACGCTTGGCTTGCTGGTGGGCGGCGTTGTTATCTGCTTTTCGCTGCAGCCGGTAAGCGACACGGACTTCCATGTTCCGCTCATCTTCGTTCTCGCGGTGCTGCTCGTCTCGCTTTGCACCGACGGCTATTTATTCGGCCTGCTGGCCTCCATTCTCTCGCTTTTCGCCGTCAACTATGCCTTCACCTTCCCGTACTTCCATTTCAACTTCAATCTGACCGGCTATCCGCTCACCTTCCTTTGCATGTTCGTCGTCAGTGTCATCACCTGCACGCTCATGAGCCGTGTAAGAAAGGGCGAGCAGATGCGTCTGGAGGCTGAGCGCGAAAAAATGCGCGCCAATCTTCTGCGCGCCATATCCCACGATTTCCGCACCCCGCTCACCAGCATCATCGGCACGCTCAGAGAACTCGGCGACAGCGACAGCCGCCTTTCGGAAAGCGACCGCCGCCGCCTTGTTACGGATGCCAAGGACGATGCGGAATGGCTCATCAACATGATGGAAAATATACTGTCCATCACCCGTATCGGTGCCGAAGCCGCCCCGAAGATACATACCGAGCCGCAGGCTGTGGAAGAAGTGCTGGGCGAGGCGCTCTCGCGCTTCCGCAAGCAGTACCCCGAGCTGAAGGTCAAAACCGAGATACCCGATGAGCTTATCGTATCGAGCATGGACGCAATGCTGATAGAACAGGTCATCATAAACCTTCTTATGAATGTGGTGATCCACGGTCAGAATGCCACATGGGCGCGGCTGAGCCTCAGGCGCGAAGGCGAGCTGGCACGGGTATCCGTCGAAGATGACGGCGCAGGCATCAGCCAGAGGGCGCTCGCCCACCTCTTTGACGGCCGCACCACCCATTCGCCGGACAGCCTCAGCGGCGACTCCCGACGCACTATGGGCATCGGTCTGAGCGTGTGCCGCACGATAATTCACGCTCACGGCGGCAGCATGAGCGCAGAAAACCGCCCCGAGGGCGGCGCAGTTTTGAGTTTTACACTTCCAATTATAAAGGAGGATCCCAATGGAGATTCGTTCGAAGATATTGATAGTTGAAGATGAGGCCCGTATCTCCAACTTCATGAGCGCCGTTTTGTCCACAAACGGCTATGATATCGTCACCGCGCACACCGGCAAGGAGAGCTATTCCATGATAAGCTCCCACTGTCCCGACCTCGTCATCCTCGACCTCGGTCTGCCCGACATGGACGGGATCGAGATAATCCGCGCCGTGCGCGAATGGACGGCGCTGCCCATAGTGGTCGTCTCTGCAAGAATGCACGAGCGCGACAAGGTCGAAGCTCTCGACGCGGGTGCGGATGACTATATAACAAAGCCCTTCGGCACTGCCGAGCTGCTCGCCCGTATCCGCACCGCCCTGCGCCACACGCGCACCGCCAGTGCCAACGACAGCATTTCCCGCAGCGGAATCTTCAGCGTGGGTGAGCTGAGCATAGACTATAACAAGCATCAGGTGAGGGTGAATGGCGAAAATGTCCGCCTTACCCAGAATGAGTTCAAGATAGTTTCCCTGCTCGGCAAAAACGCCGGCAAGGTGCTGACCTACGATGCTATCCTCCGCGAGCTCTGGGGACCCGCCGCCCGCGGCAATAACCAGGTGCTCCGTGTGCATATGGCGAACATCCGCCGCAAGATCGAGGAAAATCCCGCCGAACCGCGCTATATTTTCACCGAGGTCGGTGTGGGTTACCGCATGGCAGAAGAAGAATAAGGTTTTTTCGGAGTCAGCCTCCCCCGAAAACGCAGCAAGGCCACCGCAGAATATGCGGTGGCCTTTTTCAGACAAATCTTATTCGATCGGTATCCATGCCTCGAAATAGCCTGTGAGCTGGCCGTCCTCCAGCACGGAGCACAGCAGCACGCCGTGTATGGGGCCGAAAACATTTATGCCCTTTTCGCGGGCGAATTCGAGAGTGTATTCGAGCAGACTGGGGGAGAAGCCTCCCTTGCCGCCGGAATTTTTGAATACTGTGTGTATGCACTTTCTGGAGGGGCAGCGGATCATGGGCGGAGTCACGGGGAAATCCAGCTCTGCCACATATTCCTCGCTGAGACTGTAACCCCAGCGGTAGTCGTCCTCCCTGCCGGGCAGGAGCGAGTCACTCGCCATCTCGAAATAGCGGTGGTTGAAGGGCAGTGCCGCGAGCCACTTTTTCGCTGCCTCGTTCGTGACGGTGTCGGTCATGTATTTGTCGCCGATACGGTCGATGAAGCGGACATAGGCGGGGGAGGGCGCTATCTCGCACTTGTAGAGAAGGCGGTCGATGGCGGCCAGCTCGGCGCGGTGTTCCTCGCTGCGGCGCAGCAGCAGCTGGCAGCGGCGGATGTGGGCGCGCAGCTCCTCCTCCTTGAGCGCGAAGAGGTCGGAGATGTCCGAAGCGGTCGGGATGCGGACAATATCGGCTATCTGTTCTATGGAAAAACCGTAGTTTTTGAACCAGAGACAGTCCATCAAAAAGTTGATGTGCCATGAGTCGTAGTAGCGGTAATCGTTCGATTCGTCCTTCTCGGGCGTGACCACGCCTTTGCGTTCGTAATAGCGGAGGATATCTGTCGAAACGCCCAGTATTCGGGCAACGTCGCCTATCTTGTATTTCACGCGGTCACTTCCTTTCTGCCGTGGGGCGGACAAAGCCCGGCTTATCGCCTGATAATATAAACGTATTGCAATTACGCATATTATAGCTATTTTTCGCGCATAATGCAAGGTTTTTCGCTTGACTTTGGAATAATTCCAAGGTTTAGAATATTGAGAGCAAAAAACAAATAAATTCTCAGGAGGAAAAGCACTA
>JAZOBQ010000051.1:0-3703 GCA_045596005.1 Oscillospiraceae bacterium
GGCATACTTGGACTTTCTAATATTGTCCTTGGCGTACTAAAGCGCATAAACGGCGAGGTGGAGGGTGCCTTTCCTGCCTACGGGGACCTCAATCTCATAATCGGTGTCATGCTGTTGGTGGTTTCGCTTAATATACTGATAAAGCAACTGCTGGACAAGAGGGCGGAGGAGAACTGAAAAAATGAAAAATCTGAAACTCAAGTCCGCCCGCGCCGCCAAGGATATGTCGCAGCAGGCGCTGGCTGAGGCGGTGGGTGTTTCCCGCCAGACGATAAACGCTATCGAAAAGGGAGACTATAACCCGACGATAAAACTCTGCCTTGCCATATGCCGGGTCTTGGACAAGACCCTCGACGAACTGTTCTGGGAGGAAATATGAGACTTACGGATATTAACGAAATAAAGGAGCTTCTGACCCGCCACGGTTTCCGCTTTTCAAAAAGCATGGGACAGAACTTCCTCTGTGCCCAGTGGGTGCCGGAGGACATAGCCGCGGGCAGCGGAGCGGATAAGACCACCGGTGTGCTCGAGGTCGGCGCGGGGGTGGGCTGCCTCACCGTGGAGCTGAGCGAGCTTGCGAAAAAGGTAGTGTGTGTCGAACTTGATACCTCACTCCAGCCAATTCTGGCGGAAACTCTCGCGGACTGCGACAATGTGGAGATAGTTTACGGCGACATTATGAAGACAAATATCCCCGCCCTTGTGAAAGAGAAATTTGCCGACTGCGAACGCGTGGTCGTCTGCGCCAATTTGCCCTATAACATCACATCGCCTGTCCTGACTGCCTTTGTGGAGGCCGGATGCTTTGAAGCGATAACCGTAATGATACAAAAGGTGGTCGCCAAACGCATCTGCGCGAAAGAAAACAGCGCAGATTACGGTGCTTTCAGCCTCCTGATGCAGTGGCACACCGAGCCGAGGATACTATTCGACGTCTCTCCCGGATGCTTCATTCCTGCGCCCAAGGTCACGAGCGCCGTGGTGCACATGCCGGTGCGGAAAAATCCGCCCGTGAAAGTGAAAGACGAAAAGCTTATGTTTTCCATTATCCGCGCCGCCTTCAATCAGCGCCGCAAAACGCTGAGCAATGCTCTTGGCAACGGCCTCGGCGGACGTTTCGGTAAGGAGCAGATAGCCGCCGCAATAGCAAAGTGCGGTTTTGACGAGCGAATTCGCGGCGAGGCGCTGAGTCTGAAGCAGTTCGCCGCCCTCGCCGACGCACTTGCGGAGGAATGATATGAATCCCTCATATATAGCGATATTTCTGATAATTTTTGTTATTCTTATGCAGCAGCGGGAGCAAAAACGCCACACCGCTGCAAGGCGCATTATTGCAAACAAGAAAAAGGGAGAGAAGAAAATGACTGTTTTGCTTAACGGCTTTGAGGGAAAGGAAGTTACCCTCTATACTCTGAATGATTCCGTCACCGGACGCATCGTGGAGATAAGCGACGGTTGGGTGAAGATAGACTCCGGCAAGGAAGTCAGCACCGTAAACCTCGACTATGTCATCCGTGTGCGCGAGCGTTATGTCAAGAAAAAAGACTGATAAAGACGGATGATAAAGGGAACGTCACGGACGTTCCCTTTATTTATTGACCTAAAATATAATGCTTAATTTGTATATTTTTCCGGCATAATACGAATTGATTTTGCAGTCAAATGGGGCTAAAATCAATGTATATTCTTTAATTGGAGGATGCGTAATGGCTCTTACCGAAAATAAGCACATAATAAACTGGATAAACGAGATGGCCGAACTCTGCAAACCGGCAAATATAGTCTGGATAGACGGCAGCGAGGAGCAGCTTGACGAGCTTCGTCAGGAAGGCTTCCGCACCGGTGAACTCATCAAACTCAATGAGGAGCTTTTGCCCGGCTGCGTCTATCACCGTTCTGCGGTCAACGATGTTGCGCGTGTGGAAAGCCGCACTTACATCTGCTGCGAAAAAGAAGAGGACGCCGGCCCGACCAATAACTGGATGGCTCCCGTCGAGATGTACGCAAAGCTCAGGGAGATATACGACGGCTCCATGGCCGGACGCACCATGTACGTTATTCCTTATTCCATGGGCGTTGTAGGTTCTCCTTTCGCAAAATACGGCATCGAGCTTACCGACAGTATCTATGTCGTCGTGTCCATGGCAATAATGACGCGCGTGGGCACCGACGTTTACGATGCCCTGGGCGACAGCCCCGACTTTATCAAGGGACTTCACTCCAAAGCCGAGCTCGATGAGGAAAAGCGCTACATCGTCCACTTCCCTCAGGACAACACTATCATGTCCGTAAACTCCGGCTACGGCGGCAACGTACTGCTGGGCAAGAAGTGCTTTGCACTCAGAATCGCCTCCTGCCTCGGTCGTGACGAGGGATGGCTGGCTGAGCATATGCTCATTCTCGGCGTCGAAAACCCCAAAGGCGAAGTTCGCTATGTCTGCGGCGCCTTCCCCTCCGCCTGTGGCAAGACCAATCTTGCCATGCTCATTCCCCCCGAGGGCTACCGCAAGGACGGTTGGAAGTGCTGGTGTGTGGGCGATGATATAGCATGGCTGCGTCCCGGCGCCGATGGCAGACTTTGGGCGGTGAACCCCGAGAACGGATTCTTCGGTGTTGCACCCGGAACCAGCAACAAGACCAATCCAAATGCTCTCGCGAGCGCAATGAAAAACTCAATCTTCACCAATGTTGTCCTCAAACCCGACGGCAGCGTATGGTGGGAAGGAATGGACAAAAATCCCCCCGAGGGCGCTCTGGACTGGAAGGGCAATCCCTGGGATCCCACTTCCGGCGTTCCCGGCGCACATCCCAACAGCCGTTTCACCGCACCCGCAAAGAATTGCCCCTGCATTTCTCCCGAGTTTGAAAATCCTGCCGGCGTACCCATCTCCGCAATCGTATTCGGCGGACGCCGCGCCAAGACCGCACCTCTGGTTTACCAGTCCCGTGACTGGGAGCATGGTGTGTTCGTAGGCAGTATAATGGCCAGCGAAAAGACCGCCGCCGCCGAGGGCAAGGTAGGTGAGACCCGCCGCGACCCGATGGCCATGCTGCCCTTCTGCGGCTATCACATGGCTGACTATTGGCAGCACTGGCTGGATATGGGCGAGAAGCTGACTGATCCCCCTGTTATCGCCAATGTCAACTGGTTCCGCACCGACGATGAAGGCCACTTCCTCTGGCCCGGCTTCGGCGATAACCTCCGCGTGATCCGCTGGGTACTTGAGCGTGCTTTCGGTGAAGTTGAAGCTACCGAAAACGAAATCGGTTTTGTTCCCAATGTTGAGGACATCGACCTCAGCGGCCTTGATATGGGACGCGATGATCTTGCTGAACTGCTTGCTGTGGATAAGGAGCTTTGGCGAGCAGAATGCGAAGGCATCCGTGAGTTCTACGGAAAGTTCGGCGAAAAGCTGCCCACTAAGCTTATGCAGCAGCTTGAAATGCTCGAAAATAATCTGAAATAATGCTTTTCCGCTCTCCCATATTCGGGGGAGCGGAATTTTGTCGGCAAAAACCAAAATAGTTGTTGACTTTTCCCGTACAAGGTGCTATTATATCTAAGCGCCAAGATGCGCGAGTGGTGGAATTGGCAGACTCGCTAGATTCAGGTTCTAGTGCTCACTCCGGGCGTGCGGGTTCAAGTCCCGCCTCGCGCACCAAAAATCCAGACCTTATCTGAGGTCTGGATTTTTTTTATGCG
>JAZOBQ010000052.1:0-12326 GCA_045596005.1 Oscillospiraceae bacterium
AGGAAATGGCTCAGGCCGTGAACGATGGTGCCGCCGTTGACCTCTGCGGGATTGTGCAGACGGGTGGTGCGAACGTCGAAATGGCCGGGAGCTTCGTACTTAACAGCTTCGTTTGCGCGAGTAACTTTGTAAGACATGGAAATACTTCCTTTCAAAATTTTTAATTTGGACTAAAAGAAATATTACCACGTTTCCAGCCATAATTCAAGCCGGGATTTATGCTTTGACCCTTGTTTTTTCTTTTTTTCAACTATTTATCCGAAAAAGGTCGATTGAAAAAGTAAGCTCCAGTTTGGAAGAGTAAATTCCAGTTTGGAAATCTAAATTCCAGGTAAAGTTAATTTTTTGTTGTAAAAGTATGTACAAAGCGAGATAATAATGCTAAAATTAGTACGAACCAAGGTGTTCTTCGGAAAAACGGCGCAAGACAACCGGAGGTCGAACCCTTCTTCCTTTTTTGGAAAAGTAAATTCCACCCCTGTTGGCTTAATCAATATGTATCCGGGAATGACATGCGTGTGGTCTGCTTACTTCTTAAGCAAACCGGGAGTTAAATTGATGCTGTTCGGTTCAATGTTGGTAGCATTGAGCCTTACGAGAACATCTTCATAATTTAAGAAGCTGAACATCTGGTGTGCAGACCGGTTGTTCAGCTTCTTTCTGCTATAGGAGTTGATGTGGTCCATCATCAGGTCGATGTCGGCCTGAGAAAAGTTATTAAGAGAGGTGCCCTTGGGTATCACGCGCCGGATGAACTCGTGGCATACTTCAATACCACCTTTCTGGGACGGTGCACTGGGGTCACAGTAAAAAACCAAGCTGCGGAGATTGCCTTCTGCGTCGTACTCTATTGCTTTCGGATTGGAGAACTCACTGCCGCGGTCAGTAAGGATGACATTGAACAACTGAGAGTAGGTCTCTGCACCCAGAAGCTCATAGAGATAATCTATGACTTCGGTAACAGAACGCGCAGTATTGGCATCACGCAGGAAGGCAAGCATAAAGTTAGATACTCTGAAGAAGATGGTAAGAAGCACTTTTCCGCCCTTTACGCCTTCTACCGTATCCATCTCGACTATAGATGCTTCTGGATTATCCTCTATGAAACGAAGGAAGTCCTCATAGGTCCTTCCTTCGTAGCAGTGCTTATCCAGCTTGACCTGCTTTTCTTTTCTTCTGGGTCTGTAGCGAACCTTTCGGGGAAGGTCAATGCTCTTTGCGGAAAGCAGGCCTAAATCTATGTAGTTGTAGATGGTCTTCTCGTCTACCATAATGATGTCTGCGTTGTTGGCACAAATATGGTGGATAGATTGACCTTTCTTGATGAGAGGCGTCACTATATCGTCGAGTCGTTTAATCTCCTCAGGGCTTAAACCAACGCCCTGGCGGCTTTCACTGCGAACTGCCTCATATTCCTTCTGGGCAAACAAAGCACGATACATGTGCTTTCTGAGTCTGCAGCGGTGCTTGTCTTCGCAGCCGTTGCACACATAGGGAGGCTTTTTCAGACGAGGGCAATGCTCCTCAACGAAATCCGCACAATGCTTGTAGCAGTGGTTTTGAGCCTTGTGACAGCCTCTTACGAAAACACAGGGATTGAAGCCTCTTCCGTAGGCGCCGGTCTCTACGACTTCATAATGGCTGAGAATCTCCTTGGACACTGTAGACGGGTCTTTCCCGATGCTGTTTCCTATCTGTCTGAAGGATTTACGCTCTTCCAGTCCATGCTGGATAACATACCGGTCCTCAAGGGTCATATGTTTGTTTTTGGCCAATAAAAAACCCCTTTCATTGGTATTGTCATTCCCGGAATATGTGACAGGAATTATATACCAAAATGAAAGGGATTTCTATTTTTTCAGACAAAAAAGAAGCACCGCATTTACTGCAGTGCTTCTAATGGAACTTTGGGAAATTATGCGCCGTCAACAAAAGCCAAGATTTGTCGAGCCGTATCGATGCTAATTTTATTATTGATTCCATTTTTCAACCATGCATTCACATTAGAATTGTTGAGCCCGAGAGCTTTACAAACATGGTATGTTGACAGATGCTTTTCTCCTTGCATGCGTTCAACTTTAGTCCTTATTAAACTCTTCACATTATCTTCTCGTTCAAACTTGCCGTCCGTTACAGCTATATAGCTTGCCCACACTTTGTGGCATTCTGCAGTTAAGCAGGAATCTTGCACCTTAAGTGCATCGATGATGTCAGAATAGCTATATTTTGAAGTTATTGCAAAGTATTGTTCATAAAGGCTGGTATCTTTTGTGGCGGTTAACAACGTTTTTGTGCGGTCATTCGAGATGGCGTAAAGAAGCAACGGTTCAAGCAATCTCCAGTTCCCGTCCAACACTTCTTTAACCAAGCGATATATAGAGGTGGTGCGTCCAAACGAAAGCCATTGCACATAACGTTTTGTGAAACCGCTAAATGTCAGTTTTCTCATATCTTGGTTTATTCTCCTCTACATATTTCTCATAAGTTGCGATGAAATCATTATAACGTCGGTCGCTCATTATGCTAAGCTTCAATTCGTCATCAGAAGTTGCCAGGCTTTCAAGACGATTCCAATCTATACGTTTAAGAACATCGGAAGATGTTATATCAACGATATCCTTGGGTCTTGACGCATAAAGCTTCGAAATAACGATGTCTTCTAAAGAAGCCGTATAAAAATCTATTATTTTCCCATTGACCTCCGTTATTGGGACTAAGCGGTCCTCAAAATTATAGGGAAAGCTGTCTGCATAAGCATTTACATTCGTATTGATATTATATCTCCAAAGCATATCACTCAATACTCGGGATACACCTATTGCATCCATGTCGTGGGTCGTTCTTGAAATCACACGAAGCAACACCATGGCGCTGCCACCAACAAGTATAAGATGTAAACGCTCGACTCGGTCTTCGAAAACCAGATATGCTTCTTCATCAAGGTCTCGAAGGCGTTGGATGAGTTCATCTCTAGTTAGGTTCTCCATTATTTCATCCTTTCATTACTATTGTTAATCAATTATAAAAATATTATATGCACAAACTGGTTCTATGTCAATATAATAGTTTGCTCACGGTATATATAAAAAGTCACCATCTCTAAGACAAAAGAAATGGTGACTTGGTGTACAATGTTAAAGATACGTCCCTGGGCATAATAAACCCAAGGTGGAAAGAAACGTCCTCTACTGTGCATTTTCGACAGCAAGAGGTGAAAGTGAAACGGTTACGTTAATATGATACCGCAATTATTCGAATCGGTCAAGCAAAAGTTAAATTTGCAAGACTAAATTCCAGTTCTAAATTTGCAAAAGTAAATTCCACCCTTGCCTTTCGAGGTATAGAATTTACTTTTGCAATTGAGGTTTATCCGAAAAATACCCTAATTTTGTGCCGGATGCTTGATGGGAACACTAAATATTGATATAATATGTTAAATTGATTTCTACCGGAGAGATACTATGATACTTATCACCTGTCTTGACGAGCAACTTGGTATGGCATTCAACCGCCGCAGACAAAGCCGAGACCGTGCTTTGATTGCCGATATTTGCGCTCAACTAAGCGGAGCACCGATATGGATGGACTCCCGCTCCGCCGCGCTTTTCAATGAAAGCGAAGCAAACATATGCTGCGACGAGGCTTTCGCCGAAAAGGCAGGCAAAGGCGAATACTGCTTTATGGAGTTTGCTTCTCCTTCCTCTGTCGCATCCGAGATCGAAAAGCTTATTATTTACCGCTGGAACCGCCGCTATCAGGCCGATATTTATTTCGACATCGACCTCGGTTCATGGCAGCTTGAATCCACTTCCGAATTCCCCGGAACTTCGCACGAGAAGATCACAAAGGAGGTATATACCCGTGAGTAAGAAACAGATGAACCGTCTGCTGAAAGGCCTGCTGCCGCTGCTAATTATAGCCGTCGTTTACATAGTGGCTTATCAGCTGCCCGATAACGAGTCCCAAAGTCCCACCTACAGCGAGACAAGTGTTGCCGACCTCGCCGCTGTTCCGGAGTTTTCCGGCGAAGCTTACTGCACGATACACGGAAACCAGCCGGCTTTCATACAAGAGCAGTTCACGACCGAAGCCTATGAGTATTTCAGCGAACTTGATTCGCTCGGACGCTGCGGTGTAACAATGGCCTGTATCGGCCAGGAGCTTATGCCCACCGAGGAAAGAGAAAGCATCAGCCATGTATACCCCTCCGGCTGGGTCAATGTTCCCTATTCCTTTGTTGACGGCGAATATCTCTACAATCGCTGCCACCTAATCGGCTTCCAGCTCACCGGGGAGAACGACAACAAGCAAAATCTCATAACCGGCACCCGTTATCTGAATGTCGAGGGTATGCTGCCCTTCGAAAACATGGTCGCGGACTATGTCAAGGAGACCGGCAACCATGTTCTTTACCGCGTCACTCCCATTTTCGAAGGAGACGAGCTTGTCGCACGAGGCGTTCAGATGGAGGCATGGAGCGTCGAGGATTCCGGCGACGGCATCTGCTTCAATGTATACTGCTACAATGTTCAGCCCGGTGTGAAGATAGACTATCTGACCGGCGAGAGCACGCTGGACGAAGAAGCTTTTACCGAAGGCGAGATGGGCGACTATGTTTTGAACACGAACTCAAAGAAGTTTCATATTCCCAGTTGCTCCGGAGCTGTTGACATGAGCGAGAAAAACCGTCAGGACTTCAGCGGCAGCCGTGATCTTCTTATTGCACAGGGATTTGAACCCTGCAGCCAATGCAATCCCTGAATCCATACGCACTAATCATACAATGAAAACCGCAGGCGCAGACAATATGCGCTTGCGGTTTTCGCTTTAATGTGCTAAAATCCCTCTTATATTTGTCTCCAATGATGGGCATTATTCACGAAATGCAGCACGTCTATGGTTATTTATTCACTTAATCCTTGACATTTACTATAAAAATAATTAAAATTCATGTATATTAGATGAATTTATTGAATATTATTTCGAACTGAGGCATCACAAATGACTAAAGTATTTATCGACGGCTCCGCCGGTACCACCGGACTGAGAATATATGAGCGCCTTAGCTCAAGAAACGATCTTGAACTTCTGAGTCTTCCCGAGGCACTTCGGAAAGATACAGAGGCAAGGCGCAAAGTGATGAACAGCGCAGATATCGTTTTCCTGTGTCTGCCCGATGCTGCTGCTCGAGAAGCGGTGACACTCGTTACGAACCCCGCAACCGCTGTAATCGACACCTCTACCGCGCATCGCTGCAACGATAACTGGACATACGGTTTTCCCGAGCTGCACGGACAGAGAGATAAAATCAAATTCAGCAAGCGTATTGCAAATCCCGGCTGCCACGCCACCGGTTTCATCAGCATTGTCCGTCCATTGACCGAGCTTGGCCTGCTCGATGCCGACTCGCTTTTGAGCTGCTTTTCTCTCACCGGATATTCCGGCGGCGGTAAGAGCATGATCGCCGACTACGAGGGCGATGCAAAGACTTCTGAAATGGCAAGTCCGGGAATTTACGGTCTAGCTCAGACTCACAAGCATCTGCCCGAAATGGCAAAGCTTTGTTCCCTCAGCCGCTACCCCATATTCTCCCCTATAGTGGACGATTATTACAGCGGCATGGCCTGCACCGTTCCCTTGCACATGGATATGCTCAAGGGCGTATCCAGCCTTGACGACGTGCGCAGAGCCTACTCCGAGTATTACGCCGGAGAGAAGCTTATAAAGGTTGCCGACAGCTTCTCCTCTTCCGATAAGTATTATGGCGGTGAAATGAGCGGGCTTGACAGTCTCTGCATCAAGCTTGCCGGCAACGATGAACGCTTCACCGTCACCGCAGTTTTTGACAATCTCGGTAAGGGCGCGTCGGGCGCTGCCATACAAAACATGAATATACTGCTCGGTCTCCCCGAAAACACCGGGCTTAAGGAGTAATTACTATGAAAATGATTTCCGGCGGCGTATGTGCCGCAAAGGGTTTCACCGCAAATGGCGTGCACTGCGGAATACGCAAAAACAGAACCAAGCGCGACCTCTCTCTCATCTATTCTTCCGTTCCCGCCAGTGCTGCGGCTGTATATACCCTCAACCTTGTCAAAGGTGCGCCCATTTCCGTCACCAAGAGCCATCTTCACAACGGAATTGCTCAGGCCGCTATCTGCAACAGCGGCAATGCCAACACCTGCAATTATAACGGCATTGAAATTGCCGAGGAGACTTGCGCGCTCCTCTCTGCCGAACTCGGAGTCCCTTCCGATAATATTATTGTGGCATCCACCGGCGTCATCGGCGAGCTCATGGATATTGAGCCTTTCAAAAGAGGTATCCCCGAGCTTGTTTCCGGTCTGCAGGCCGATGGCAGCGAACTCGCAGCGGAAGGCATCATGACCACCGACACCGTCAAAAAAGAGATAGCCATCGAGTTTGAACTCGGCGGCAAAATCTGCCGCATGGGCGGTATTGCAAAAGGCAGCGGCATGATCCATCCCAACATGGCCACTATGCTCGTTTTTATCACCACCGATGCCGCAATCTCCCCCGCCATGCTTCAGAAAGCCCTTTCCGGCGACGTACAGGGCACTTTCAATATGCTCAGCATCGATGGCGACACTTCCACAAACGACATGGTATCCGTAATGGCCAACGGTCTCGCCGGAAACAGCGAGATAGTAAGCGAAGGTGAGGATTTCAGCATTTTTATGCAGGCTCTCAACACCGTCACCGTCAATCTCTGCCGCATGATAGCAGCCGACGGCGAAGGTGCAACCAAGATGCTCGAGTGCATTGTAAGCGGAGCCGACGAGCTTTCCACCGCACGCACCGTTGCAAAGAGCGTAGTCTGCTCGAGCCTTCTCAAGGCCGCCATGTTCGGTGCTGACGCAAACTGGGGCCGTGTGCTCTGCGCAATTGGCTACAGCGGCGCAGATGTTGACGTCAGCAAGGTCGGCGTTTCTTTCCGCTCTGCGGGAGGCTGCGTGACCGTATGCGAAAACGGTGCAGGTATACCCTTCTCTGAAGACGAGGCAAAGAAGGTGCTCCTCGAAAAGGAGATCGACATACTTGTCAGCCTTGGTTCCGGCTCCGTGGGAGCAACCGCATGGGGCTGCGACCTCACATATGACTACGTCAAGATCAACGGCGATTATCGCACCTGATCGGAGGACAAGATATGCATTCTGAATTTTCCAACCACGAGCGCGCTGAAGCCATAATTCAGGCTCTCCCCTACATAAAGCGTTTTAACGGCAAAATCGTCGTCGTGAAATACGGCGGCAACGCCATGATAAACGATGAGCTGAAGATGCAGGTAATGCAGGATATCGCGCTGCTGCAGTTCATCGGCGTCAAGATAGTTCTCGTCCACGGCGGCGGCCCCGAGATAAACGACATAATGAAGCGTCTCGGCAAGGAGGCCGTATTTGTGGACGGTCTGCGAGTCACCGACAAGGAGACCATGGATATCGTCCAGATGGTACTTGCCGGAAAGGTAAACAAGACTCTCGTCAACCTTCTCGAGAAAACCGGCGGCAAAGCCATGGGCATCTCCGGAATGGACGGTCATCTTATCGAGTCCCGTTTTAAGGACGAACGCCTCGGCTATGTCGGTGAGATAGTAAAAATACACATCAGTCCCGTCGTTGACCTTCTCGAAAAAGGATATATTCCTGTTATCTCCACGATTGGCTGCGACAAGGACGGCAACGCCTACAACATAAACGGCGACACGGCGGCCGCTTATATCGCCGGCGCTCTGCAGGCCGAGAGACTCATAATGATGACCGACATAGACGGCATCCTCAGAGACAAGGACGATCCCACAACTCTGATACCCAAGATAAGCATCAGCGAGGCCCGGGCGCTTTACGACGAAGGAGTTATCTCCGGCGGTATGATCCCCAAGGTGGAATGCTGCATCGAGGCCATAAACGAGGGCGTCAGCAACGTTGTCATCCTCGACGGACGCGTGTCCCACTCCATTTTGATGGAGCTTCTGACCGACGAAGGCGCCGGTACCATGGTAACTGGAGACTGAATAAAAATGAGCATTACTGAACTTGACAAAAAATATGTCGCGGGAACTTATGCCCGTTTCCCCGTTGAGATCGTTTCCGGAAAGGGCAGCACCGCAACAGACACTTCCGGCAAAAATTATATTGATATGGGCTCCGGAATCGGCGTAACCGCAATGGGTTTTGCTGACGAGGCATGGATAGCCGCTGTCACTTCACAGCTCGGCAAAGTGCAGCACACCTCAAACCTCTATTACACCGAGCCATGTGCCAGACTCGCGCAGATGATGTGCGAAAGCACCGGTATGAAGAAAGTGTTTTTCTCCAACTCCGGTGCCGAGGCAAACGAATGCGCCATCAAGGCTGCTAGAAAATACGCGGCCGAGAAAAAGGGTGCCGAGTACCACACCATCATCACCCTTGAAAACAGCTTTCACGGCCGCACGCTGACTACCCTCTCCGCGACAGGCCAGGAGCACTATCATGAGCTTTTCCAGCCGCTCACTCCCGGTTTTGTCTCCACCCCCGCAAACGACCTTGAGGCCATGAAGGCTCTTTGCGCCAAGGTAAAACCCGCAGGAATTATGATAGAGTGCATTCAGGGCGAAGGCGGCGTTCTGCCTCTCGAAGCCGATTTCGTGAAGGGCGTTGCCGAACTGTGCCAAAAGGAAGACATCATTCTTATCATCGATGAAGTGCAGACCGGCAACGGACGTACCGGCGAGCTCTACGCCTACATGCATTTCGGCATCAAGCCCGATGTGATATCCACCGCAAAGGGTCTGGGCGGCGGACTTCCGCTCGGTGCCACTATGCTCGGTGATAAAGTTGAAAACGTCCTCTCTTTCGGAGACCACGGCTCCACTTTCGGCGGCAACCCTGTTGCCTGCGCAGGCGCCATAAGCGTTTTTGAAAGACTTGGCAAAGAGTTTCTTGACGAAGTCAAGGCAAAAAGCGAGTATGTTTTCACAACTTTGTGCACTGCCAAAGGTATCGAAAGCATTAGCGGCAAAGGCCTCATGATAGGCATTAAGACCGTTGCTCCCGTGGGTGAAGTCATCGTAAAGTGCATAGAAAAAGGCGTGCTTTGCCTCAGCGCCAAAGATAAGCTCCGTCTGCTCCCCGCGCTCAACATCTCATGGGACGAGCTTAAAAGGGCCGTGGATGTCATCAAAGAAGTCTGCGCAGAGTAAGTTGATAAATATTGAAAAAGAACCGAAGCCGGATTGGCTTCGGTTCTTTCCTTTATAACGTTACTGTAAGGAGATACAGCTTAGTCCTTTTTCTTTATCTTATTGAGCTTGGCGTTGAGCTCAAGGAGATCTTCCTTGGTGAACTTGGCGTCCATCATACCGCCCATGAGGGTGAGGAGACGGAGAACGGTGAAGCCGTTCATCATGCTCATCATGTCGGCATTGATCTCAAAGCCCATAGCTTCCATCTTGGGTTCTTCGCCGTCCTTGCCCTTCTTGCCACCGAGCATCTTGCCCATGAGGCCCATGAAGAGCATCTTGCCGCGCATGGTGGCAATAACGTCGCCCATCTTGTCGTTGAGGGAGAAGTAACCTTCGGGAGCTTCGATATCGAACCAGTTGAGGATAGCGCCCTTCTCGACGAGGCGATAGCTCTCGTTGAAGGTGTCGACCTTGTTGATGATGCTCTCGTCGCGGTATTCACCGGCAACGGCTTCGAGCTTGCTGGTACCGACATTGGGTACGTCGAAATAGAAGAAGTGGTCGGCTGCGGCCTTCTTGCCGATGCTCTGTCCGTTGACAAAAAGCTCAACCTCGGGCTGGTTGGAGTACACGGTAACCTTGGTAACGTCCTCAACGCGGCCAATATAGCGCTTGCCGCAGAGATGGACGAAAGGCTCGTCGGAAAGCCATGCCTTGTAGGCATAGAAGCTGTCCTTCTTGTACTTGCGGTCGAAGGTCATAAGACCCTTGTGGTTCTGGCCGTTTTCGCCGCCTTCGTTACGTGCGTCGGCGCCGAAATCGAACATATTCCATACGTGGGTTGCCCACATATACTTGCGGGTGAACAGCTGCTTGATGAGCTCTTCATGGTAATATGCCTGATATTCCTCGGTATAGTCGCCCTGCATGGGGTTGGAGGTGTGCCAGTTGAGAGCCTCGCAGCCATACTCGGAGCAACCGATGGGAATGCTGGGATGCATAGCGTGGAACTTGTCGAACCAGGGGCCGTTCATGCTGGTCTCGCCGCCGTACCAGCCGAAGTAGTGGTTATAGGAAACTACATCGGGAATCTGGAGATAGGGATCTTCCATCTTGCACATGGAAACAGCTGCGATGGTGGTGAGACGGGTCTTATCCATCTCATGGCAAAGATCATTGAGGATGCGGTGGTTCTCGAGGAGATCATCGTCAGAACCGCCGATGCTGATCTCATTGCTCAGACCCCAGACAACGATGGAGGGATGGTTGTAGTTCTGAACGATCAGTTCCTTCATCTGGCTGATGGTGTTCTCGCGGCCGGTGGGCATATGCTTGGAGATATAGGGAATCTCGGCCCAGATAACGAGACCGCGCTCGTCGCACAGGTCATAGAAATACTGGTCATGCTGATAGTGAGCAAGACGAATGGTGGTGCAGCCGACTTCGCAGATGAGGTCGATGTCCTCTTCATGATGCTCGGGAAGAAGTGCGTTGCCGAAGCCCCAGCGGTCCTGGTGACGGCTGACGCCGCGGAGAGGATACTCCTCGCCGTTGAGGATGAAGCCATTATCGGGGTGGATTTCAAAGGTGCGGCAGCCGAATCGGGTAGAAACGCTGTCGATAACTTCGCCGTCCTCTACAAGCTCAACAGTAGCGGTGTAGAGATAGGGATCCTTGCGGCCGTTCCAGAGATGTACATTGGGGATCTCAATGACTGCCTTTGTGTCGGTAGACTCTGCGCAGAACTTCTTGCAGCCGCAGCGGGAAGATACGGTATAGCGCAGGGATTGACCCATCTTTGCATTGGTGAGATAAGCTTCGATCTCGACCTTGGCGTCGGAACCGACGATCTCTGGGGTGACCTTCAGGCCGGGGCCTCCGTAGTAATCGAGGTCAAAATGGCTCTCGGGAACGCAGATGAGGTTTACATCGCGATAGATGCCGCCATAGAAGGTGAAGTCAGCCATCTGGGGATAAACGGTGTCGTTGGGAGCATTGTCCACTGCAACAACGAGAAGGTTCTGTTCCTTCATCTCATCGGTCAGGTCAACGCGCCAGGTGGAATAACCGCCGTCGTGGTGAGCAAGAGCCTTGCCGTTGAGATAAAGATCTGCAGAGGAGTTGGTGCCGCGCAGCTCGATGTAATAACGCTCTGCCTTGGGCAGCTCGCTCTTCATGAAGCTCTTGGCATACCATGCAGTGCCTCTCCAGTAATCATTATCGCCGTCCTGACCGTCGATAGCATTCCAGCAGTGGGGAATGTTGACCCAGTCCCAATCGTTGGGAAGAGCGGTGGGCAGAACATCGTTGCGCTTGGTGAATGCCCACTTTCTGTTGAAGTTGATAACAGTTCTCAATTTATCGATCTCCTTTGTAAAAAAGGGCGTATGGCGTTTTTTCGCCACACGCCCATGGGTTTATGGAATTATTGCGGACTTATCTTCCGTGCTTTTCCTTCAGAGCTGCGACGTTTGCGTCAACATTTTTCTTGTGGAGAGGATACCAGAACCACAGCACGATAGCCAGGAGCAGGAATCCGACAGCGGGAAGCAAAGTGGAAATATTGAATATGCCGTTGAGGACACTTTCGCTCTGGCGCAGACCTTCTTTTGCAGCCTCGGAAGAATAACCGATGCCGGTAAGGAGCCAGCCGGAAAGTCCGGCGGCGAGAGCCTGACCGAGTTTGCGTGCGAAAGAGTACATAGCGTAAACGCTGCCATCCTCGCGAACACCGTTCTTGAGCTCGGAATAGTCGATAACGTCGGTGATCAGAGCCCAGGAAACCATGGAGAATATACCGAGGCCGAGCCAGCAGAGAAGCTGGAGACCGCAGTATACCCAAACATTCGCAGGCTTGATGAGCCAGATCACTATCATGACAACAGCTGCGAAAAGGTTTGAAACAACGGACACTTCAGCCTTGCCGAACTTTGCGGCCAGAGGCTTGGCAAAGATAGCTGCAACCACCATGCCGACCATCATAAACGCAGTAGACGCGGACTGTGCCGCTGCGGAGTTATAGAAGTCGGGATAGATATATGCAGCCATGTTCTGCATGGTCAGCTGTGCAAGGAGCATAACAATGGAAGCGACGATGATGGAAATCAGTGCGCGGTTTGTAAACGCACTTTTCAGCATCTGG
>JAZOBQ010000053.1:0-15194 GCA_045596005.1 Oscillospiraceae bacterium
GATACTGCAGCTCGAAATAGATTCCTCCGGAAACGATGAAGTCATCGCCTCTGTAGCGAGGGAGCGTTTCGGCCTCGTGATGCCTGATGAAAAAGTGTTTTACGATCCTTCGGAATGAGGGATCCGAAAGATAAATCTATAAAAAAACTGAGAGGACACACATGCAGCAGTTGGAAGTGGGAATGATCCTGGAAGGCAAGGTAACCGGTATTACGAAGTTCGGCGCTTTTGTGGCGCTGCCCGGCGGTAAGAGCGGCCTTGTACATATTTCCGAGGTGGCAAATGCCTATGTCAGCGATATCAATGAGCATCTGAGCAACGGTCAGGAAGTGAAGGTCAAAGTCATTGCCATAAGCCCTGACGGGAAGATAAATCTTTCCATCAAGAAGGCTGTGGATAATCCGCCCGCGGAAGTGCGTCCCCAGCGCAGAAACGACGACAGACCCCGTCCCGCACAGAGCCCCAGACCCTCGGCACCCAGACCCCAGCAGAATACCTATGCACCACGAGAGGTATATCAGCCCCAAAAGTCTGCCGATCAGAATTTCGAGGATAAGCTCAAGCAGTTCATGCAGGAGTCTGACAGCCGTATGTCCGGCAACAAGCTCTATGACCATCCCCGCAAAAGCTCCCGCAGGAGAAGAGACTGAAAATATCTGATAACAAAGCCGTCTTGAGCGAAAGAGGGTTGTGGCTTCGGCGCGCAAATTTCCCTGTAAGGCGGCTTTTCATATAAGTAGAGAGAAGAAGGAGAATCATTATGAAAATAATTGACATCACCCGCACCCTGCAGGAGGCTCCCGTTTACTACAAGGACGAGCCTGCAAAGTTCGAGCTGGTTCAGAGCCTTGAAAACGGCGACGAATGCAATGCCAGCGTGATCACTGCCGGTGTTCATCTCGGAACTCATGCCGACGCTTTCAGCCACTACATCGCAGACGGCGCCACCATCGACAGCATGCCCCTTGAACATTATTGCGGAAAGTGCCGTGTTCTCACCGTGCCCTCTGATACCCTCGTAAAGCTCAGCGATATAAAGGGTCGCCTTTCCGGCAGCGAGAGACTGGTGCTGCGCTCCGGCGGCAGCAGCTATCTCTGCGAGCAGGCAGCCGAATATATTGCCGCCTGCGGCATCAAGGCCATTGTCACCGACGCTGTGAGCATCGCTCCCGCCGACAATGAGAAGAGCATCCATGAAATACTCATGAACGGAGATGTTGCCGTGATCGAGAACGTATGTCTCGACGGCGTTGAAGATGGTGACTATCTGCTCTTTGCTTTCCCCGTAAAGTACGGCGGATGCGACGGCGCACCTGTCAGAGCGGTACTTATTTCCGAGTAAGTTTTTCGCCCTATCAGCTTTTTTTATCGTCCTTGATCCGACAGTTTACTTGACAATCGCATTATGTCGGAATAAAATAAATAAGGTTAATCAAACAAAAAAATTCAAAGGAGACATATCACTATGGATTTCAGCAAGCTTTTTGACCTCACCGGTAAGAACGCAATGATCATCGGCGGCGCAGGCGGCCTCGGCAAGCTCGTCGCTCAGGGTCTCGCAGAGTGCGGCGCAAATGTTGCTATCGCTTCCCGCACCGAGAGCAAGCTGCAGGCAGCTTGCGAAGAGCTGAAGGCTCTCACCGGCAAGGAGTTCAAGTACTATGTTTGCGATGCTAACGACGAAGAGGTCGTTGCAGCTGTCGCAAAGCAGTCCAACGAAGAGATGGGCCACATCGACATCCTCATCAACTCTCAGGGCACCAACGTCAAGAAGCCCGCTCTCGAGTTCCCCATTGACGAGTTCAACAAGGTTCTCCGTGACGACATCACCTCCCTCATGATCACCTGCAAGCACTTCGGTAAGTACATGGCTGAGCGCCACTTCGGCAAGATCGTCAACGTTACTTCCGTTCGCGGCAAGATCGCTACCAAGGGCCCCGGCAACGCTGCTTACTGCGCTTCCAAGGGTGCTGTTGACATGCTGACCAAGCAGCTCGCTGCTGAGCTCGGCCCCCACGGCATCACCGTCAACGCTTTCGGTCCCAACATCATGAAGACCCCCATGATGACCAAGATCTTCGAGATGCGTGCTAACGAAGCAGGCGTCACCGTTGAGAAGTACCTCGAGATGCAGGGTGCAGGTCTGCCCATGCGCCGCATGAGCGATCCCGATGACTGCGTCGGCACTGCTCTGTTCCTCTCTGCTCCCGCTTCTGACTTCCTGACCGGTAACATCCTGTACCCCGACGGCGGTCTGACTGCTATTGGCTAAGAGATAGTTTCTTACATAAAAAACCGTGGAGTTTTCTCCACGGTTTTTTTAGAGCATCAAAGAAGTGGCGTGGCCACTTCTTTGAAAAAGTTGCAGCTCGCTGCAGCGCACTCAATGTACGCCGATAGCGTACATTTCGCACGTTTGCGAGCTGAGAAGAGTTTTTTCCGACGCTCATGTCGCCGGAAAAAACTTATTTGATTCTGTTCGTGTCTGAGGACGCGAAATCTGCGATGCTTTTCTGACGGTATAAATACCGTGGAGTTTTCTCCACGGTTTTTTTATGTGCTGGGATAATGGGGAGGAGCAGTGTTGACACCGGCTGTTCTCTATGATTCTTGAACTATTTCAGCAATTATGCTATAATCGCCCATACTATTGCGAAAGGAGACGGAACTATGGGTTTTGAGGAACTAAGAAAAATCGCAAACGAGGCCGAACAGGTCAACAGGATATACGACTTTTTCGATGAGGACAGCCGTCTCAATGGCTCGAAGGCGGCCAGGGTGGAATTTCTGACCACCGTACGTGTAATAGAAGATTACCTCAAAGCCGGCGACCGCATACTTGACATAGGTGCCGGTGCGGGTGAATACAGCCTCTATTTTTCTCGAAAAGGATATGAGGTCAGCGCTCTTGAGCTTGCCGACGCCAACATTGCCGCATTCAGGCGCAAGATGCGTAGAGAAGACAAGATTGACCTAAGACAGGGAAACGCCCTTGATCTGAGCGCCTATGACGACGGAAGCTTTGACATCGTCCTTCTTTTCGGGCCGCTCTACCATTTGCATGAGGAATCGGACAGGGCGAGAGTCATAGAAGAGGCAAAGCGAGTATGCAAAGCGGACGGAAAGATATTCTTCGCATTCATCACTAACGATTTCGTCATTCTTACCGAGTTTAACTATAACGGAAGATACTTCACCGAAGGGGATTACGACAAGGAGAGCTTTCGACTCCATGACTTTCCCTTTGTCTTCGCAACTGTGGACAGAGCGAGAGAGATGCTTACAAACTGCGGGGTGAAGATCATTCGTGAGATAGCGGCGGACGGAGTCAGCGAACTTCTGGAGGATAAGATCAACGCTCTTGACGAAGCCGGATACGAACAGTATCTTCGGTATCACTATTATATCTGCGAGAAACCCGAAATGCTTGGAATGACGAATCATCTGCTTGTTGTAGGGGAAAAATAAACTCTGTTTTGAATTTACGGTGAAGGAGGTGCAGCCATGGCCGGAAACGGCAAAAATAAATATTGGGGTTCCGGCACGCTGAAAAGCCGTGGCTGGACCGAGGCACTTATTGCGGAGCTTTTGCCGAAGTGCAAATATCTGAATTTCCGCGGCAGGAGAGTCCGAAGCTGGGACAAGGCGGATGTTATTGCAGCGGAACAGACGGAGCGATTCAAGCGCGACCTGCGTCTCCGCCGCGAGGTGGAGCAATCCCAGCAGCAGGCGGATTATGCCGACGCTGAGAGCGCGGTAAAAGCCGCGGTTGAATTTCTCGACGGCTGCCGTCCTGCACCGGGAGAACAGGCCAGTCCGGGCGAGATGCTGGCTGTACACTACCACCGTGCCATAGTGAAGATGATGGCGACATGTGCGTGGGCGGACAGCATACCGGCTGGAAAGACCATGGGTTATGTTGCAAACTTTTTGAATCTTAAACCGGGAGGCAGAAGCGAGAATATTGCAGGAGCGATAAAACGCTTCATCACCGCAGCTGCATGGATCGGACGAAACACACAAAGCGGTCTCGCACTTAAGCTGCAGACCAACTATGCAGATATTCTTACCACTTTATGCGACTATCTCGTGGAGATTTTCCGGCAAAGCCAGCCGGAGGTTAATCTGCGGGAATTTCTCGGTATGCCGGATTTCCCGGCTCAGGAACTGCTGAGCCATCCGCTCGGCTACGTATACTCCGTTATCTATGTACCGCGTGCCATACGCTCCAGTCTGAAGCTGCTCGTTGCGCTCAATCCCAAGGACGAGTACCCCGAGGCCAGAGCGATGCAGCGACATTTTGTTATCCACATCGGAGGCACTAATACCGGCAAGACCTACGCCGGATTTCAGCGCCTCGCCGCCGCAAAAACCGGAGTTTATCTCTCGCCCCTGCGTCTGCTGGCGCTGGAGGGACAGGAAACGCTGCTGGATTACGGCGTGAAGTGCGCCCTCACAACGGGTGAGGAAGAGGATTGCATGCCGGGAGATACCCATGTCTCGGCAACTGCGGAAAAGCTTGACCTCAAGCGTCGGTTCGAGGTGGCGGTCATAGACGAATGCCAGATGATATCCGACCGCGAGCGAGGCTATGCATGGACGAGAGCAATTCTTGGAGTCCAGGCACCGGAGGTGCACCTGTGCTGTGCTCCGCACGCCAAAGAAATACTGCTGCGGCTCATAAAAAGCTGCGGCGACACTTACGAGATAATCGAGCACAAGCGCAAAACGCCGCTTGTCTGCATGAAACGTCAGACAGACTGGGACGATATCCGTCCCGGAGATGCACTTATCACTTTCTCGAAGATAGGCGTGCTGAGCATTGCGGAAGATATGCGTCAGAAGGGCAAAAATCCCGCTATAATCTACGGCGCGCTGCCTTATTCCACCCGACGCAGACAGGTGGAGGGCTTCCTCGACGGAGAGATGCAGTATGTTGTCAGCACCGATGCCATCGGCATGGGACTGAATCTGCCCATTCGCCGCGTCATCTTCACGGAAACCGAGAAGTTCGACGGTGTCGAGAGGCGTGAGCTGAAAGCGGAGGAAGTGCAGCAGATCGCCGGCAGAGCCGGACGCTACGGAATGTACGACAAAGGCTTCGTCGGTGCGACGGAAAACCTCAGCACCATCCGCCGCGCACTCGAGACTGTCGTAGCTCCGATAGAATATGCGATTCTCGGTTTTTCCGACCTTGTGCTGAATGTGGATTTTGACATTCTCGAGGTGCTTCAGGTCTGGAACAGCATGCCCACGATCGATCCTTATATCAAGCTGGACGTGAGCCGCTATATCCATATTATTTCGAAAATGCGTGAGAGCGGCTTCAACATGAGCCGGGAACAGGAGCTTAGGGCGGCCAATATCCCCTTTGACGAGACTGATAGCGAGCTTATGGAGCTTTTTAAGCGCTTTCTCAGGGAGTTTGCCCGCGGCGACGAGCCTGAGCGCCCCGAGCTTCCGGAAAAAAGCGAGCGCAGCTACACTCTGCCGGAGCTTGAGCAGTATTACCGCAAGCTCGACCTCTATTTCTCTTTCTGCAAGGCCTTCGGCTTCGCGGTGGATAACGACGAACTGCACGATGAGCGCGAGCGCACAGCTGAGCTCATCAACGGCATACTTCTCCACAACCTGAAAAACAACATCAGCTTCTGCTCGCGCTGCGGTGCGGCCTTGCCTTTGCACCACAAGGGCAGACTGTGCAACGCCTGTTTCGCCAAGCGCAGCGGAGGCTTTGGAAACCAGAAGCCGTGGAGAAAAAAGTAAAAGGTATAAAAAATCCCATCACTCGACTTTCAGGCGGGTGATGGGATTTTTTATGTAAACCGCATTACTGCGGTTTTTTGTGGTCTGCCCCTTTGTTTCCACGGCGGGCAGTTACCGGATTTGGGTTTGGTTGGAGTGTAATTGAAAAGAAGAGAGGAGGTGTGCAAACTTGGATAGGCTTCGTCGTTTGCAGCTTTATAATAAGCGAAGAATATGACCGGCAAATGAAGAAAAAATGAACGATTTTGAAACAAAATGCATCGTATTTGCCTCAAGTTTATTTGCGGGAGCGGAGTATCATCTGTATGCCGATGAAATTGCTTATCATTGTGAAAATGTCGAATGCGACGGAGACATAGTTGAGGTGGGCGAAGTCATAGATGAGCCAGAGCACCTGGGTGGAGATGATGACTATCTTAAGCTTAATCTCGCTTTTTGTGTCGAGAAACCATGTGAAGAGTATGGTGGAGATTATGGGAAGCAGAGAGATGAAGCCCTCGCTCAGCGAGCCGAGGGACAAAAGAAGCTGCAGCGCTATGAAGCCGAGCTTGAGCCAGAGCGTGCTCTTCCACCTCGAGAAAGCGAGATTTCGGATGATGCTGACTATATTCGCGATGAAGCCGGAGATGCCGCCGAGGATAAGGTTTGCAACGCCCTGCAGCGCGAACTGGACGCACTGGGTGGAGAGGATACGGCGCTTTTCCTTGATGAAGCCGACGAGCACCATCAGACTGCAGCCGATGAATGATATTATATTTCCGATAATTATGAGATTCATATTTTTACCTCAAAATTATCACCATCGCGTTTTATGCGATGGTGATAATTTTTTTACACTCTGTAAATGAGGCTGCCGTAGCTGGGATAGGGCCATGCGTGCTTGCTGACCATAGTCTCCAGGGTGTCGGCACTCTCGCGCACGAGAGCCATAGCCGGCAGGACACACTCACGGTAGCTCATGGCGCGGCGGGCCATGTCTTCGATAGCGGCGGTTTTTTCCATCGCGATGTCGAGTTTGCCGCAGCGTTCGTAGAGCTGGTCGCAGAGTGTGGAGACGCGGTCGAGCAGTTCGGTCTCGCTGCGATGGGCGAACTTGTGGTAACCGCCTATGCTTTCCTTGGCAGATATGGTGCGAGCTATCATACCGGAATATTCAATGACGGCGGGGATAATGTCGCGGCGGACCATTTCGCTCATTACATTAGCTTCAATGTTGATCTGCTTACAGTAGTTTTCAAGCAGGATTTCCACAACGGCTGCGACTTCCGTACGGCTGAGAACGCCGTGGCGCTCAAGCAGTTCGACATTCTTTTTGTCAAGCGCATGGGGGATGGCTTCGGCGGAGGAGGGATAGTTGCTCAGACCGCGGTTCGCCGCTTCTTCCACCCATTCGGGGGAGTAACCGTTGCCGGAGAAGATTATCCTGCCGTGGCGGCGCATGGTCTGGGCGATCAGCTCCTGCAGAGCGGTCTGGAAATCTGTGGCATTCTCAAGAATGTCGGCAAAGACGCGGAAACTTTCCGCAACGGTTGTGTTGAGGATGGTGTTGCAGTCGGATGCGGACATACTCGAGCCGAGCGAGCGGAACTCGAATTTGTTGCCGGTGAAGGCGAAAGGACTGGTGCGGTTGCGGTCAGTGGTGTCCTTGGGAATATCGGGCAGGGCGTCGGCACCCACGCGGAGAGTCTCCTGTTTGCGCTTGCCGTAACCCTTTCCGGCGGCAAAACGGGCAAGTATTCTTTCAAGGTCTTCGCCGAGACACATGCTGATGATGGCGGGAGGTGCTTCATAACCGCCGAGACGGTAATCGTTTCCGGGTCCGGCCACAGAGAAACGCAGCAGATCCTGATATTCGTCAACGGCCTTTATGACCGCGCAGATCATTGTGAGGAAACGGGCGTTTTCCAGCGGTGTGGAGCCTGGTGAGAAAAGGTTTATGCCTGTGTCGGTGCTGAGAGCCCAGTTGTTGTGTTTGCCGGAGCCGTTGATGCCGTCAAAAGGCTTTTCGTGGAGAAGGCAGGTGAGATTATGGCGGCGGGCGACCTTCTTCATGACCTCCATGGTTATCTGGTTGTGGTCAACGGCGATGTTGCACTTGCAGAAAAAGGGCGCAAGCTCGTGCTGTGCCGGAGCTGCCTCGTTGTGCTCGGTGCGGGCGAGGATGCCGAGTTTCCAAAGCTCCTCGTTGAGCTCTTTCATAAAAGCAGCAATGCGGATCTTGATGGAGCCGTAGTAATGGTCATCAAGCTCCTGACCCTTGGGAGGACGGGCGCCGAGAAGGGTGCGTCCGGTGTAGATGAGGTCCTTGCGGCTGTCGTAACGCTCATGGTCGATGAGAAAGTATTCCTGTTCAAGGCCAACAGTGGGGATAACGCGTTCGCACTCGGTGCCGAAAAGACGAAGCAGACGCATGGCTTGGGTGTTCAGTGCGTCCATACTGCGCAGCAGGGGCGTTTTTTTGTCAAGCGCGTGTCCGCCGTAGGAACAAAATGCGGTGGGGATGCAGAGTACGCCGTCCTTGATGAAAGCATAACTCGTGGGGTCCCAGGCGGTGTAGCCTCGGGCTTCGAAAGTGGCGCGAAGACCGCCGGAGGGGAAGGAAGAACCGTCTGCCTCGCCCTTTATCAGCTCTTTGCCGGAAAACTCCATGATAACGCCGCCGTTTCCGTCGGGAGTTATGAAGCTATCGTGCTTTTCGGAGGTGTATCCGGTGTGCGGCTGGAACCAGTGGGCGTAATGTGTTGCTCCGTGCGCCACGGCCCATTCCTTCATGCCGTTTGCAACGGCGTTGGCGATGTCGATATTCAAAGGCGCGCCGGAGACGATGGAGCGTTTGAGAGCGGTGAAAACCTCTTCGGAGAGGTACTTGCTCATGGCTTTTTCGTTGAAAGCCATAGAGCCGAAAATTTCGGGAACATTTTTCATATGAATAAACTCCTTGTTCAAAGAGGCGATTTCTTAATAAGGGCAAAACGTCGCGGATACTTTTTGGGGGTGGGGGAGAGCTTGCGGATAACGACGATGTTGTGCTGAAGCTCCGTTCCAGGGACGGAGTATTCAAATACGCGTTCAAGCTTGCCGCCGAGGAGAGTGATGGCTTTTTTTGCTTCCTCCAGCTCATCGGTTACCGCGGGACCTTTCAGGGCGAGAAAACTTCCGCCGACCTTAACATAGGGAAGGCAGAATTCGCATAGTACGCTCAGTCTTGCAACCGCACGGGATACGGCGAAATCAAATTTCTCGCGGTTTTCTCCGGGTTCTTCGGCGCGGCCGTGAACAAAGCTGACGTCGTTTATACCGGCCTCGGTGCAGAGTTCGGACAGAAACTTCAGACGCTTGTCCAGACTGTCAAGCAATGTGAGGGAGATGTCCGGCTGCATTATTTTCAGAGGCAGACCGGGAAAACCTGCGCCGGTGCCGACGTCGATGACGCTTTTTCCGGCCATATCCGCAATGAGCAGCGGAGCGGCAGAATCGAGAAAATGCAGTCTTGCGCAGTCTTCCTCGCCGGAAATAGCAGTGAGATTCATTACCTTGTTGCGCTCTTCAAGCATTTCGAAGTAGCAGCGCAGACGCTCTATGGATTTTTCGTGAGGAACAAGACCCATGGTCTCAAAACCCTCGGAAAGTATTTTTTCCAACATAAAAATCTCCATAAATCTAAACAAAAATGTAGGACAGGCACTTTTTGCCTATCCTACATAATAACACAGTATTATTGCTCAAATCAAGCATAGAAATCGTGCTCACCGATGCTGGTGTAGAAGCTTCGGTAAGTGTCGAACCAATCGCTGCAGGAAATGCTGGGGTTGAGGAAGAAAAGACAGTTTCCTACGGTGTTGTAACCCTCGAGGCAGAGCTTTGCGGCAACGACGCAGTGGGGTTTGGGTTCCATGAAGATCGTGCCATTATCCACAACGGAAAACTGACCGGGCTGGAATATGACGCCCTGAACCGTGTCGGGAAATGCACCGCTGTTATCGCGGATGCGGTTGAGAACAACATTTCCTACGCCCATCATACCGGCCATCGGCTGATTTCCGGACTCAGCATAGATCACGCGGCTGAGCCAGTATAGGTCCTGTTCGTTATAAAACTCGCTGCCGGGAGCGATGATATCACCGGGGGTGTAGCTTATGCTGACAGAACCGTCTTCTTCGTTCCATACCACGCCGGCGTTGAAGGCTTTCGCGAGTGAACGGACGGGAACATATATGGTTCCGTCGACGTTGTAAATACCCGGGAGATAAATATATCTTTCGTTTACGAGAAGGTAATCGTGAACAAGGTTGAAATAGAAATCAAGCTGGGAAAAATGCATATTAAGCATTGCGCTGTCGCCGTCCCAATAAAGGACACAGTCCTCGCCGAGAAGTTTCTCGCAAAAGTCGGGTATGGGTGCGTAGCAGACTCGTGAAAGCTTGAGCGCATCGCCGATATATTTGCCGTTGAGATACATGGGGGCCTCGGTAAACGATTCGTGACTTAGCTCAGAAATGTCGGAGCCCTCGAGAAAAAACGCAGATGCGCTGAGGCACAGGGAAAGCATCAATGCGACGGTGCAGATAAGAGCACACAGGGCTTTGAACTTTTTGCTCATAACTATACTCCTTAACATTAACAAAAAACGGGCGGTAGTTTTGTGCGTTTTTATTATATTAGGCGGAGCATGAGCAAATCAAGCACAAAATTGCACAAAATGCACAACTAGAATTTTTGGAAAATAAATAAACATACAATATATTGTGTTTGGGCGGTAAAAAAGATGTTGAAACACTAAATATTGCGTTGTGCAAATGAACAAAAAGTGAAAATTTCACAAACAGGGCATAAATTTATGCTTTACATAAGGACATTTAGTTATAATAATAATATATTATGTAAACGCAAAATTCCCCAAAGTGGGGAATCAAAGCTGATTATTGTAGCTTTCAAGGCCTTTTGCGATCTGATCGGGGCAGCTGGTGGGTTTCATACCGCAGCGGATACCCTTGAGACGGGCAATAGCATCATCGACGCTCATACCTTTGAGAAGGGACGCAATACCCTGGAGATTGCCGTGACATCCTCCGATGATATTTACGCTGTTGATAACACCGTTGTCGATGTCGAATACGAACTGTCTGGAGCAGGCGCCTCTGGGATTGAAGATATATTCCATATTTTCACCTCATAAATTTATATTTTGGCTTATTATACTTCAAATTTGCCCAATTGAAAAGAGTAGTGGACATATTTTTTACTGTGGTGGCATATCTTTTCGGAGCCGACCATATCTTTAAGCTGAGAGGCTGACTTCGTTTAAGTCATCGGCCGATCCAATCAGTACTTAAGGTGGTGGTCATGATATGAAAAGAGCCGTTGTTTCCATGATGCTCTGCATTTTTGCAATGCGCCTTGCTGTGATGGCCGGAGCAGAGGAGGAAATCAGGCGTTATGTGCAAGTGTTTGAGCGGGATAGCGGTATCGTTGCAGAGGAGACCGGCTCTGGAACAACAGATACCGATTTGGCTCAAGTGGGGAAAATAGACATCGTTCCGGTGGTGATTTCACAAAAAAGTGGTGAATCAGCGTTTAATGAGGGGGAGCAATGTGTCGCTGAGCCTGTCTCGGCATATTTTCACAGTCAGTTAAGCATAAGAAACGACACCTCGTTTGAAATAGACGCCGCTTCTTTGCTTGCCGAGGGACCAAAACTGGTTTTGTCGGCAGCCGGCCCACATGTTCTTATCGTCCATACGCATGGCAGTGAAGCATACACCCAGTCGGGCGCTGACAGCTATGCAGAGTCAGACCCTTACCGAACGGAGGATAAGGACAAAAATGTTATCAAAGTGGGGGATGTGCTCTGCTCCGTGCTGGAAAGCAAGGGACTGAGCGTGATCCACGACAGGGAGATATACGATCATCCGAGTTATACGGGTTCCTACTCGCGTTCCGGTGCCGCGGTCGAGAAGTATCTTACGGAATACCCGTCCATCGCTGTTGTGATAGACCTCCACCGTGACGCCCTCGGCAGCGGAGACACGGTTTACAAGACGAAAGCTGACGCCGCATTGGGAGAATGCGCGCAGGTGATGCTGCTGGTGGGGACGGGGGAAAACGGACTCAGTCATCCGAACTGGAGACAGAATCTCAGTCTTGCGCTTTATCTTCAGGCAGCGATGGAGGAACGATACCCGTCTCTGGCGAGACCATTGTCGCTCAAAAGCGAGAGATATAACCAGCATCTGAGTACAGGCGCCATGATAATTGAGGTCGGAAGCACAGGTAATACGCTTGCGGAGGCGACAAAAGCCATTGAGCTATTTGGCGACGCAGCCGGTGACGCACTTGTCAGCCTTCTGGAAAGTGAATAAAAAGCAGTTCCTCCCGGCGATAATAGTAATGTCACTATTTATCCGGGAGGAATAAAAATGAAAATTTGCGATATTATGACTGATAATGTGGTGAGCATTGATCAAAGCGAACCGGTTATTGCCGCCGCAAAACTGCTCAAAAAGTGCAATATAGGGGCGGTACCCGTGTGCGACGGGAGCGGAAAACTCAGAGGCATGCTGACGGACAGGGATATTGTGCTGCGCTGTGTCGCGCTCGACTCCGACCCGAACAGCGTAAAAGTGGGGGAGATCATGAGCCGCGGTATCATTACGGCGGGACCCTTTGAAGAAGTGGAGCAGGCGGTTCGACTTATGAGCGAGGACCAGGTGCGGCGAATCCCGGTCGTGGATTCTGGAAAACTCGTCGGAATGGTGAGCCTTTGCGACATGGCGCGAAACTGCAACTGCGACATGGAGGCGGCGGAGGCGCTGGCTGAGATCAGCTCCAATCTGAAGAGAAAGTGAGACCGGATTCCTCTATGCGCTTTTCAAGCTTCTTGAACTGTTCGGGAGAAAGACGCTGCTTAAGCCGTTTGATGTAGTTTTGTGCGGAATACTTTCCGGTAGTTTGTATCTCAAGAGGGTCATCGAGGGTAATGATGATGCCCTGTCCGAAATTGAACTCAGCACGGATAGCCTCGAAGTCATAGTTATAGGGTTCTTTTTCACCGTTCATTTTATCACCTCACAGACAAAGTATAGGACAAATTGTCCAAAAAAGCAATAGGACGATATGTCCTGCGCTAAGATTTGCTCGGTGATGAAAATGAAACTGAGAATACGAGACTTGCGCGAAGACGCAGACATTAAACAGCGTGAAATTGCGGAATATCTTATGTGCGATCAATCGTTGTATTCCAAGTATGAGCGTGGAGAGAGACCGATTCCTATTGACATTATCGTGAAGCTCGCGGATTACTACAACACAAGCGTTGATTATCTGCTGGGACTGACCGATAAACGCGGGAAGTATTGAAGTGATTAGCTATTCTTGAGTATGCCTCCGGTGGCCATATTCTTTTCTGACGCGCGAAAAGAATATGGCCGTCGTTAACAATTCGGCTGCAGAGCAGCAAAAAACGGAGCGTATCTTTATCCGATACGCTCCGTTTTTATATTATTCGCTGAAATGACGGTGATTGTTGATATGGTCTATGCAGAAGCAGTGATAGCCTGAGCAGCGCGAGCAATAGCGGAACTCAAGCTCGGGATAGTCGGTGTCCGTGCGTCCGCATACTTCGCAGCGGCGGTTATATGGCTTTACCCTTTGCTCATGCTGTATGCGGTGTACCTCGCGCTTGAAGTTCACGGCGGCTTTGCGCTGGCTGCGGCTGCGGGGACGGATATAGCCGAACAGCTCGTCGCCGCAGAAAAGCAGATAGTTCAGCACGGCTACTATGGGCAGCAGATTGAGAGGGAAGGGAGTTCCGACGATGCCGATTACAAACACGACCGCGTCCACGATCGCGAGCCATTTCATCTTGATGGGAATGATGAAAAACAGCAGAACCTGCATGTCGGGGAAGAGCGTTGCGAAGGAGAAGAACATGGACAGATAGATATACTGTGCGCTGACAGGATAGCTGATGCCGGTCACAAAGAACAGGATAAAACCGTACACGACGGTAAGAAGCATTCCGGCGAAGAAATAGAGATTGAAGCGGGCGGTGCCCCATCGGTCTTCAAGCGTTTTTCCGATGAAGTAGTAGAAGTAGAAAAAGATCAGTGCGAGCAAGCCGCTTGAATTCGGGATGAGCGCGAATGTGACAAGCCTCCAGACCTGACCGTGCAGAATGTCGTAAGGGGAAAAGGCGAGAAGGGAACTGAGCATATGGGAGGTGTCCATCATGCCGAAAAGCCAGATTATGACGTTGCCGATGACAACGTAAAGCATGAGATTGGGGATGCCGAAGCGGGGATGTTTATAGCAGAAGAGCTCAACTTTTTTGCTGAACCATTTCAAATCAGATCAACTCCGTAAAAATGATGTAAACCCGAAAAGAGGGGCGTATATATACTTTACGCTTAATGATACCCTTTTTCGGAAGAAATGTCTATGAATAAATTATAAATTATGGCTCGAACGCCGAAAAATCAAGGCTTTTTGGTTGACAGGGAAAATAATTGTGTATATAATGTATCATCGTCATTTATCAAGAACGGGCGAGAGGATCAGCTCTGAGACCCCGTGCCAACCTGCAGCAAAGCTGTAAGGTGGTCCTGCTGATAGCGATAAAGGGGTGAGATGATATGCTAACATGACAGCAGCCTCTCTTTGTGTCGCGGGAGGCGCTTTTTTTCTGCGAAAAATTGGCTGCATGATGCCAAAAATATTCTTTATATACCAATAATTCTGTGATAAAATAATTTGTTGAAGAAAGATTCAAGAGGTAATTATTATGAGCGAAAAAAGAAAGAACAGAGTATTCACTTCCGAGTCCGTGACCGAGGGCCATCCCGATAAGATCTGCGACCAGATCTCCGATGCCGTCCTCGACGCAATACTCGCGGCCGATCCCGCTGCACGCGTCGCCTGCGAGACCACCGTTACCACCGGTCTTGTCCATGTTATGGGCGAGATCACTACCTCCTGCTACGTGGACATCCCCAAGATCGCCCGTCAGGTAGTGCGTGACATCGGCTACGACCGCGCCAAGTACGGCTTTGACTGCGACACCTGCGGCATCATCACCAACATCGACGAGCAGTCCGGTGACATTGCCATGGGCGTTGACAAGTCCCTTGAGACCAAGAGCGGCGAGGACGAGCTGCAGCACGGTGCCGGCGACCAGGGCATGATGTTCGGCTACGCCTGCCGCGAGACCGAGGAGCTCATGCCCCTTGCCATCTCCCTTGCTCACAAGATGGCCCTCCGCCTGACTCAGGTCCGCAAGGACGGTCTGGTGGACTACCTCCGTCCTGACGGCAAGACTCAGGTCACCGTGGAGTATGATGACAACAACAACCCCGTCCGCGTGGACACCGTCGTTCTCTCCACCCAGCACGGTCCTGAGGTGGAGCTGGAACAGATCCGCAAGGATATGATCG
>JAZOBQ010000054.1:0-27350 GCA_045596005.1 Oscillospiraceae bacterium
CCCGGTGGGGCTCTTTACTTTTGAGTCTGTCAAAGAAGTCAAAGACTTCTTTGACAGAGGGGCTGCAGTCCGCTGCAGCGCACTCGGAGTCCACTAAAGACGGACTCCTCGCACGTTTGCGTCCTGAGAAGTGTTTTCTGCCACGCACATGTCGCGGCAGAAAACAGATTTTATTCTGTTTGCGTCTGCGAACGCAAACTCTGCGAGGCTCATTTTGACACAGCGAAAAGTCCGCAGCCGATTGGCTGCGGACTCTTTTTTATTTCTTTTCCATCGGTATGTCGCCGAGACCGACACAGTTGCCGATCGTGCTGATATCGTCGATATTTATATCGGCATATCCTTTTGCGGTGATCACGAGGCTGAACTTGCCCTCGGGCAGGTCTTTGAACCAGAAATCACCGAAATCGTCGGTATATGCTAGCCAGGTCTTGCCGCCGCTCTGCAGACGGCATTTTGCACCTTCGATGACCTCCTCTTCCTCGGGGGCAAAAACGGTTCCGGCGATGAACTGGCCGGGGACGTTGCGGTAATACACCTGAGGGGCACAGCCGAGTTCCGGATTTCTGACGGTGGCACCGATGAGCTGTTCGGCGAGATCTTCTTCGTCGCCAAACATGAGGGCATCGGTAGGGCAGGCCTCCACGCAGCGGGGAACTGCGGTGCCGTTATCAAGCAGGTGGGCGCAGCCGGTACACTTCTGGGGCAGGGCGAGAGCTTCGTTCCAGTAGATCGCTCCGTAGGGGCAGGCGTCCACTATCTCACGCTGACCAGCAGCCTTTTCGGGGTCTATGATAACGAGGCCGTCGTCGCGGCGGTATACCGCGCCGTCTTTGGCGGCAGCGATGCAGGGCGCATTCTTGCAGTGGTTGCAGAAAGTGGGGGTATAGTTTACCCTGACCTGAGGAATGTTGCCGACGGTTTTTTGCTCGACTTTTGCCCAGAACTGTCCGGTCATAGGCTGCGGCTTGGCATAGGGACTCCAGTCGTTGCCGCAATGTTCGTCCTTGCAGACGAGCTGGCAGTTATAGCAGCCGGTGCAGCGGGCAATATCAACTATAAATACTTTGCTCATATAATATTTCCCTCCTTGTCACCGCCGATAAGCCAGCCGTCAAGGCAGACACCGGCGTCGGGATGAACGGTACGGGCGAAAGCTTCGGGATAATCGCGCTTCCAAGATTCCATCTCCTCGTCGCTGACCTTTTCAACTTCCACGAGGAAGCCGCTTGTGGCCATGCCGGTGCAGTTTTTGCTGGTCATGCCGGTGGGAGTGATGGAGTTTATGCAGCCGCCGCGGTCAAGCCAACCGGGGATAATGGGGTCGAGTCGGCTGCCGTGGTCAATGTAGCATACCTGGGGCATCAGTCGCTCGGTGACATAGGCACCGGCGAGGACTATGCCGCGTTCGTTGTAGATCTTCACGATGTCGCCGTGAGCAATGCCGCGTTTTTCTGCCTCGGCGGGATTGAGCCACAGGGGTTCATACTGGTAACCGTCCTTGGCGCGGATCTTCATGGTCTCAACCTCGCGGTTCCAGATGATATCGTCGCACTGGGCGTGTACGCGCCAGCGTCCGTGGTTGCTCATGCACAGCAGAGGATATTTCTTTGCGCGCTCGGAAGAGAGGCGTTCGTCATGGGTCTCGCTCTTTTCTATCCAGTGGGGTACGGGGGGACGCTCGGGGTCATCGGGCATGTGGGTCTCGATGTCCTTGCTGGAGTATTCGAGCAGGCCGGTGGGAGTTGTGAGCTTGTTGTTCTCGGGGTCGGCCCAGAAGTTGTAGAGTCCGGCAGGCTTTTCCTGCGCCTTGGGGTCGCAGGGAATGACGAAGACCTTGCGCTTGCAGAACTCGTCCCAGCTCATGGTGTCCTCGCAGCCAGTAGCCTTGTAGAAAAAGCGTACGCGCTCAGCCTCGGTAAGCTTGCCGGTATAGGCATCTACATATTCGGGACCGAGCTTCTCGCAGACTTTGACGCATACGTCAAAGTCGCTGAGAGATTCGCCTACAGGCTCGATAGAGGGCTCTTCAAGGTATATGGACTGGAAAACGCCGCTGGAATAGTCGTTGCCGAGGTCGGCAAGCTCGTGCTTGGTGGCGACGGGCAGAATGAGGTCGGCAAAGTAGCAATCGTTTTCAAGCCAGGGGTGCTGGATGACGAAGGTTTCAATGCTGGGGTCGCGGTAAGCGTCGATGAACATATTGCCGTGGTTCCAGCATGTGACGTTGCAGGGGGGCGGTGGACCAGAGCATGTGGACTCTGGACTGACCGGGACGGGGATATACTATTTTCTCGAACTGATAAATATTGGTAGGCTGGCGGTAGTTGTTCTTGTCCGGTACCTGGCTGGATGAGAACATATGCATGCCGTACCACTCCGCATGACCGTCTACGATCGCTTTCTGAACGAGGCAACGGGGAATAAACTGGGTAGGGGGAGGCAGTTGCTTGAAAAGGTCAACGAGTTCGGGTGCGCGCTCCTTCTGCTCGGGGGAGAGGACGAAGCGCTTCATGTTGACGGTGTCGGGCAGGTCACCCTTGATGGGACGCAGCGCGTCGCAGATGTGGGGCATGGGCACGCTCTTGACGGGGGTGAAGGGAACGGGGAAGTCCTTTGCCCACATATTCCATTCTATCATCTTGGTCTGGTGAACTCCGGGGCGGCCGAGACCCTGCATGCCGAGGAGCATGACTTCGAGGCGGGCGGGCTCGCTGGCGTAAGGGCCACGGATGTAGCTGCCGCCGTTGCCGTGGCAGATGCTGGTGGTGTTCTTTGCCCAGTGACGTGCCAGAGCCTTGATAGTCCAGGGCTTAACGCCGCATTTCTCACTGGCCCATTTGGGGGTTTTGGGAATACCGTCCTCCTCGCCCATGACATAGGCGACAAATTTGTCGAAGCCATAGGTGTGGGAAGCTATGTATTCCTTGTCGTAAGTCTCCTCGGTGAGCCAGATATAGGCTATAGCGAGCTGCATGGCAGCGTCGGTGTTGGGGAGAATGGGAATCCACTTATCGGCATGGACGGCGGCACCGTAGTTGAGCTCGGGGCAGACGTAGATCTGCTTGATGCCGAGTTCGGTGAACCAGAAACAGAGGCGGCTCGGCAGATGCATGCCGAAGCCGAGGGGGGTGACCTCAGGGTCGCAGCCCCAGAAAAGGAGACTGTCGGAGTTTTTCGCCATGTCGGGGATGAGGTTGGCCGTGGGAGCCATCTCGCCCACAGGCTCACAGCCCCAAACGTGCTTTGCTCCCCAATACCAGCCTTCCCAGGAGTCCATGTTGCGCATCTGCAGGGTGTAGCCGCCAAGCAGACTGAGCATGCGGTTGGGGCAGCCGTGGCTGGGGGAGACGTTCTTGCCCTCGCCGTGCATGTCGCTCTCGCAAAGAACTGCCTCGGGGCCGTAGGTGCGCTTCATGCGCAGAAGCTCGTCTGCGCAGATCTGCGCAGCCTCGTCCCAGGAGATGCGAACATAGCCGCTCTTGCCGCGGTTCTGGGGATTGCGCTCTCCTTTGGGATCCCAGTCAACACGCTTGAGGGGATATTTGACGCGGTTGGGCGAATATACGCGGGACTTGTAGCCGAGTCCGAAATGGGTGGTGGGTATGCGCTCCGGGGGCACAAAGGTGGAACCTCTGGCTTCCATGGTCCAGGGGTTGCAGTTGGCCTTGGTATATTCGGTGTCGTAGTGGTAGGGGCGGATGCGGGTCATCTTACCGTCGTTGCTGTCCACGACGCAGAGACCGCCGCTTTCGGGTCCCATAAGACTGAAGCTTACGACACTCTGGTGTTCGGGCTTGAATTTGTTGCTCAAATGGGTTTCCTCCTTCAATGCCTGATTAAGATAAATCATAATCCTTCTTTATGACTATTATAACATCTGTTTATGGATAAGGCAAATGAATTTCAAACGTTTGCTTATAGAAATTCGTGTTGATAAGGGCGCGAAAAGCTCCGTATAGCTTATAGTATACTGTTTTTTGCTGCAAAAGGGAAACAAATAATGGAATTTTTGCTGACGAAAAAGGTCTGGGGATTTTGTGAGAAATGGCTATATATACATTCGGCCTCGCAGAGTTCTAGCCAACGGCGAGAATAAATAGGATGCGCTTTTTCCGGGGACATGTGCCTCGGAAAATCAATTATCGCCCCGCAAATGTGCAAAGGGACTGCCGAACGGACAGTCCCTTTGTGCGCTGCAGTGGGGTGCAAATGATTGACATGAAAACCTATGGTTTTCATGCCAGATGTGTTATTTTCCTGTGCTGCCAAAGCCGCCGGCGCCGCGCTCAGTCTCGGAAAGGTCGTCACATTCTTCGAACTCGACGGGGAGATAGGGCATGACGACGAGCTGGGCGATGCGGTCACCGTGGGCGATGACGCGTTCTGAGTCGGAGTCGTTGTGCAGGGCGATTATATACTCGCCGCGGTAGTCGCTGTCGCAGACACCGACGCAGTTGGCAGGACGCAGTCCTTGCTTGGTGGCGAGACCGCTGCGTGCAAAGATCGCGCCGAAATATCCTTCCGGTACAGCAAGGGCGAGGCCGGTCCCGATTTTCGCAGTGGTGTGAGGTGCCACATGCACCTCGCCTTCGGGCAGGCAGGCATAGAGGTCATAACCGGCTGCATAGGCGGAGCCGGAGGTGGGTATCTGAGCCTCGGGACGGAGCTTTTTTATCTTGATGAGCATGGTGTGTGCCTCCTTGGAAACAATTTTGCCGGGTCGGCCGGTAATCCGCCCCGATAATAATACCAAAATAATACCTTATTCCCACTGTATTTTCAAGCTGTTGAAAATTTTCAAAAAATTATTGACAAACGATAATTCGTGCGTATAATGAAATTAAGAGAATTATCGAAAAACAATAATTCGAGGAGGCTGACATGAAAACTAAAACTCTTTATATCATACTTGCTGTTTTCGCTCTGTGCGCTGCCGCATTCGGTGCGGTGCAGGAAGCGGCTATAGGAGTGTTTTCCTCCGTCATGGCATTTCCCTTTGAGCTGATCGCGGCGGGACTTCGTGCACTCAGCCTGATCGGAAGCGGCGGCAACGCGGCGGCAATAGTCATTTATGTGATAGTGTGTTTGCTGCCGACGGCTGCACTGCTCATATTCAAGCACGGAAAGATCCGAGATGAAGACTGGCTTATCCCCGTGCTCAGTGCGGTGATGTTCGCGGCTGTCTACTACATGATAAATCCCGGCCTGATAATGGGCAATCTGCTCACTGAGGCCGCGGATGTGGTCAAGGCGATCCTCGGCGGCATCTGCTGGGCTGTGGTCGTAAGCTGGCTAGTGCTCAAGCTTCTGCATCGAAGCAGGGCTGCCGACAGAGACGGCGTTCAGCGCTATCTGCGCATCTGCCTTGTGGTCATGGCATTTTTCTTCACCGCGCTTGCCTTTGGCGGCGGAGTCAGCGGCGCGGTGGCGGCATTTGAGAAGCTGCACGCAGGGAATACGGGCGACATCGTGCCTCTCGGCACGAGCCATGTTTTCATCGTGCTGCAGGCTGTGGTCACGGCTGTGCCCTATGCTCTCGACGCTCTCGTTGCCGTAAAGGGTGCGGAGCTGCTCGGGGCCATGAGCGCCGACCGCTACAGCGCCGAGAGTGTGGAATGCGGAGCGAAGCTCGCCGGATTTGCTGTGCTGAGCCTGAAGCTGACTGTTATCCTGAGCCTTATGTTCAACCTGCTGCAGCTTGTCTTTTTCAAGCGGCTGCTCGTTATCGATGTGACTGTGGCACTGCCCCTCGGCAGCATAGCCTTTATGCTGGCGGTGGTGCTGCTGAGCCGCATTCTCAGCGAGAACAAGAGCCTCAAGGATGACAACGACCTGTTCATCTGAGGTGGCGCTATGGCTATAAGAGTATATCTCGACCAGGTGCTGCGTGAGCGCGGCATGACGAGTAAGGAGCTTTGCGCCAAGGTGGGCATCACCGAGGCGAATCTGAGCATACTGCGCTCGGGCAAGGCCAAGGGCATACGCTTCGGTACGGTCAACCGCATCTGCTATTTTCTCGAGTGCGATGTGGGCGACATTCTGAAATTTGACGGGCAACTGGAGGACAGCGATGAAGAATAGAATAATTGCTATAATTCTCGTCTGCGCGTCGGCGTTTTGCCTCTGCGGCTGCCAGCTGGCTCTGCCGGATGGAGGAGAAATGCAGCGCGACCGACTTATAGGCTGCTTTATCACCACGGAGCAGCTTGAGCTTTTCGACTACGAGGCATACTTAAACGACAACGCCGACAGGCTTTTGGGCGGCGGAGAAGTTATGCTGGACGGAGATACAAGCGCATACTACGGACGTATTTACGCCGAGTACTATGAGGAGACATACACCGATGACGAGGGCGTGAGCCACACTATTGGCAGCTACCGCTTCCCCAATGAGGAGGGTATATGCTTTATCGCGCCCACGCTTTTCGAAAAAGACGGCAGAGACTATGTGCATCTTCAGACCGACGAGGGACTGCACGAAGTGAATCAGCATGTCAAAAACAGCGATGACAAAAGCTATTGCACCGAGCTAAGCGCCAAGGTCTACGCAGCTGTAGATGAAGAGGCAGGGTACACGGGAGACGAAACAATATTCTATATGAATCGCGTATACCAGAGCGATGACGGCAGGGTTTATCTTACGGGCACCGACGGCGGCTTTGCCGCCAACTGCACAATGCCGGATACGCTCATGACGACAACGATAAACGAAGAGCGCAGCGAGACCGTAAACGGCGAGGAAACAACTGCCGGCTGCAGTGTCAGCATTGCCTTTGCCACAACTTATGCCGCCGAGAGCGTGACGGTAACGGAACTGAGCGCCGATGCCGAAGTTCTCGAAAGCGCGGTGTTTGCTGCCGAAAAGCTGCCGGAGAGCTATGATGTTCGCGAGGACACGGCCTATATCCTGCTCACGGTCATATCTCCGGACGGACACACCGAGCGCAGCATAGTTGCGCCCGACACAGAGGATAAGGACATCACTGCACTGATAGAGAGCGAAAACGGTTGGCTCGAGAGCGTATACTGCGAGGTGCTGTGGAAGGAGAGGGCATGATGAAAAATAAATTTATCGCGCTTGGTCTTGCGCTGTGCTTAAGTCTTGGCCTCTGCGGCTGTCAGCTGGCGCTTCCCGAAAACAGCGGCGAGCGCGACAAGCTCATCGGCGCATTTGTAACCGTGGATCATGTTGATACCATCTCTTTGGATATCGGCCCGGCAGGAAAGCTGGAGACAGGACATGAGCCCATATACGCCGAGTATTATGAGGAAACTTACGAAAATGACTACGGCGAGACCGTGTATACGTCAAATTACCGATTCACAGAACTTGAGGGCATAAGCTGCTTTATGCCGTATATTACGGAGGAAAACGGCGAAATTTACAATACTATACAGATCGACGCGCTGGTGCAGAATGTGGACAGAGAACTCAAAACTGTGAATGACGATAAACAGCTAAACAGCGTCTCGGGAGAACTCTATGTTCCGGAGGGGTCATATATCAAGTTTTTCCTCAATCCAGTCTACCAGAAAGCCGACGGCAGCGTTTATCTGACCGGAGGTCAGGGAGCACAGGGCGACGGTGGAGAAATGGGCCTTACGCTCAGCGAAAACACGAAGACCGAAATTGGCGGAAAGAGCATTGAGTACGGCTTTTCTGTGGAGGTATGGGTGAAGGAACGTCCGCTTATTGAGCGAGTGCGCCTCGTGGAGATGGGCGAGAAAAACGAGATACTTCGAGTGAGCGAATTTTCTCCCGCCGAACTGCCGGAGAGCTTTGAGACCGTGGAGGGGACTGTTTGCGTAGTGCAGGAAAACTTCTATACCGACGGCGAGGGAGAACAGAAGGTCGAGAGACTGGCGCTCTCGCCCGATGAAGATGAACACGCAGAGATCCTCGTCCCGGAAGATATGGGATATCTTGTGCCGCAGCGCTGCGAGATCGTTTGGCGATAAGCAAAATTCCTTGACACCTTTTTCGCAAGATGATAATATAATGCTGTTATGAATATCATCAGGCGATGAAAGGGAAAAGTAGTGCCACGCGCGCCACAGAGAGACGCCGCCATTTGGCTGGAAGCGGTGTTGACGGTCAGCGGGATGCGAAAATGCGCCCCGGAGCCTTCGGAGGAGGAAATGCCTCCGCGTGCCGCCCGCGTTAAGGGTGAAAGCTGTTAAATGACAGCGGAGTCAAAAGCGGGAGTGGAACCGCGCGAAAGGAAATTATCGCGCCTCTCATGGTGAGATCACCATGGGAGGCGTTTTTGTTTTTTTCGTAGCTCTCCCGTGCTCGGAAAGGAAATAATGTTTTCAGATCTTAAAGAACTAATTCAGGCCTACAAAGACCGCGACCCTGCTGCACGCAGCAGCTTAGAGATATTCCTGCTCTATCCCGGATTGAAGGCCGTACGCGCTCACCGCAAGGCTCACTGGTGCTACACCCACGGCTACTTTTTCCTGGCGCGCTGGATTTCCCAGCGCTCACGCCGCCGCACCGGCATTGAGATACATCCCGGCGCAAAAATCGGCAAGAGACTCGTTATTGACCACGGCATGGGCATAGTAATAGGTGAGACTGCCGAGATCGGCGACGATTGCCTCATCTATCACGGAGTGACCCTCGGCGGTACCGGCAAGGATCACGGCATGCGCCACCCCACTATAGGCAACAATGTGCTTATCGGCAACGGTGCGAAGATACTTGGCCCTTTCACAGTCGGCGACAACAGCCGCATAGCCGCAAACAGCGTGGTGCTTACGGAAATTCCGGCCAATTCCACTGCAGTTGGCGTTCCCGCCCGCGTTGTAAAGCGCGACGGCGTTAAGATGAACTACGTCTCCGAAGTGGACGTCGTTTCCGTCACGGACCCCATCGCAGCAGAGCTTGCGGCGCTGCGCGAGCGCATAGAGCAGCTTGAAAAAGAATAAACCAAAGGAGAAACAATACATGAAGATCTATAATTCCGCAACCAGACAGCGCGAGGATTTCGTGCCCAATAATCCCGATATCGTTAAGATGTACACCTGCGGCCCCACCGTTTACCACTTTGCCCACATCGGCAATCTCCGCAGCTACATCATGGAGGACATTCTCGAGAAGTATCTGCGCTACGCAGGCTACAATGTCAAGCGCGTTATGAACATCACCGACGTCGGCCACCTCACCTCCGACGCCGACGAGGGCGAAGACAAGATGCTTAAGGGAGCACGCCGCGAGAACAAGACCGTTATGGACATAGCCAAGTTCTATACCGACGCTTTCTTCTCCGACTGCGAGAAGCTCAATATCAAGCGTCCCGACGTAGTCGAACCCGCCACCGCATGCATCGATGAATACATCAAGATAATCGAGAAGCTCATGGACACCGGCTATGCCTACTTCGCCGGTGGCAACGTCTACTTCGACACCAGCAAGATGGAGAAGTACTATGTCTTCAACGACTTCAATGCCGAGGATCTGGCCGAAGGCGTTCGCGAGGGTGTCGAGGCCGACACAAACAAGCGCAACAAAAACGACTTCGTGCTTTGGTTCACCAAGTCCAAGTTTGAAGATCAGGCTCTCAAATGGGACTCCCCCTGGGGCGTCGGTTACCCCGGATGGCACATTGAGTGCAGCGGCATTACCATGAAGCATCTGGGCGAAGATCTGGATATCCACTGCGGCGGCATAGATAACGCCTTCCCCCACCACACCAATGAAATTGCCCAGTCTGAGGCATATCTTGGACACAAATGGTGCAATTATTGGATGCATGTCCTCCACCTGAACACCAATTCCGGAAAAATGAGCAAGTCGAGCGGAGAGTTCCTCACTGTCAGTCTGCTCGAAGAAAAGGGCTATGATCCTCTGGCCTACCGCCTGTTCTGCCTCCAGAGCCACTACCGCAAGAGCCTTGTGTTCAGCTGGGAAAACCTTGACAACGCAGTTGTGACCTATAATAAGCTCATTGGTAAGACCGCTGCGCTCAAACCCGACAGTGGCGAAGTTGATGAGGCAGCGTTCAATGCTCTGCGCGAGCGCTTCTCCGCCGCTCTTGACAACGATCTCAACAGCTCTCTCGCCGTTACCGCGCTTTACGATGTGCTCAAGGCAAAGACCAGCGACGTCACTAAGCTCGCCGCCATTGCGGACTTCGACCGCGTGCTGAGCCTCGATCTTATCGCTAAGGCTGCAGCAAAGCGCGAGGCCGACGCCAAGGCCAAGGCTGCCGCCGCCTCTGTTGCCTTCGCCGTTATCAGCGAGGACGGAGAGGAAGACAAGGCCGTTGAGGAGCTCATCCTTGCCCGCCGCGACGCAAAGAAGGCCAAGAATTTTGCCGAGGCCGACCGCATCCGCGATGAACTCAAGGCAATGGGCATTGAGCTGACCGATATTCCCAACGGTGCCAAGTGGAAGCGTGTCTGATACTTACCTCCTCGGCGCATAGCGCCTGCGGCTTACGCTACAAATGTGCCACCGGCACATTTGCTTAACGCTGCAGTTCCCAACGGTGCCAAGTGGAAGAAAGTTTGAAAATTCGGCTTTGAGGAGCGATAAGAATGGTTCTTGCCATTGATATTGGAAATACAAATATTGTCCTCGGCGGTTTTGAAGGGGAGAAAATCACTTTTCGTACCCGCCTCGCAACGAGCCTCGACAAGGGTGAGGCAGAGTATGCCGTGCTTATCAAGAGCCTGCTGGATATCTACGGCGTGGATTTTGGCGCGATAGAAGGCAGCATTGTTTCGTCCGTTGTGCCGCCTATGAACAATGTGATGAAAGGTGTTCTGAAGCTTCTTACCGGGAAAATGCCCCTCGTGGTGGGGCCGGGATTGAAGACCGGACTGAACGTTGTTGGTGGGGATGCAAAAAGTCTCGGTGCCGACCTCGTCGTTGCCGCAGTCGCAGCCATTGATAAGTATGAAAAACCCCTCGTGGTCATAGATATGGGCACCGCAACCACATTCTCCGTTATAGATGAAAACGGAGCTTTTCGCGGCGGCGTCATATATCCCGGCGTGATGGTGAGCTTCGATGCACTCTCGCGCAAGACGGCTCAGCTTCCCCGCATTTCCGCGGAGGAACCGAAGCGCGTAATTAATATCAGCACAGCCGAAAGTATGCAGTCCGGACTTATCTACGGCTCTGCCGCGATGGTGGATGGACTCATCGACCGAATTTCCGCTGAAATGGGTACGGAACCCACGCTTGTAGCGACCGGCGGCATGAGCACGGGCATAATTCCGCATTGCCGACATAAGATCACCATTGACGAGGATCTTCTTATGAACGGTCTGAGGATAATTTACGAAAAAAACAAAAGACAGAAAAGATAAAAAAGGAAATGCCTCTGTTTTCAGAGGCATTTCCTTTTTATTTGTCATATTTCCGTATGAACTCTGCCACATCGTCGAAGTCACGGACGCGCTCGGCGAGCTCGGTGTGAGTCCAGTCCCACCATTTTATGCGCAGGATGGCGGCGATGGTATCCTCATCATAGCGCCAACCGATGTGCTGTGCGGGAACACCGCCGACTATCTCATATGGGCGCACATCGTGGGTGACGACGGCTCCTGCGGCGATGACCGCGCCGTCGCCAATGTTTACACCGCCCATGACTATGGCGTTGTGACCGAGCCAGACGTCGTTGCCGATGCGGCAGCGGTTTTGCCTGCGCCACTCGATGAGCTTGTCGTCGTCCGGGCCAAAACCGTAGTGCGAGCAGCGGTAGGTGAAATGGTGCGAGGCGGCGCGGATGCGATGGGGGTGCTGGACGGGATTTATACGCACACCTGTGGCGATGCTGGCGAATTTGCCTATTTCGCTGTATATGATGTCGTTGCTGCCGAAGCAGTAGGAGTATGCCCCAAGCACGGTTTCCTCCAGTACGCAGTTGTCACCAAGCTCGGTATATGGGCCGAGCGAGCAGTTTTTTACCCTGCAGCTGGGATGGATAAGCGGTGTTTCGGAAAGATTCTGGCTGAAATCAAGCATATTATTTCACCTTGGAGAATACATCCTTATTTTTGATGAAATACTCCACGCCGGAGTAGAGGGTGGTCACAAGAATAACTATCTGGCTGAGCATATCGAGCCATGCGGCGTTGAAAGCGAGCATCAGGCAGATGCAGACCATGGTGGATGCGGTCTTTATCTTGCCAGACCATGCAGCGGCGATGACTTTGCCCTGTTCCACGGCAACGAGACGCATACCGCTGACGGCGAATTCTCTGAGCAGTACAAGCGCAAGCACCCAGCCGAACATTTCGCCGTTCTGGACAAACCAGCACATTGCTGCCATGGTAAGCATTTTGTCGGCGAGGGGGTCCATGAACTTGCCGAAATCGGTTATCATGTTGCGGCTGCGGGCAATATAGCCGTCCGCAAAATCGGTCACGCTTGCGATGATAAATACTGCAAGGGCGACCCAGTTGGCATAGGGGAATCCCCAATAGAGGATGATCAGAAAAACGGGGATAAGAGCTATGCGGAGAAGAGTGAGTTTGTTGGCTGTATTCATGCTTGGAAATCCTCCGGAATGCGGCTTTGCTCCAGTTGACGGAGCAGGCGGGTGAAGAAATTGATCTGGTAGTCTATATTTTCGAGCCAAAGTGCTTTTGCGCTCTCGCTTGCAAAATCGATGGGGCGCAGGCGTTCAAGCGCCGGGATACGCTTTCGTGTCCATTCGAGCTTTTCTTCGAGGCTCATTTCGTAAAAAGCGGCATAGCGCAGCGTGTCATAAATGCGGAAAGTGCCGAAGCGGTCGATGTTGTCGGCGTCGGCTACGGAGAGAGCCAAAAGCGTGCGCTCGCCGTCAAAATCCGCCACATCGTCAACATGGATAGCAATGCCGTAGCATATCTCGTTTACGGAGGCTGCGCTGAGCCCGAGAGACTCGAGGAAGGGGCGTGCTATGCGCGCACCGACTCTGCCGTGCTCGTTCCAGCCGCCCGCGGGTATCTCACGGCTGTAAGCTATATCGTGCAGGAGGCAGGCTATGGTGAGAGCTTCGGTGTCAAGTCCTTCGCGGCGGGCAATCTCCGCGCCTATGTGTGCCACGCGAAGCGTGTGCTCGAAGCGGTACTGACCGTCGGCGGGGTTTTCCGCGAAATAGGGGCAGGAATCAAAGGATGACTTGACAAATTCAAGTGTTTTGCGAATGTTTTCAGTCATCGATTTCCACCTGTTCGCCTGCGAGGAAATATCCCTCAAAGAATTCCTCCGTGAAGCCGGTGATTCGAACATTTACAAAATCGCCTTTTTCGCAGTTGCCTTCGAAGTAGATCTTGTCGTCCACGTCGGGGGAGTCGGCGTAGCTGCGTCCGATGCGGTAGGCGCCGTCGGTACCGGAGCAGAGCACCTTCACGACAGTGCCCATGCGGCTTTCGTTGTACTCGTCGATTATGCGCTCCTGCAGCCCGCGCACAAGCTCGGCGCGGCGGTATGCGGTGTCCTCATCGCAGCGGTCGGGCATGGCCTCGGAAGGAGTGCCCTCCTCGGGGGAGTAGGGGAAAACGCCGGCGCGTTCAATCTTTGCTTCGCGCAGGAACTCGCAGAGCTCCTCGAACTCTTCCTCGCCCTCGCCGGGGTGTCCGACTATGAGACTCGTGCGGAGAACGAGACCGGGGATGCGCTCGCGCAGCTTCGCGAAAAGCTCGCGATAGCTCTCGCTACTGCCGCGGCGGTTCATGCGGTGGAGCACTTCGGTATTTATGTGCTGGATGGGGATATCCAGATATTTGACGATCTTGGGATTGTTGGCGACCTCGTCAATTAGCTCGTCATCGATCTCGTTGGGGTAGAGATAATGCAGTCGCAGCCACTCAATGCCCTCGATGTCGCTGAGTTCGCGGCAGAGTTCGGCCAGACGGCGCTGACCGTAGAGGTCGGTGCCGTAGCGGGTAAGATCCTGGGCGATGAGAATAAGTTCCTTGACGCCGATCTGAGCCAGAGAGCTTGCTTCCGCAATGATGTTTTCCATAGGACGGGAGCGGAAACGGCCGCGGATATCGGGAATGGCGCAGTAATTGCATCGGTTGTCGCAGCCTTCGGCGATCTTTATATATGCCCATTCGGGACCTGTGGTGAGAAAGCGTCCGACTTCGTCCACGGGGGCGTTCTTGTCGCCGAAGCGGTCGGCATCGCGACCTTCGAGTGCGGCCTCCACGACTTCGACGATGTCCTGATAGCTGCCAACACCGACAAGAGCATCGACTTCGGGCATTTCGGCCTTGATCTCCTCGCGATAGCGCTCGGCAAGACAGCCGGTGACTATGATCTTCTTGACCTGGGAGCAGCCCTTGTACTCCGCGATATCAAGAATTTCGTCAATGGCCTCGCTCTTGGCAGAATCAATGAAGCCACAGGTGTTGATGATGACCACATCGGCCCAGTCGGGATCCTGCACAAAATAATAACCTGCGTTGTGAAGGCGCAGCATCATCTGTTCGCTGTTGACGAGATTCTTGGCGCAGCCAAGACTTATGAGATGTATGGCTATATCCTTGAAGTTGTTTTCGTCCATTGTGTTACTCCTCATATTCGGATTCGTATCTGTAAAGGGCGGAGCGGATCTCCTCCCAGCTGTAACCCCGGCGCAGGAGCGCATCGGAGGCTTTTTTCACTGCGGAGCGGTCAGAAACGGGAGCGCCCCTCATGCGATAAGCGAGCAGTCGGTCGAGGGCTTCGTCCGTTTCGGGCATTTCTTCGAGCGCCTCGTCCCAGTGTGCGCGCCCGACCTTGTGGCGATAAAGTTCATCGCGCACGCGTCTTGCGCCATAGCCTTTTGCGGCGTAGTGCCGGACAAGCATGCGCGCATATTCGGCATCGTTTATGAGCCGAAGCTCGATAAACCGCGCCACAACTGCCGCGGCATGTGCCTCGGTCTCACCCTTTTCGATGAGCTTGTCGTATAACTCACGCTCGCTGAGAGGTCTTGCGCCGATCATTCTGAGCGCGCGTTCCTTCGCTTTGCCGAAATTCGCGGCTTCGCTGATATCTACGAATTCTTCTTCCGTGAGTTCCCTGCCGGAATACAGTGAAAAATCCGCAATGACGGCAAGCCCCATTTTCATGGAGCTGCCGTCGGAAAATTTTACTTCATAATGCTCGGGGCGAATCTCCCGGAGCTCTGTGACCGTCACTTATCAGCCCTCAAAATCGTCGGCGGAAATGTCAACGGCGCGGCCTGCGGCCTGAGCGGCCTTGCGGGCCTGGGGACTCATGAGCTTATAGGCGTTGTCGCGGATCTGCTGCTCGATACCGTCGCAGATGTCGGGATTTTTGAGGAGATATTCCTTCACGGCGTCGCGGCCCTGCAGACGCTGCTCGCCGACTGTGAACCATGCGCCGCCCTTGTCGATGAGCTCGAGCTTGACGCCGAGGTCGATGATCTCGCCTATCTTACTGATGCCCTCGCCGTAGATAATGTCGAACTCAGCCTCCTTGAAGGGGGGAGCGACCTTGTTCTTGATGACCTTGGCGCGGGTGCGGTTGCCGACCATCTCGCCGCCGACCTTGAGAGTCTCGATACGGCGTACGTCAATGCGGACGGAGGCAAAATACTTCAGAGCGCGGCCGCCGGGAGTGGTCTCGGGGTTGCCGTACATAACGCCGATCTTCTCGCGTAGCTGGTTGATGAAGATGACGATGCAGTTGGTCTTGGAGATGGTGCCGGCGAGCTTACGCAGAGCCTGGCTCATGAGTCGGGCGACAACGCCGACGCTGCTTTCGCCCATCTCGCCTTCAAGCTCGGTTCTGGGGACCAAAGCTGCAACGGAGTCAACAACGACAACGTCAACGGCGCCGGAGCGGACAAGAGCCTCGGTAATGTCGAGAGCCTGTTCACCGGTGTCGGGCTGGGAGATGAGAAGCTCATCAATGTTTACGCCGAGAGCGCGGGCGTAAGCGGGTTCCAGAGCGTGTTCAACGTCGATGAAAGCGACTTCGCCGCCGGCTTTCTGAGCAGAGGCCAGAACGTGCAGAGCAAGGGTGGTCTTACCGGAGGACTCGGGTCCGAAGATCTCGATGATGCGTCCCTTGGGAACGCCGCCGATTCCGAGTGCGAGGTCGAGGGAGAGAGAGCCGGTGGAAACGGCCTCTACGTTTACGGGGATATCGTCGCCAAGGCGCATGATGGCGCCTTTGCCGTAGTTTTTCTCTATCTGTGCCAGTGCGGTCTCAAGAGCCTTTTTTTTGTCGCTTGCCTGGCCGGGGGTGGTGATGGGAGCTTTCTTCTCTTTTGCCATTTTAAACACCTCGTATATCTCAAAAATATTAAACGGATTTGTTTGCGGCGGGCTGAGGGCAGCCCACCCTACGGGGAGGGGATGGGGGACACTTTTTATTTCTCAAAATAATAAACAAATTCGGATTGTGGCGCGCCGGGGGCGTCGCGCCTTGCGGAGCGCAGCATGGAGCTGCAGTGCGCGGCAGCGGATTTATGCCTTTCCAAAAACGACGCGGTCAATACCGGCGCTGTCTTTGACGCAGTCAACATTGTTGTAGCTTTCAAGGCGGAGTATCTTCATAACGTCCGCGGCTTGAGTTTCGCCGACTTCGAAAATGAGCCAGCCGCCTGTGCGCAGGGCGCGGCGCCACTCTTTGGCAATAAAACGGTAGAACTTAAGACCGTCCTCGCCGCCGTCGAGGGCGCTGTGAGGCTCAAAATCGCGTACGGAGGAGTCGAGAGTTTCTATTTCCGCGCTGGCAATATAGGGGGGGTTGCTGAGAATAAGGTCAAAACTGCCGAGATTATCCGCAGGGGGGGTGAGCGCATCGGCCTCCATGCATACCGCGTGGGCGGAGAGAGCATTGGAGCGGATATTGCGTCGGGTGATCTCAAGGGCTTCGCGCGAAATATCGAGCATAACGACGCGGGATTCGGGCAGCGAGTGCGCCATGGCGAGACCAATGCAGCCGCTTCCGCAGCACAGGTCAAGCACTCTCGGTGCACTGTTGCGTATGCGTATCAGTTCGAGCGCCTTGTCCACCAGCACCTCTGTGTCGGAGCGGGGAATAAGCACATCGGGAGTGATCTCAAGGGGCAGACCGTAAAACTCCCATTTTCCGGTTATGTAGGCCACAGGCTCGCCGCCAAGACGGCGCTCCATATAGCCTTCGAGCGTTTTTTCAACCTCGGAAGAGGTGTAAAGCGGCATGTCGCGTAAAAGCTCGGCCTGAGTCTTGCCGGCGGCGTGGCATATCAAAAGTCTGGATTCAAGACTGTGTGCCTCTATGCCTGCGTCTTTGAGTGCGCGGCGGCAGTCAATGTAAAGTTGGCTGTATGTTTTGGACATTATCTATCTCTCTGTCTTAGCTATTATTTTTACCAGCGGTCGCTGCCCTTTTCCTCGGGAATGACGAGCTTGAGTGCCTCAATGGCGACCTCTATCATGCCGTCATCGGGCTCGCGGGTGGTGATGTGCTGGGTCATCTTGCCGGGCCATGCGATGATGGAGGCAAGGATGCCGTCGTGGCCGCCGACCCAGCGGTTTATCTCATAGGTGATGCCGACGATGAAGGGGAGAAGCAGAAGCTTGCAGGCCATTCTGATGAGGGCGGAGACAATGCCGGGAAGGGCGTCAATGGTGGGGAAGAGGCTGAGCACCCAGGTCATGAAGGATATGACAAAAATGCTGATGATCATGACAACGACGAGGAAACTGGTGCCGCAGCGGGGGTGGAAACGGCTCTGCTCGCGGACATTTTCCACGGTGAGGGGCAGACCCTTTTCGTAGCAGAAAATGCTTTTATGCTCGGCTCCGTGATAAGCGAAGAGGCGCTTTATCTCATTCATGCGCGTTGCAAACCAGAGATAGAGCATGAAGATCACGATGCGGATGATGCCTTCGAGTATGCAGCGGCCGATGAGTCCTATGGAATCGGGCAGCAGCTCAAAGAGGAAGGCGGGGAGCAGGAAGAAAAGTCCCACCGCGAGAAGCACGCCGAGTACAACAGCGAAGGACATGATAGCCTTTTCGGCTTTTTCGCTGCCGAGTTTTTCCTCAAGCCAGAGGTCGAATTTGCCGGGTTGCTCCTGCTGCTCCTCGGGGAGGAATTCGGCGGACCAGGTGATGGCTTTCATGCCGTTTTTCATGGAGGAGACAAGCATAAAGCCGCCGCGTATAAAGGGCCAGCCGAGAATGGGGTATTTCTCCTTGGTGTGGGTCAGTTCTTCTACCTCGACGGCGAATTCGCCGTCAGGCTTGCGGCAGACCATGCTCTGGCGCTTGGGGCCGCGCATGAGAATGCCCTCTATGAGAGCCTGACCGCCAATGCTGGTCTTGAAACAGGTTTTTTCACAGTTTTTCTTAGACATATCGGATTCCTTATTTCCAAGTGTATTTTATCGGGAACGGTGTCCCATATAACGGACAATGCTGAGCATACTGCTCGAAAATCAAAATCCCCATTTGTATCCGTAACCCCAGACCGTGGTGATAAATTCGGGATCGGTGGGATCGTCCTCGATCTTGGTGCGAAGGCGCCGGATGTTTACGTCAACGACCTTCTCTTCGCCGAAGTATCCCTCTCCCCAGACTCGGGCGAGTATGTCGCTGCGGCTGAGCGCTGTGCCGGGATGAGTCATAAAAAGGAGCATTAGGGCGTATTCTATCTGGGTGAGGCGAACGCGCTGACCGTTTTTTTCAAGGATACGGGTGCGGGTGTTGATGCGGAAAGGGCCGTGACTGATATATCCGTTCTGGTCGGATTCATCTCTGGGAGCCACGCGGCGGCAGAGCGCGTCTATCCTTGCAATAAGCTCCAGAGGGGAATACGGCTTAACCACATAGTCGTCGGCTCCGGCGGAAAGTCCGCTTATCTTGTCCATCTCGCTGCCGCGGGACGAGAGAAAAATGATGCCGAGTGAATTGCGGTCTTCGCGTATCCTGCGGACGAGCGAAAAACCGTCGGTATCGGGCAAGGTTACCTCAAGCAGGAGTACCCTGAGCTCGGGATTGAGGCGCAGCGCGTCGAGAGCCTGGGCGGCTGTGGCGGCTTCGATGGGGTGGTAGCCGGCGCGACGGAGATTGAGTGCCGCGAAGGAACGAATGCTGTCTTCCGGGTCGAGCAGCAGAATCTTTTTCACAGGCTTTGGTCTCCTTTCGCGGCTGAATACAATTAGGACATTTTATAACTGAATTATCATACCACACATCGCGGAAAAATGGTAGCATAATATTGTAAACTGTGGTATCCTTTTTAGGATAATAGGGGGGTGAAAATGGTGCGTATTTTTGTTTCGGATGTCAGCAAGCAACTTGCTGCCGGTGAGCATCGCAGCGAGCTTGTCAGAAAGCTGCTGGCCTATGCGGTGAAGACTGTATGGGACAGGGAAATGCCCGAAATAGTAAAGGACGAACGGGGCAAACCCTTCTTTTCCGGCACGGGGAATATGCATTTTTCACTCAGCCACAGCAAAGACCATGTTTTGGTCGCGCTATCCGAGTGCCTTGTGGGAGCAGATGTTGAAACGATGCGCGTTTTGCGCAAGCCGTCGGAAAGGCTTTTTCCTCCTGAGATGCTCTCCGACTTCGGTTATCTCGGCGGCTGGTGCCTGCGTGAGGCTGTGTTCAAGCTGCGCGGTGAGGGGCAGCTGAGGAAAATGTACATTCGCCGCGGTCCCGACGGCGTTGTGACACCATATGAGGGGATATGCTGCAGACTTTATGAACTTGACGACTGTGTTCTCGCTGCGGCATCGTGGGATGATGATTTTCCGGAATATCCGGAAAAAGTCAGTGCAGAAAGTTTTATGAGCCAAGAGCTTGAAATTGCGCCGTAACTGTTATATAATATCCTTTACGGGCCGGTGTGATGGAATGGTAGACGTGCTTGACTCAAAATCAAGTGTCCTCTGGACGTGGGGGTTCGAGTCCCCCCACCGGCACCACGTCGGAGCAAGCTTTGTATCGCTTGCTCCGACTTTTTTCAAAAGTCAGAGCGCACTCACTCCGCTGCTCCTCCTTTTCAGCCGCGACCCGCTTGCGCTGGGCTCGCGTCTGATGATGAGAACGGTTCGGATTTGAATTGCTTAACCGCACCACATCGGAGCGGACTGCACATCGTTCGCTCCGTTTTTTTTCAAAAGTCAGAGCATCAAGTCGAAGCAGGTTATTGCCTGCTCCGGCTTTTTTCACGGCTTCTGAACTTGAATTTGAAGTATGGCGGTGCTATACTTAATTGTTAAGATTTGCAATATAAATGAAAGGAGCCGGTAAATTTGCGTAAAAGTTCTGTAAGCCTTACGGAAGGGTCAATTTTCAAGGGCCTTCTTTTTTTCTCCGTACCGCTTCTTCTCTCTAACCTTTTTCAACAGCTTTATAACTCGATTGACTCTGCAGTGGTCGGTACATACGCGGGCGATGCAGCTCTCGCAGCTGTCGGCAGCACCGCGGCGCTTATCAACCTGCTGATAGGCTTCTTTATGGGTATCTCCACCGGTACCAATATCCTCTACGCCATGCACTACGGCGCGGACGACAGACAGGGTCTGAAAAAGCTCATCAACAATGCGATGATGATCAGCATTATCTGCGGTCTTGTTATGTCTGTAGTTGGCGTTCTGGGAGCGGAGACCATGCTCCGATGGATGGGCACTCCCGATGATGTTCTTCCCATTGCCACCAGCTACCTGAAGATCTTCATGGCAGGAACGGTGATAAACCTTATCTACAATGTTGGCGCAGGTATGATAAGAGCCGAGGGCGACTCCACGCGCCCTCTCATTTATCTGGTCATCGGCGGTGTCACCAATCTTATCCTCGACTTTGTTTTTGTGGCATGGCTCGGAATGGGAGCAGCGGGAGCTGCTATCGCAACCGTTGCCGCTCAGACTGTCAGTGCGGTACTTATAGTTATCCGCCTTACCAAGCTCCCTGAGGATTACCGTCTGAGACCGCTGAAAATGAGCATGAACGCTCTGACAACATGGGATATAACCCGTATTTCCGTACCCTGCGGTCTGCAGGGCAGCATGTTCGCGATATCCAATCTCCTTGTGCAGTCCAAGATAAACTCATTCGGCTCTGTCGCAATGGCAGGTGTCGCCGCATACAGCAAGGTGGACGGATTTATTTACATGCCCTTGATGGCGCTCAGTCTTGCTGTGAGCACATATGTTGGACAGAATATCGGCGCAGGTAAATTTGACCGAGTGCAGAAAGGCATCAAGACCTGCCTTCTCATGAGCCTTGTCACAGCTGTCGTTCTCGGCGCTGCGGTTATTCTGCTCGGTGAACATGTGGTGGCTATTTTCACCAAAACTCCTGAGGCTCAGGCCTATGCGCTTACCGAAATGTGGTTCCTTGCCCCCTTCGTGTGGATATTTGTCTTTTCCGATATCCTCGGCGGCGCCATACGCGGCGCGGGCAGCACGGTGACCGTTACAATTATCAGCGCTCTTAGCATCTGCGTGTTCCGTATACTCTGGCTGACCATTCTTCTGCCGATGTATAATGATATCCAAATTCTTTTCCTGTGTTATCCTATAAGCTGGCTCATAAGTTCCGTTGCAACGATTATCTACTACTTCAAGGGCTCGGTAATAAAGAAGACTATCAAACAGATGAATACATAACAAAAAAGCTCTGTGAATTCACAGAGCTTTTTTGTTTCGATCATTCGTCGGCGCTGACGAGCAGTTTGCGTTTGCGCCAGGTGCCCATGGCGTAGTAGCCGAGACCGATGACGAAGAACATATATCCGGCTATTGCGCTGCCGAGCCAGAAGCCGCCTATACCCATGCCGAGGGTGATTCCGAAGAAAAGGCTCAGGCTTATGCGGGCAACTATACCGTCGAGCACGCCGGTGACGAGAGAGAGCTTGGAGAAACCGATGCCGTTTATGAAGCTCATTGCAGGAGAGCGGGTGGCAAAACCGATGAAGCTCAGTGCACCGATGGGGGCGTAGACATGGCTGAGAGCGAGGACGTCGGGGTTTTTGTCGAAGATACCGAAAATCTGCTCGGGGAAGATGATGAGCAGCAGAGACATCAATCCGCAGTATATGAGGCTTATCGCGAGTATATACAGCAGGGTTTGAGTGACTCGTTTGTGCTTGCCTGCGGCGAAGTTCTGAGCAACGATGGAGGAACCGGCGGTGCACAGTGCCTGGGTGCATATGGTTGCAAGAAGCACGACCTTGTTGCCGACTGCGGTTGCTGCTGCGGCTACGACGCCCATTGCATTTATGTAAGAGTTTACGTAGAGCATGCTGAGGGAGATGGCGGCGTTCTGCAATGTGAGGGGCAGACCAAGAGAAAGAATGCTTTTGAGTATGGCGCTGTCGATCGCGAAGCTCTTGAGCTTGAAGTCAAATCCGAAGGCCTCCTTGTTGCGGTAGAGGAAGATCACGCTGACAATAAACGCAATGAGCTGGGACAGGACGGTGGCAAGTGCGGCTCCGAAGCAGCTCATGTTCAGAGGACCGACAAAGAGCAGGTCAAGAACAACGTTCAGCGAAGCGGAAAGAGCGATGAAAAGCATGGGGTGCTTGCTGTCGCCCATACCGCGCAGGATGGCGCCGATGGTGTTGTAACCGAAGACGGGGATCATACCTATGAAAAGTATGAGTGTGTACTCCTGTGCATAGCGGAAAGCTTCCTCAGGAACGTTAACTGCACGAAGGAAGGGGTTGCAAAGGCAGATGGAAACGATGGTAAGCACCACGCTGACAATAAACTGCCAGGTGAAGAGTGTGCCGATGGTACGACTGACACCGCGGTGGTTGCCGAGACCCACATTCTGGGCGATTATTATCTGTCCGGCTGCGCTGAAACCCATGCAGAGGAAGAGATAAAACATTGCTATCTCGCTTCCGGCGCTGGCAGCCGCAAGGCCTGCAGAGCCGATGAACTGACCGACTATGGCCATATCGGCGAGGTTGTAGGCCTGCTGAAGCAGGTTGGATATTATAAAAGGCGTGGAAAAACTGATCAGCTGTCGGAACGGACGGCCCGTGGTGAGATCTGTTGCAAGGCTTTTTTGGCTCAAAAGTATCACCTCATTAGGATAGTAGATAGATATATAATATTATAATTATATATCTCATTTTGATTGATTACAATAGATAAATACAAAATTAACACATGATAACACCACCGGCTTGCCGATTAAGCGGAAAGTCGGTGGCGTTTTTTAGCGGATTATGCCGCTTATGAATATCTCTATTCCGATAAGTATCAGAATAATTCCTCCGAGACAGGAGGCTTTTCCGGCCATGCAGGTGCCGAAGCGCTTGCCGATGGCGATGCCGCCGAGACACAGGGCGAACGTGACTGCGGCAATGATGAGGCAGCAGACAAAGGCGGAAAGCGCGTTATAATCGGAGATCGTGAAACCGACGCTCAGTGCATCTATGCTTGTGGCAATGCCCTGCAGCATGAGCGCGGCGAAACCTACTGCGGGTCTTTCAGCTTCGGCGCAGTTGTGCTGCAATCCCTCTTTAAGCATATTGCCTCCGATGAACAGCAGCAGTACGAGTGCGATCCATGGTATAAAACGCTGGAAAGCGGAGAAAAGCTGCAGCAAAAAGTGAACGCAGAGCCAGCCTATCATAGGCATCATGAACTGGAAAAAAGCAAAGGTCCCGGCGATGAGAGCCATGCGTCCGATCTTCATTTTCGGTTCGCCGAGGCCGTTGGCGAGGGAAACCGAGAAAGCGTCCATGGCAAGTCCGGCTCCGAGAGCGATACTTGTAAGAAAAAATGGGAAATCCATTATGTACTCCTTGGGAAACTGTATTGATAATGCTGTCAGAGAATGCTGACGCTGTATCCGAGAATTTTGTGTTCGCCGGGAGTCAGACGGATGGCGTGAGGTTTGTCTGCAAACTCGCCGCTTTCGCCTTCGAGTGCGCCGCAGCCTGCCCAGGGTTCAAGGCAGATATAGGGAGCATGCTTGCCTGGGGCGGTCCAGAATGCGATCATCGGGAAATCGGAAAAGTCCATGTGTACGCCCTTTCCGGTGGGAGAGCAGAGCTTGACTCCGTGGGAATTGAGACCGTCGAAAATCAAGGTGTCGATGCGGTCATGGAGAGAATGGTCGAGCCGAATATTTCTGCCGTCCGATATTACGGGCATGGTGTTCGCATAGCTGATAAAGCCTCCCGCCAGCGGCAGCATGGCCTCGTTCGTCTCGACTTCGTCGAAAACGAGCTTCCAGTCGGAGAAGTTTTCGCTTTCATCAAGCGGGCAGTTGAAGGCGGTGTGGCCGCCGACACAGAAATACATATCGTCGTTTCCTGTGTTTTTGACGATGTAGTCGGTGCGGAAACCCTTTTCTGTCAGATGGTGGCATATACGCAGGCTGAAGCGGTAAGGGTATACGGCGAGCGTGTCTGCGCTGTCGCAAAGCTCGAGACAGATCGCGCTGTCTGTTTTTTCAACGAGACTGAATTCGCTGCGGCGTGCAAAGCCGTGCCTTGGAGTGGGGTAGGCTTTTCCGGAATACAAAATGCCGCCCTCTTTTACCGCACCGATCACGGGGAAGAGATTGGGATTGCGTCCTGTCCAGCCGCTGGGGTGACCCTGCCATATGTATTCGGTGCCCTTTTCGTCGGTGAGCGACACGAGTTCGGCGCCGAGTGAATCGACTTTGGCGCTTATTCCGCCGAGAGAGAGGATGTATTCCATGCTTTCAGCCTCCTGCAAGTTTATTAATTCAGTTTATCATCAATGAGACAAAAAGTGAATATAAAGTTTTGAACAGATTTAAAATGCAAAGTGCCGACCTTTTGGTCGGCACTTTTTCAATTTATATATGTCAGATGTTCACGGTGGCGACGAGCTTGTGAGCGTCGGGAAGCTCGACTCCGGCTGCTTCGTCTCCGAAGAGCCAGTTGAGTTTGCCGGTGTATCCTTCCAGAACGGCGCTGAAGTGGAGAAGTACGATGCCGAGACTCAAGGCTGCGTCGTGTCCGGTGTTATAGCTGTCAGGTCTGCTGACCAGGCTGATGCCGCCGTCGTGGATGAGGAAGCCGTAGGCCTGGCGGTTGAGATAGCTCGGAGCGAGGCTGGCTGCGTAGAATGCCTCCCAGAGCATGTCGCCATAGAAGCCGATGTGTTCCTCGAGTCCTGAGCTCTCGCCCCAGCGACCGAGATAGACGAGGTCACGGATGCTGCGTTTGGGTTCCATGTAACGGTGCTTTGCGACGATGTCCACATTGGACATGCTGTTTATGTTGAGACGGATGCGTTTGGTGGTCTTAACTCCGTATCCGAAAGCCACGATAGCTGCGACGTCGAGCTCGCTGTTAATGCCTACGGCGGATTTGACGAGTTCGCTGTCGGTGAAGGTGAGCCAGCAGCTGTCAAGACCCATGTCCGCGAGTTTCAGGAGCAGATCTTCCATGATGTAACCCGCGTTAAGGGTGGCGAGGGGAGCTTTTTCGGAGAGAAGCACCAGATATCTGGGGGCACCGACGAGGAAACTGTGGTAACCCGCAGCACCTTCAAGTGCGGACTTGCTGTCATCACTGAATACGAGCAGCTGGATTTTGATATCGGGAAGCAGGCGCTTGGCGGAGAGAGCGTGGTAATTAAGAATATCGTTAGCAACAGAAAGGGGAACGTTCTTGTCAGAGAACTCGCGGAAGGACTTTCTGTTTTCGATGAGTACATTGTAATTCATGAGGGATCCTCCTTTTATCTTTTCTTTATGGCTTTATTTTAGCGGAGGACAGAAATATTTTCCGTGATAAAATCACAAAAAAGGTGCCTCCGATTTTTTGTCGGAGGCACCTTTAAGAGTATTAATTAATCGCGGGGGAACTTGATAGCTGCCTGAGCTGCTGCCAGACGTGCGATGGGAACACGGAAGGGAGAGCAGGAGACATAGCTGAGGCCGACCTTGTGGCAGAACTCAACGGAGCTGGGGTCGCCGCCGTGCTCGCCGCAGATGCCGAGCTTGATGTCGGGGCGGGTCTGACGTCCGAGGACGCAGGCCATCTCAACGAGCTTGCCAACGCCGGTCTGGTCGAGACGGGCGAAAGGATCGTTCTCATAGATCTTCTTGTCGTAGTAAGCGCCGAGGAACTTGCCGGCGTCGTCACGGCTGAAGCCGAAGGTCATCTGGGTCAGGTCGTTGGTGCCGAAGGAGAAGAACTCTGCTTCCTTGGCGACATCGTCAGCGGTGAGAGCTGCGCGGGGGATCTCGATCATGGTACCGATCTTGTACTTGAGGGAGGAACCGGCGGCTGCGATCTCTTCGTCAGCGGTGGCGACAACGATGTTCTTGACGTACTTGAGCTCCTTGGTCTCGCCGACCAGGGGGATCATGATCTCGGGAACGACGTTCCAGTCGGGATGATTTGCCTGAGTGTTGATAGCGGCGCGGATGACAGCGCGGGTCTGCATTGCGGCGATCTCAGGATAGGTGACAGCCAGACGGCAGCCACGGTGACCCATCATGGGGTTGAACTCGTGGAGGGAGGCGATGAGAGCCTTGATGTCGGCAACGGTCTTGCCCTGAGCCTTGGCAAGAGCCTCGATGTCGGCTTCCTCGGTGGGAACGAACTCGTGGAGGGGAGGATCGAGGAAGCGAACGGTCATGGGATAACCCTGGAGAGCCTCGAACATGCCCTCGAAGTCAGCCTGCTGCATGGGCAGGAGCTTTGCCAGAGCAACCTCGCGCTCCTCGACGGTGTCAGCGCAGATCATCTCGCGGAATGCGGCGATGCGCTCGCCCTCGAAGAACATGTGCTCGGTGCGGCACAGACCGATGCCCTGTGCGCCGAACTTGACAGCCTGAGCGGTGTCATAGGGGTTGTCGGCGTTGGTGCGGACGTCGAGCTTGCGATACTTGTCGGCCCAGCCCATAACGCGGCCGAATTCGCCGGAGATGGAAGCCTCGACGGTGGGGATAGCGCCGTCGTAGATCTTACCGGTGGAGCCGTCGATAGAGAGCCAGTCGCCCTCGGAGAAGGTCTTGCCGGCGAGCTCAAACTTCTTGGCCTCTTCGTCCATCTTGATGGCGGAGCAGCCGGAAACGCAGCACTTACCCATGCCGCGGGCAACAACGGCTGCGTGAGAGGTCATACCGCCGCGAACGGTCAGGATACCCTGAGCGGCCTTCATGCCCTCGATGTCCTCGGGAGAGGTCTCGAGACGAACGAGAACAACCTTCTCGCCGCGCTCTGCCCATTCCTTAGCGTCGTCAGCGGTAAATACGATCTTACCGGAAGCAGCGCCGGGGGATGCTGCAAGAGCGGAACCGATGAGGTTAGCCTTCTTGATAGCAACAGCGTCAAACTGGGGATGCAGCAGCGCGCCCAGAGAGCGGGGCCCGATCATGGCCACGGCCTGCTTCTCGGTGATCATGCCTTCGTCTACCAGGTCGCAGGCGATCTTCAGAGCGGCGCCGGG
>JAZOBQ010000055.1:0-6930 GCA_045596005.1 Oscillospiraceae bacterium
GCGAAAAGCTGGGTCAGAAAGTGGAAAACGGCGAATATCCCGCCGACATCGCCTTCCTCGGCGAGATGGTCAAAGATATTTGCCACCGCAACGCAAGCTGCTATTTCGGCATCTGAGAATAATGAAATATACAAAAATGCACACTGACACTCGTCAGTGTGCATTTTCATTTTCAGCGCTCTATTTCCAGCTCAGTACTATGCCCTCATAATCTCTTCCGGTAACTCCGCCCCACTCATCGTCTCCGTTCACACTCAGGCTCGAGTCGCAGTCGACAAAACAGACGAGTCCCGTTTCGTCATAAACGGCGTAGTAAAAATCTGCAACATAGCGCCAGTCGCGGTCACCAAAGCTCTTGAAACCGCAAAGTGCCAGCTTTTCGCCGTTCCATGCTACGTCTGAGATATTATAGCGGTTATACATTTCCTCAGCGGCGATATCGTGGATAGTGAAGCGCAGCAGGTATTCGCCGCTTGGCTGTCTTTCAACCAAAGCCATGCGGTTATCCTTGAGATAGAACATAAAGAAGCCTTCTCCGCGCTCATACTGCCAGCAGTGCAGCTCATCGCCGGTGTCAAGCTCTATATCCTGCTCGGTCTCCATGGTTGCGGCATCTATAACAAGCATGCTCAGTCTGTCATTTGTATCTCCGACGACGATCAGCTTTTCCTGAGCCTCATCACTCATTATGTAAACCGTATGGAATTGCTCGTCGAGCTGCTTGACGGTACTGAGTGAATCGAAGTCAACGTTTACGACACCATCGGTCAGCGAATATGGAATGCGATAAATACCATAACCACCGGGTATGAGACTTGTATCCGCGAGCACGCCATCCACCGCCGTTCGGTTATTTATCGTGAAATAAATCGCGTCCGGCATTATCACAGAATCAGTGTAAAGGTCGTAGGAGTTTGTTTCTCCCATCACTCCACCTTTATCCGCTGTTCCGTTGCCTCTGGTATTTATGCGTCCGTTTTCATCGAGACCGAGGCTTATCCAGTAATCCTCGTTTTCGAGCACCGGTATTTTGAAGTATTCGTTGAGCTGCTTATGGACTTCGGAGCTGTTTACTTCCCCCCAGAATTCTTCGTCCCCTTCGAAAAACATATCCACGCCCGGCATAGAGAGATTTCCGCCAATGGGGTAATAATCCATATAGTCTTTGAGCCATATGGTTTTTTCGCTGTAACCGCTGGGTTCGAGCTGTTGATACAGCTCATAGAAGGCCTTGTCGAGTCCCGTGCAGTCCGGTCCAAGTTCTTCCACATCTCTGAAATAGTTTAGCATGCTGTGCAGCTCTATGCCGGAATAATAAGGTTCTCCGAAGTCATAATTTTTCTTTGCGGTGGCAAGAAAGCTGCTTTGCTGCAGGCCACTCTGGCCGGACTCAAAATGTGTATCCCAGAAAAGATTGTAGTCATAAAGCGTGTGTATGTCCATGCTGAGTCCTTCCGCAGCGGCCATGTCACCGTAGCGTACGTTCTCCTCGATGATAACTTCATCGTCCACGCGGTCAATGTCGCTCCAGACCCAAACGCCTGCGCCGAGAGATATCACAAATAACACAACAAGAATTATCAGAGCTTTGCGCATATTGCGGTCACTCCTCTCCTCCGCCGAGCTCGTCGAGAGCGCGGCTCACGCGGTCTGCGCGGTAGTTATAGGTGCTCTTGATGTAATCCATGAAGCTCTGTCCGGACTCCTCAAGTTCGAGAGTGCTGACATCTCCCACGATCTCACCCTTGCGGATAAGTATGGCGCGGCCTATAAAGTCGCTGACCTCCGCGATGAGATGGGTGGACAGCAGCACAGTCTCTCTCGGCTCGAGTATGCCGAGCAGCACCTTGTAGAAGTCCTCGCGGTTGAATATATCGTTGCCGGCAAAGGGTTCGTCCATGAGGATATAGTCCGCTCCCTGACTCAGGGCGCAGATTACTTCGAACTGGTTTTTCTGACCGGTGGAAAAACTCTTTATCTTTTTATTCAGCGGCAGGTCAAAAAACTCCATCAAGGCTCTGAAACGTTTTTCCATAAAGCTCGGGAAATGCTCGCGGTAAAAGCTCATGTGTGCGTTTGCGTCGAGATTCGGGAAAAAGCTGTGCTCGCAGGTGGCGAAAGAAAACTTTTCTATGTTCTTGCGGCCGATAGCCTCTCCGTCCAGCTTTACTTCACCCTCGTGGGCGACAAAACCGAGAACGCACTTCATCAGCGTGGTCTTTCCGGCGCCGTTTTCTCCGAAAACACCCACGATCTCCCCTCTGGGAATTGCAAGACTAACATTGTCCAGAGCCTTTTTCTTTCCGTAGCTTTTAGTAAGGTTTTTTATCTCCAACATATCACATCACGCTCCAGTTCTTCAAAAGCAGTTCAAGCTGGTTTGCATATGGATGATAGCCGTGCTTGCTTATCCATAACATATAAACTCCATAGTATATGAAAAAGAGAACAACAGCTGCCGCAAGCGTTATTGCTGCTGACCACAGCGGCACCGTAATACTGCGGCGGTGAAGCTCCCAACCGTTTGGCAGACGGCGCATAAGGTATATGCTCTTGCTGCCGGAGTGGTAATGGGCATAGTTCAAAGCGATGGATGCCAACATAAATACTATTGCTATGGGGAAACAGAAAAATGATTTTCCGAGCACTTCGTAAAAATAGGGTACATCATTTCTGTCGATGGCATAATGCACAGCGTCTGAAAAGTTGATAAAAAAGCCCATACTCCACAGGCAGGCTATCACCAGCGCCGCAATAAACAAACCTCTCTCCGTTTCCCACTCAAAACCGGGAGGAACATGCTTTTCCCATTTAATTTTCAAGATTGACTTCTTCATAGTCCACCTCCGCATCTCCGGCAAAAACTCCGACCATGCTTATTACAGTTACAAAGATAAATGCAAAGATAATAAATCCGTCGTAGCTTATCTCGAAGTGTTCGGCACGGAACGTTCCTGCAAAAAGCGCAGCCAGCATTGCCGGTCCGAATCCTGCCTTTTTGCCCCTGCGCAGCTTGAAAGCAGCCGCGGCACAAACACCGCCCATGCTTATTGCCATCACTATATTGCGCACAAATCGGCTTATATCCTCCAGCGGCAGCAGCGAATGGAGAAATACACTTCGGAAAGTTGCAAGATAAACGCTCTGATGGCTCAGCATATCAGCATTTGCCGTTGCCTGATGCCAGCGGGCAAAAACATAAAAAAGAATTATCTGCCACGCCCAGACGATAAGAAAACACATCGCCGCACTTAGCCAATGCCAAGCCATGACCGTTTTCTCCGACACGGACAATCTCGCGAGGGTATATCTGGTCTGCGATTTTGAGTCCGTACAAACGCCGAGCTGGATCACAGCACAAAGCGCAACCGCTGCCAAATATACAAAAAATATCCCGCCCGAATCCATGGTGTCAAAAAGGAGTCTGGACTCCTTTTCCGGCAGTAAATAAAAAATGGCGATCTCCGCAACCGTCATGGCGAGCAATACAAGAAGAAGCTTATAAACACAGCTTCTCACCATAAGCATAAACACCGATATATGTTTTCTCATTCGTCCTCTCCCCTTTCCCAATACTTTTCCAAAAGCATCTTTGCATCGTCCAGGCTTATTCCCATCTGCCGCAGTATTCTCGCTGCGGAGCGTGCATCGGACTCCAGTATCTCCGCGCGTATCTCAGCTATCGCAGTATCGCTCAGCACCATGTAGCTCTTTGCACCGGAGTGCGAGGCTATAAGTCCCTCATCCTCAAGCATTCGGTATGCCTTCTGCACCGTATTGGGGTTCACACCCAGCAGAGCCGATAGAACTCTGCGCGAGGGCAGCTCATCACCGTCGGAAATGTTGCCCGCAACCACGCCGCGCTTAATATACAGCAGTATCTGCTGATAGATGGGACTTCCGTCCTCCAGCACAAAATTTTCGAAAGAAATCATACTTCATCACTCCAAAACCGTGTTAGTCGAGTAATACAGTTTCTAAGCGTATTATATGAGTAATACAGTTTAAAGTCAATATATTTTTACTCTCTTTCCTTCAACAGACCTGTATTTTCTGTTGACATTGTAAACACCCTGTGATATATTGAGTTTACAATGTAAACCGCATGCGAATACACAACAAAGGAGGTTAACATAATGTCAACAAACGAAGTCAGTCTTACTCCGACCGAGTGGCATCTGATGGAATGTCTGTGGGAGCACTCCCCACGTACCGGCAGAGAGGCAGTTGAATACATGAGCCGCAGCGTCGGTTGGACACGCTCCACCACTCTCACAATGCTCCGCCGCATGAGCGAAAAGGGACTCATCATCTGCAGCGAGGACGATGGACTTAAAAGCTACTCCCCCGCTATAGAACGCCATGATGCCGTTTTGCACGAAACGGAGAGTTTTCTTGATAGAGTGTATCATGGCTCGCTGAGCATGATGCTCTCCGCCATGACCGAGAAAACCGAGCTCAGCCGCGATGAGATAGCCGAGCTCTACGATATACTGAAAAAAGCGGAGGAGGCGAGCAAATAATGACCGAATGGATAATCAGCTCCTCGGCACTCATTCTCATTATTATAGCTCTGCGAAGACTGCTCCGCGGAAAACTGAATCTGCGTCTGCAGTATGCGCTGTGGCTCATCGTACTGCTGCGCCTTGTGATCCCTTTTTCTCTTTTTGATAGCAGTTTCAGTGTCATGAACGCCGCGGAAAGGCTGCGCGGTGTTGAAACAGCGCAGATTGCGGAAGGTCTCGCTTCTCCCATCGGTGGGGTCGATGAGCTCAGTTATACACAGTACATCTACGACGATAACGCTGTTGAAAGCGACATCCCCATCACCAATACCGGCTCTGTAAACGGCTACTATCACGGCGACAGCGACCACAGCGCCCCCACGCTTATAGCCTCCGATGTTACAAAAGAGGAATTCGAGCAGCTCGAAACGGCGATCAAGGTGCATGACATTCTCTTACCGGTCTGGCTTGCCGGTGCCGTGATAATGCTCGGTTTCTTCGTTTTCAACAATCTTCGTTTCGGTGCGAAATTGCGAAGGAGCAAGCGTGAGCTCGACATCCCCTCAAGTCTCATTCCGGTCTACTCTTCCGATGCGGTGGAAACGCCATGCCTTTTCGGATTTTTCCGCCCTGCTATCTATCTCACCACTGCATGTACAGACTCAGAACTGACGCTGCGTCATGTGCTCGCGCACGAGACCACGCATTACCGCCACGGTGACAACCTATGGTCGGCGCTGCGCTGCCTCTGTCTCGCCTTGCACTGGTATAATCCTCTCGTGTGGTGGGCGGCTGTGCTTTCTAAACGCGACGCAGAGCTTGCCTGCGACGAAGGTGCCATAAAACAGCTTGGCGAAAATGAACGCGCCCCTTACGGACGTACCCTCATCGGCCTTACTTGCACACACGGCGACTTTGGCTCTATTGCGCTCACCGCAACCACCATGACCGGAAGCAAAAAGAGTCTGAAAGAGCGCATAAATCTTATTGCAAATCAGCGCCATATGGGAGTCCTCAGCTTCTGGGCCGTGATTCTTGTGGCAGCCATTGCCGTCGGATGCACATTCTCCGGAGCAGAAAGCAAAATTTCCGACGAAGAGTTTATAAGCATGGCTTACGGGGATGCACAATCCACCGCCTTTACGCACAGTGTGAGCATCGGCAAAAACGGTGTACTCACCCACGAGGGAGACAGCTCCGGTAAATTTGTTGTTGTGCGTTTTCCCGTCATTGACCCTGTGGAAAAATCCGCCGATATGATCGTTGTCACATACACCATTACTGACGATGGCAACACAGAAACAGATGAGCCCTACAGCGCAAGCATTGAATATGTCAGTGCCAATGACAACAATCCTCCGGAAACCGTCAAAGTTGACCCCGGCGTCGGAGAAGGAATAGACGACAACATTGTTTTCGCCGCGAAAAGCTGCGTACAGAGTGCCCAGGCGTACTGGACTTCCCGCGATGTTATTATTCTTGATGCGCGTCTGAGCGGTCTGGAGCATATCGCCACCGGCACTGTCGACGTAAATGGCACGGGAGTCGAGATGTACCGCATCGAATTCCGCCTTTTGCCTGAAGACCCCGGCAGCATCGTACTTGCAGGCGGAATGCAGATGGAAAACGGCTGGATAACCGAAGCGGACTGGCCCGGCATCTATCTCATGTGCTATATACATAACGGTCATTTCGCCGGTCTATCACGCAGTCTGGGACTTCTTGAACTTCAGGAGAAATATGACCGTCCCGAAATGATAGAGAAATACGGCAACATGTACACCGCCGCATGCATGGAGGAATTCACCGACCTTGTCGGCAGACCCGGAGAAAGCGAAACTCTGACCGAACTTCCCATCGCCATGGTCGGCACCAATGCCCCCATCGGCTGCTATCTGCACTTGCGCTCTTCACGTACCTGGACGGGCGATGGCTGGCTCTATGCCGACGGAAAGCCTCTGGCCGACATACTCAGAGAGGAAAACATTGATAAGATCCCCACCGAGTACTACAGTCCCGCGCTCAGCTATTATGCCGGCTACGGAAGACTTTCTCCGCTCAGGGTATATGACGAAAATCTCGAGCCCGTTTATCAAAACGATATTGAGGAAGGCCGCACCGGCACCGCGGCGCTGCGCTGGCTCGCCCCCGGAACTTATTACTGTGTGTTTACCGCACCCGGTCCGAGTGTCTTAATAGAGGAGACCGGCGACTATGAGTACACGTACTATGACGCCGTTTTCCGTCTGATCGTTGCCGACGGCGACACAGCCGAAGCCTTTGCTCCCGGAAGCGGCAAAAGCTACAAAAGTATGCGCTTCTACCCTGCAAACGGAGGGGAACATCTGTGCAAAGACGCTTCTGCGATTGCTGAGGTCGTGAATATACTTGATACCGCAGCGGAGATAGAGTATGTCAGCGCCAA
>JAZOBQ010000056.1:0-24191 GCA_045596005.1 Oscillospiraceae bacterium
TGCTGAACATCGTGACCCCAGATGTCTACCCAGACGTTGATTCCCTTGCGGAAGAATATATCTCGCAGCTGGAAGCTGGTCTCGGGAACTTCCCAGGGACCCTGGCCGGCGCAGATAATGCCGTAGTTATTGTTGATCTTCTCGATGTAGGGATGATCTGCGGGCATATTTTCAAGGTAGTGGACGGGAGAGTTGGCGTAAACCAGCTCGTCCATATAGCTGCCGAACCCGTACTCACCGGTATAGATGCCGCTCAGAGCCAGCATACCGGTAAAGGTCTCGGGGAAACGGAAATAGAGGTTTGCCGCATGGGTGGCGCCAAGGGAGCAGCCGAAAACGGTTATGCCGGGATACTCGTCCCAGCCGTTGCGCTCCATGGAGTACTCGCGGATAAAAGGTGCGACCTCATTTACTATGTAGCTCACCCATTCTTCATGGCGGCGGATACGCCAGTAGCTGTCGCCAAACTTGTCGCTCCAGGTCTCCTTGTCTATGGTGTCGATGGCTATTACCATGACCTCGCCGCTCTCTATCCAGGGAGCCCATGCATCAGTCATCTTGTAATTTTCAAAGTCGAAAAATCTGCCGTCCTGGCAGGGTATGAACAGCACGGGAAGTCCGGCGTGGCCGTAGACCTTGCACTCCATGTCTCGGCCAAGAGCTTCGCTGTAGCTCTTGAAATACTGCATTTCCATTATAGCTTTCCGCTCTCTTTCTTTTTGTCTTTTTCTGTATTGTATCTATATTTTTTTATCTTTTGTTTTTATTTTTTTCTGTTACAGGTCGTACAAAAGTGTATCCATGAAATAGGGTATCTGCTTCTCCCAGCTGGCCTCGCAATGGTCACCGTTGGGGACTATGCGGCAGTTGAGCAGTACTCCGCGCTCTATGAGTCTTCCCGCAACGGAGGCAAACTGGCGCTTCATACCGGGATGGTAGTTTATCTCATTCTCGCCGTAGTCCATATATACGATAGTTCCGGGAGCGATATCCGCGTTGCAAAGCATCTCATCAAGACGCCTTCTCGCAAACCATACGGAAGGAGAAAGGCAGGCCGCACGCGAGAAAGTGTGGTTATATATCGTGACAGCGAAAAGGCTCATAAGGCCGCCCATACTGCTTCCCGCGATGAAAGTATGCTCTCTGTCGGGGATCGTGGGGTACTTCCTGTCGATAAGGGGTTTGAATCGGTTAACGAGCCACTCCATATAGGTCTGTCCCTTTCCCACAACACGTCCGACTTCTTCATTTCGGAATGTGAAGGGAGAATACTCGGACAGTCGTCCGTTATCCGGAGAGTGGTTGCACTCCACCGCCGCTATTATCATGGGAAGCTGTGTCTCCTCAACATACTCTGCCATGCCCCAGCTCTTTCCGTAGGTGGCGTCGGAATCGAAGAAGACATTGTGTCCGTCGAACATGTACAGCACGGGGTAGCGTGCCTCCTCGTTCTCAAAAGCCTCATCGGGGATATATATGTATGCTCTGCGGGTCTTGTTGCCCGTCAGAGAAGGGATTCTGATTCGCCATTTTTTGATCATTTGGGTCTACTTCCTTTTCATATATGGCAGTCGAGCATATATAATATCATGCCGTGTGTCAAAAGGCAAGAAATATCTGTAATTTCAAGGAATTTTCAATGTTGGCATTGCAAATCTTCCACCCCGCGCTTCCCTGCTGCCGCTTTAACTCCCCGCTCCACAGAAAATCTCTCAGTCATGCACAAAAAATGCAACCTTTTCCGTTTACGAATCGTATAATAGTTGAAGGGCCCTTCACACAGAAAAAGGAGCAAATTATGAAATTACCAGCAGCCGAAATTTACGAGGTATACGCGGACCGGATTTTTGCAGCGGCGTTCAGCATATGCCGCTGTAGCGCCGATGCCGACGATGTGGTTCAGGATACATTTATCCAATACTGCAGATATGACAGAGAGTTCGAGAACATGGAACACATCAAAGCATGGCTTCTGCGCGTCGCCATAAACCGTGCAAAGGATATTTCCATGTCCTTCTGGCGCCGCAACACGGTGCCGTGGGAGGAATACATGGAATCCCTCACTTTTGAAGAGACCGGGGACAGCGCGCTGTTCGAGGCTGTGATGTCTCTGCCGGAACGGTATCGCATAGCTATCCATCTGTTCTATTACGAAGACTACAGTATAGGCGAAATCGCCAAACTGCTAAATCTTCGCGAGGGCAGCGTAAAAAGCCGGCTGAGCCGTGGCAGAAAGCTCCTGAAAAATTCACTTATGGAGGACTGGAACGATGACGAATAAGGAAATGTACAAAAGAGCTTTTTCAGCGCTTCATGCCTCCGGAGAATTCGTGGAGGTAAATACGATGAAAAAAGCTAAACCCGTAAGACTCAAGAGAGTCGCCGTGCTCTGTGCGGCAGTCATATTTGTACTGGCGCTGGCCTCCGTGGCCTACGCCGCCGATGTGGGTGGGATTCAGCGACAGATACAGATATGGGTCGACGGTGACGAGACAGACGCTATTCTCACTGTGAACCACGAAGGCGTCTATACCGTCATTCTGGACCCTGCAAACCCTAACGGCGGGCAGGTCGTACAGGAGGGCGGTGGACTTGCCATAGACAGCATGGGCAATACCCGGCCCCTTAACGAAGATGAGATATTGGAATATCTCGACACCCCCGATGTGAGATGCAAAGAGGACGGCTCCATTTGGGTCAGTTACCGCGAGCAGCACATGAATATCACTGATATGTTTGACGAAAACGGTGTCTGCCACGTAATGCTGGATAATGGGGAAGAAACTCTGTATATTACTGTAAACAGGGACGGCGGCTATAGCGTCAGCACCAAGGCATACAAGTAAAAAACGTAAAAGCACACAAAAAAACGGTCTTCCCGGAGGAAGACCGTTTTTTAATATACAATTCTGTATCTGCTCATGTCGGTGAAGTTTTCAAAAAACAGTTCGGAAGTGCTTATCGGAAACAAAATCTCTTCCGCTTCAAAGCTCTGTTTCAGTCTGCTCCATACTTCTTCGGGATAGCAGCCAGGCTTGTAGTATGCCAGGGTCACATGCGGCGTGAGTCCGTAGGAACGCGGGTAATGCGCACTTACGCGGGAATATATCTCCGCAAGAATTTTACCGTCCGCCTCAGTTGCGGCGGCAAGTCCCATGACAACGCTCGTATTGACCATACTCAGCGGACAGACCGTGCGCATCATGATCTCTTCGGGAAAATCGCGGCGGACTTCGTCGAGAGTGCGAAAAACCTCGCGGTGGTCGTAACTCGCGTCCATGTAGCTTAGCTTCTCGCCCATGTCCCAGAAGCTGTGCAGCGTCATGTGCATGCTCTCGCGGCTCAGTCTCTGCACAGAAAGCATCTCCCCTGCCGCATCGTAAAGTCTGTTCTGTACGGAAATAAGATGCTCGCTCACCCATTCCGGCAGATGAAAGGTCGTAGTCTCACCGCAGAAAAAGCGGAAGGACCCTTCTGCATCTACCTTTTGTTCAAGACCGGCACTTGTTGCGAAAACTTCTCCTCTGCCCTCGGGGGGCATGGAATTATAATACCAGGTCGGTATCTTATGCATATTCTCAGCCTCCGATAAGTCTTTGCTTCGCAGCACAGATGCTGTTTCCAAGACTCTTGAGCACCGTATTCGCCTGGTCTATCATCAGAGCATCGTCGATAATAATATCGCATACGAAGTAGCCGCGCTCAGGTCCCTCGGCCGCCTTGGCCTCGACAAAGCTTCCCACACCGCGTCTGAGACGGCGGCGGCGAACAAAAGCAAAACGGCTGTCGCGTATCTCCGTGGGCACAAGTGCCGGTATGCGTCGGACAGCCTCGGGCAGAAGATCGCGTATCATTATCTCACGAAGCTGTGAATAAAAGCTATTTATGGAGTAACTGCGCAGATGCACAGGAGATATCCCCTCATTCTGCATCGCTTCGGAAATATATCCGTCGAACTCCGCAAGGAGCTTTTCGTCCGTTTCGGCACAATTTTTGTCAAAGCTCGGCAAAAATTCCTCATTGAACCATTTTGTGAACATTTCTTCCGCGCGCTGCGATATCTCTCCGGCGGAGCAATATCCCGCATTCCAGAACATAACAACGCTGAGAACACAGCGATTCATCGCCTTCGTCACATCGCGGACAACAGGCGTCGAGATAAGAGCGCTTACTCCAAACATCAAGCGCCAGAAATAGCTTTTCTCGCGGTCATACAAATTATTTTCGGCATCGTCCCAGAGCTGCTCATAGGCAAGATCCAGTCCTCTGAGGCTCTGTTCAAGGTTTTCCTCCGCGTGTATGCATTTTTCAAGATTGAACATTCCGATACCGCGTCTGTGAAGTCGTGCCATTTTTCGCAGCTCCTTTCGTTTATTTATTCCTCCCCAAGTATTTCGAGGAATTCGCCTAAATAATCGATTTTTTTGGAAAGCTCATCGCGGCGTGAAGTGAGCATACGGCGCATTGTGTCCGTACCGCGTATTCCCAAACCGCCCCTGTTAAGTTCGCGCAACGAAGTGGAGATATCTCCAAGCTCATCCTCGAGCTCACCCATGTGGCAGCTGAGCACATAGCTCACATACAGCAGCATCTCGCGCTTTTTCTTATTCTCTGCGGCGCTGCGTCTGCGCGGACGCGGAGGAGTCGGCGCGCCGAAACCCGCTTCTTCGCGTGCTTCAGTCGGGTCAAAGCTATGAGGACGGGGTATTTCATCCTCAAACTCATCCTCTTCCTCATCTTCATCCTCGTCGAATGGGGTAAAGCCGGAAAAAAACGAGCGACTGCTTTCTCTTGCCCATGGATCCGGCTCATCCTCGCTTCTCGGGTCGGCTTTTGGATGATAAACGGGATCATCTGCATCGCTGTTCTCGAAATCATGAAGTACGCTGTTCCAGGGGCGGCGCAGATACTGTCTTACGAATTGGGGTCTTTCCGGTGTTGGGTCTCTGTCAGCCTTCACGGAAACAATACCATCTCCGCGTCTGGGAAAGTGTTTCGGAAACTCGTCTTCAAGTCCCTCAATATCCTCATCGGTTTCGGGGGGCGTAAATGTGCTGACCGCTCCGGGCATGGGTATGGCACCGCCTGTCCATGCGCCTTCGGCCTGCATCATCAGACTCAGCTGGGGCGCGTCGTCCATGAGAAAAGGGTTGGCCTTCACGAACTCTATCACAGCGTCGCGGGAAAACACAAGGTGACGGGCGTTCTTTCTGCCGCGAGCGTCCTCTCGCTCAACAGCGCGCAGTTTTATGTTGTCTTCTTCCTTTCCGACGCCCTCGTTTTTCCAGCGGCGGATGGTGTCCTCGCTCTTTCCGAAAAGAGCGGCAAGCTGTTTCACAGTATAAAAAGCACAGCTTATTCCGGGATTTGTATTATCCATATTCCCTCCCTCAGCCTGCACAGCGCAGGCTTATTTCAGCTTATGGCATAATTATAGGTCTTAATGTGTCATTTGTCAAGCACAAATATTTTTCATTATGGTATTGACAAGGCAGCAGTTATGTATTAATATGGCATTATCAAAGCATTATTGCCGCACAAATACCTGAAAGGAGTAAAAACTATGTCCTGCAAGTATACTATTCATCATATCTGCGAAGGTCGGGAGCACGACTTTGCCATTGAAGACTTTGGCGACGCGATTTTCTGCGAGGGCCATGTATTCCTGCGCAACACCCATGAACACCATATCAACACAGCCCCCGGTCAGTGTTGGGGAGAATATATCGACGTTCCGGCAGGATGCTATGTGGACGGCGAAATTCTGAGCCGCGACACACGCTATTGCATCGACGATGTCGGTCAGAGCTTCATTGTGACCGAGATCATCTCCACCGCCCCACTCTGCATCAAGACTGTCCGCCACATCGGTGTCTCCGACCATTCCTGGAGCGAAGACAACACACGCAAGCTCAGCCGCAATATCGCAACGCTCAGATGCGTTTATGACGATGGCTGCGCTGTCGTGACCGGCTATTACGGCAGCGATCATACTCTGCTTATTCCCGCCGAATACAATTGCTGTCCCGTGCGTCATGTTGATCTGCGCAGCTGTTCCCTCGAAAATCTCGAAACTCTTATCATTTCAAGAGGCGTTGCCGAGCTCGCCATCGATTTTTCTACTGCGACTTCTCTCAGACGTATCGTCATACCCGATGATATTCACCTTGTCTCCCCGCTTGACAATATCAATTCCACCCCATGGTTCAAGGCCCAACGTCCTGAACCCGTTATTATCGCCGGCTGCTACTGCGGCACTCCCGGCAGTGGCAGCGGCGGCGTACGCAGCCTCGAATTGCCCGAAGGCACCCGCTTTGTCTCTGCCGGCGCAGACTTCCACAGCTACTGGCACAGCATTAAGTTCCCCTCCACTCTACTGAGTGTAGGCCGACTCGCCTTTGCCACCTGCCACTGTCTTGAAGATCTCGATCTCGGAGAAGGTATCGAAAGCATCGGCGAAGCGGCTTTCCTCGAATGTCCGCGCCTCAAAAGCCTCTATCTGCCCGATTCTCTGCGATCCCTCTGTCCCAAAAGCTTCCGCCGCTGCTTCTATCTCCAGAGTGTCTCCACAGCCAGCGAAGACTTCGCCGAACGCTTTGATGTGCATTCCCTAACCCTGCGCAGACTCAGCGGTGATGTGCATATGAGCAAATGTCCTCCCTTTGTTGTCAATCTCCATGACCGCATCCGAGCATATCCACCGCACAGCCTGTTTATTGCCGCCGACAAGAATTACAATTCTCTGCCCGAGCTTGCACTTCACCCTCTCAGAGATTTCGGCTTTGATTATCTCGACGTTCACGGCAGAAAGGTATGGCGCATCGCTGTCCGCGATGACTGCCGCTACGGTACGGACGGCGAAAAACTGCTCGTCGTACGTTGGTTTATCAAGACCGACGAGGGCATCACTCAGATCGAACAGACCGCCGACGGCACTATACTCGTCCGCGAGAACATTAATATTCTCGATGTTGACTACGCCGTAAGAGATCACGCCGCACGCGATGTCTTTGAACTATAACAAAAAAGACTACCCGACGGGTAGTCTTTTTTGTCTTGTATTGAGTTTACATAACGCTGTTGACGAATCTCTCGAATGCTTCCCTGCCCTCGGGTGTGCATTTGTATACGCCCGCGTGCTCAAGCACCGTGGCGAAAACCCTGCCGACTTCCTCGCGAAGGATGTCTTCGGCGTTTTCCGCTGTGAATTCATAGCGGCTCACAAGTTCTTCCGTCCAGTCGGCGTGCTTGGCGAGCATTTCGTTGGCTCTGAGGTCACGGCCTGCGAGTATGGCCTCGCGCAGCTCGGCAAGCTCGCTTTTCAGTCGCGCGGGCAGAACCGCAAGTCCCATGACTTCGATAAGGCCGATGTTTTCCTTTTTAATATGGTGCAGCTCGGCATGAGGATGATATACGCCAAGTGGATACTCCGTAGTAGTAATATTGTTTCTCAGCACAAGGTCAAGCTCATATTTGCCGTTTCTCATTCTTGCGATGGGCGTTATAGTGGAATGCTTCTCTCCATCGGTCTCGGCGAAGATAAAAGCTTCGGCGTCGGTATAGTTTCTCCATGCGAGCAGGATCTTATCTGCAAGCTCCACGAGGCGCGCGTCATCTTCTCCGCAGATTCGGATAACAGACATGGGCCAGCGGACTATTCCCGCCTCAATATCCTCAAAACCGGGAAAAAATACCTTTTTCTCGATGGGCGCTCGCTCCATGGCAAAGGTATAGCGTCCACCCTGGAAATGGTCGTGGCTGAGTATGCTGCCGCCAACGATGGGCAGGTCAGCGTTGGAGCCGACAAAATAATGGGGAAAGATCTTGATGAAATCGAGCATCTTTCTGAAGGTCGAGCGGTCAATCTTCATCGGACTGTGTTCGCCGCTGAGTGCGATGCAGTGCTCGTTATAATAGACATAGGGCGAATACTGGAAAAACCAGTCCCTGCCATCGATGCAAATGGGAATAATACGGTGGTTCTGGCGCGCAGGATGGTTCATGCGTCCGGCATAACCTTCGTTCTCCGCACAGAGCTGGCACTTTGGGTAAGCGCTCTGGGGCGCGTTCTTCGCAGCAGCTATGGCGCGGGGATCCTTTTCGGGTTTGGAGAGATTGATGGTGATATCGATCGCACCGTAGGGAGTATCGGTCACCCACTTCACATCTTTCGCGATACGATAGCGGCGGATATAGTCCGTGTCGCAGCTGAAGCGGTAGTACCAGTCTGTAGCTCTCTCCGGACTTTCGGCATACTTCTCGGAAAACATTCTGCGCACATAGCTCGGTCTGGGAGTCAGGCGCCCCATTATCTCCGCGTCAAAGAGGTCGCGGCTCGTAACTCCGTCCTCTATGATCCCCTCAGCCACGGCATAGTCCAGAATATCGCCCAAAATCGCCTCCAGAGCTCGTTCTTCCTCAACGAATCCATCTTTCCAGTCGGTAAGCTTCAAAGCCTCCATCAGGCGGTTTTTGGCCCACACGCGGTCGCATTCTTCTATAAGACCGCGCTCCGCTGCATAATTAATAAGCTCGGCTATTGCCTTGAAAATCATCTCTATGTCCTTCTTTCCTCTTTCCTATTGACTCAAAAGCCATTCAAAGGCTTCTTTTGTAAAGGCCGCTTTTTCTGCTTCGGCGTGGCCGCAGCCTTCAAGTATGTCTATCTTTGCGTTTCCGCCCGCCTCGTTTATACCGCGGGCAATTCGTTCCATGGCAGGCAGATAGTGAGTTCCGTCGTCTCCCAGATTGCCGCAAAATCCCCAAACCGGCACTTTTGCCATGGCTTCGAAGTCCAGCGGCTCGTCGCAGCCGCAGCTTATCGGCATCGCAGCCGAAAACAGCTCCGGATAAGAGCTGATGTAATACCATGTTCCGATTGCGCCGCGGCTGTGACCGCAGATCATAATTTTGTCGGTGTCCGCAGAATATGTCTCGGCCGTGCTCTCAATAAGGTTCAAAAGCGTCTGCGCGATGCTTCCCGCAGTCCATGAATACAGCCGTGTATTCGGCATCAGCGTAAGAAATGGTGCATCGCCGCCGTAAATTTCATCAATGCTGCTGCGAAGCGGATTATTCTCAAGGCTCTCCGGCCAGGCTCTGTTTCCGTCGCCGTGGAGAAATACCAGAAGCGGCATGCCCTCTACTGCATTTTCCGGTGCTATCAGCCAGTAATCGAGCCAGTCTCCGGTCTCTTCGTCTTCAAATCTCGACATCGACGCACCGGCGTTTATTTCAAGCGGCTTTGGTGTGGGTTCGGGTATGGGAGTCGGTTCCGGCGTCGGTGTGGGAGTCGGCTCTGGGGTCGCTACCGATGTTGGAATCGGCTGTGTCTCTGGCAAAGCTGTGGGTGTGGGCAGCGGAGACATCTCATCCTGCGCGGTGCAGCCGCAAAGGAGAAAAAGTCCAAGCAGTATTATCAAAAGCTTTTTCACAGCGCCGCCTCCCTCTCTTTTTGCCCATTATAGCACCATGCCGCGAAAAAGTGAACGCACTTTTATATTCTCTATACAGCAAAAACCGCTTCGCTGCTGTCGCGAAGCGGTTTAATTTGTCACTTACTCACCTTTTTCCTCACCGAGGAGCTTATAGAGCAATTTATACAGCTGCAGAGACTCTTCGCCGCTCAGCTTTACACACGACGCCATGTTCTGCGGAACCGAAAGAGCTTCATCCCTGAGCTCCTCACCCTGAGCAGTTGGTTCAACGATAAGCACTCTTTCATCGGAAACACAGCGGTAACGCTTGACCAGTCCCTTGGCCTCAAGACTCTTGAGCACCGGGGTCAGAGTTCCGGAATCCAGATGCAGCCTGTAACCCAGGTCACGCACCGAAATGCTGTGTTCTTCCCAGAGAACGAGCATGGCGATATACTGCGTATATGTAAGATCCAGACCCTCCAAATGCGGCCTGTAGAGCTTTATTACTTCACGCGATGCTGCATAAAGCGGAAAACACAACTGATTATCAAGTTTGAGTACATCATATTTTCCCATACCAAATACTCCCATGTTATTTTATTTATTCTCTTGCGTATTATACAACACCGAGAGCAATACTTCAAGCAAAGCAGAGAATTATTTCCTATGATTTTATGTTTTCTTAGCTCATTTTATCCTATTACTCAAGCATCAGTCTAACCATAAGCGGACAATGGTCGCTGGAGTAGACGCCGTCATGCACGGGATCGAGGACTTCATAGTCTTCAACCTCAAATCCGCTTTTGGATATCATGAAATAGTCTATGCGTCTTCCTGCTCCTTCCGCGCCCCAGTTTTGATATGTCGCAGCAAGCTCGGCTTCGGGCAGCTCATACACAGCGTCCAGGAAATTCTCCGTGACAGCAGCATATGTCTCGCTGCCTTCTTCGGCGTTGAAATCGCCCATTATCACCGCAGGCAGACCGCCGAACTCCTCGATTTTATCGAGAACCACATTCACACCCTTTATTCTCGCCTCGTCGCTGACATGGTCGAGATGGGTGTTGAAAACCACGAAGTCGCTGCCGCTGAGCTTATCGCTGAGGATAACGTAGCTGCATATTCTGTAGCAGGCAGAACCCCAGTCGCGGCTCATCATCTCCGGAGTCTCCGAAAGCCAGAATGAGCCTTTGTCCACGAGTTCATAAAGCTCGCTTTTGTAGAATATCGGACAGCCTTCGGAAAGCGGGCTGCGGTCGCGATAGGTAATGACAGAGTCATATCCCACAAGGCAGTCGGTCATATATTCATACTGCCATTTTGTGGCCTCCTGAAATCCGATTATTCCGGGTTCTGCGGAGGCTATATCCTCCACAAGCAGCGACGAGCGGTAAAACCAGCTCTTTTTGCCAAGGTCAAGTGGCGTGAGGCAGCGGAGGTTGCTGCTCATAATGCTTATGCTGTCTCCGTCCGGAGAGATAGTTACCGGTTCTTTGTTTCTCAGGTGCCGCGGCATATACCATCCCAGCACCACAAGCGCCATCAGTATGAGCGCGACCAGCACGCAAAGAACTCCTAAAAGTATTTTTTTAACTCTTCCGCTTTTCACAGGCTGTGCCTCCTGTATATTCTTTATTCTGCTTTTATCAGAAGCAGGCGATATTGCTGTCGGTCCTCGACTCAGTACCGCCGACAAGAACTCCGTTTTCCAATCTCACGATCATCTGGCCTCGTCCGAAAAGCGCGGTTTGAAGCTCGGTAGAGACATCGTGGCCGCGTCTTCGAAGCGCAAGCGCCATATTAGGGTCGAAGCGGCTTTCCACGACGACTCTGCCGTCCCTGAGCCATTGCCAGCGCGGAGCGTCAAGCGCCTGCTGCGGATCAAGACCGAAGTCAACATAGTTCATGACCACCTGCAAATGTCCCTGCGGCTGCATATAGCCTCCCATAACACCGAAGGGGCCGACGGGCAGTCCGTCTTTCATAAGAAATCCGGGAATTATCGTATGGTAGCTGCGCTTTCCGGGACGCAGACAGTTGGCCGAAGCAGGGTCGAGCGAAAAGTCCGCACCGCGGTTTTGCAGCGATATGCCGCTTCCGTCCACGACAATGCCGGAGCCAAAGCCCATGTAATTGGACTGGATATAGCTGACCATGTTGCCCTCACTGTCAGCACAGCAGAGATAAACCGTTCCGCTTTTGGGAGGCAGGGAATGGCTCCATACCTGCGCGGTCTCACTCATCTCGCGCGCTCTCGCCGCGCCGTAAGCAGGGTCGATAAGTCTGTGGTAATCAAGTTCCATGTCTCCCGGTTCAGTGACATAGCGGAAAGCATCGGCAAAGGCCATTTTCATTGCTTCTATCTGGCGGTGATATGTCTCGGCGGAATCTTTTTCCGAAAAACTGAATTCCTTGAGTATATTCAGCGCCATCAGAGCCGCAATACCCTGACCGTTCGGCGGTATTTCGCAGACTTCATAACCGCGGTAGTTCACTCGGATAGGCTCAAGCCACTTGGCTTCATATGCGGCAAGATCCTCATAGCGGAGATATCCTCCGTATTTACGGCTTTCCGCATCTATTTTTCGAGCCAGATCTCCGCTGTAAAATGCTGCTGCATTTGTTTGCCCTATTGCTTCGAGCGTCGCTGCATGGTCGGGCAGACGGACGATATCACCCGCTTGGGGAGCACGCCCCTCCGGAGCAAATGTTTTGAACCACGCATCGAAGCATGGCTCGGTAAAGCGCTTTTCATAGCTCTTAAATGCCTGCTGCCAGGTATGTGCGAGATTTGGCGCGCATGGATAACCATCGCGCGCATATTTCACTGCAGGCGCAAGAGCCTCGCTAAGGCTGAGTCTGCCGAAACGCGAGCTGATCTCCGCCCATGCTTTCGGCGCACCCGGAACGGTAACGGGAGTCCAGCCGGCAGTCGGCATTTTCCCGTTTGCATCGCGTCCGTCAGATTTTATGCGCTCTATGCTCGCGAGCATTGGTGCCGGGCCGCTCGAGTTAAGGCCGTAAAGACGCTTATCCCGCTCCGACCAGATTATAGCAAAAGCATCGGAACCTATTCCGTTCGCAGTCGGCTCCACCACAGTCAGCGCAGCTGCAGCGGCCACTGCAGCATCCATGGCATTTCCGCCGCGGCGCATGACCTCCGCTCCGGCGGCAGCCGCCTGCGGACTCGAGCAATTCACCATACCGCCGCGTGCATATATCGGATATCTCTGAGAGGGATATTTCTGAAAAAGAGGGTCAAAGCTGCTGTTCATATGCGCTCTCCTTAGCCATAGTTCTTTGGCTCAATTATACCCTGCCTGCATGGCGCTGTTCAATATGCTGATTTACTTTTTAGCAAAAAGAATGTATAATTTTGATTATCAAAGATAAGCGGAGCTCACTTATGAATTACAAACTCACCTTACAGTACGACGGAAGCCGCTACGACGGCTGGCAAAAACAGGGCAACACTGACAATACCATACAGGGCAAGCTTGAAACTGTGCTCAGTCGCTTTGCCGGTGCTCCCGTGGAGCTGCACGGCGCAGGCCGCACCGACGCCGGTGTGCACGCCGAGGCTCAGGTCGCGAGTTTCCGCCTTCCCTCCCCCATCCCGGCGGAGGAAATCGAAGCTTACCTCGCCCGCTATCTCCCCGAAGACATCGCCGTGGTTTCACTCGTCGAGGCACCGGAGCGTTTTCACGCCCGTCTCAACGCAAAGGGAAAGGTCTACCGCTACTCCATCAGACTCAGTGCGCACCCCGATGTCTTTCGCAGAAAATATCAGTACCGCATCAGCGCCCCTCTGGATATTTCCGCTATGAAAAAAGCCGCATCCGCGCTCACCGGCTGCCATGATTTCCGCGCCTTTTGTTCCAACAAGCGATACAAAAAATCAACAGTAAGAACGGTCTACAGCATAGACATTGAGCTTAACGGCAACGATCTAAGCATCAGCTATCATGGTGACGGTTTTCTCTATAATATGGTAAGGATACTCACCGGCACGCTGATCGAAGTCGGACTCGGCGAAAGGAATCCGGACGACATGGCTGATATCCTCGCTTCGCTTGACCGCACGAAGGCAGGCAAAACAGCTCCCGCGCAAGGTCTGTGCCTTGTTAAAGTGGAATATTGAACATAAAAAAAGCTGTGATACATTCACAGCTTTTTTTCAGATATTGATAATTCCGAGGGTCACAAGACTCACGATTGCGGCGGCAATAATAACGCCTCCAAAAATCGCCAGAAAAGACATTTTCAGTCTGAGGTTCATTACTGCTGCGACGAGCGCACCCGTCCACGCTCCCGTACCCGGCAGAGGGATTGCAACAAGTATGAGCAGTCCCCAGAAGCGATACTTTTTCACCACTGCCATCTTTGACTGTGCGCGGTTTTCCAAAGCGCGAATAAATCCGTCCAGTTTCGGCAAATGGTCGCGAAGCCACTGGAACACGCGGCGGGTGAACAGTACTAGAAAAGGCACCGGAAGCATATTCCCGATGACAGACGCCGTCACGGCCAATGGCAGCGACAGTCCAACGCCCACACCGAAAGGTATGCCCCCGCGCAGTTCGACCACAGGCAGCATGCTTACAAGCATGGTCATCACAAACTCGCCGGATATACTGTTGTTAAGCCATTCAAAAATATCCATAAGATCCTCTGGTCACTTGATAAAAGCAAAATATTATTCTGAATTATATCAAAAATAACGGAAATATCAAGTGTATTAAGGATTTCTTAATATCGCTCATTGAAAGAGTTAAAAATTGGTGGTATCATTATTTCGTAAATACTCAAAAACTATTACTGTGAGGTAAACAGCATGGACTACAAAAAACTCCAGAACGGAAGCGACATTCGCGGCGTTGCTCTCGAGGGAATCGCCGGTCAGAGCGTTAATCTCACCGAAAATGCCTGCCGCGATATAGGCCGCGGCTTTGCCCTCTGGCTGCGCGAGAAACTCGGAAAAGATTCCCTGCGCGTTTCTGTGGGCCGCGATTCCCGTCTCAGCGGCGAAACACTCTCCAGATGGCTCTGCTTGGCCATGGCTGGCGAGGGACTTTTTGTCACAGATATCGGAATGGCCTCCACCCCCGCCATGTTCATGTCCACCGTCAGCGGCGATGAGCCTTATGACGCCGCAGTTATGATAACCGCAAGCCATCTCCCTTTCAACCGCAACGGATTTAAGTTCTTTACCCGCGACGGCGGTCTTGAAAAGCAGGATATCTCTGCCATTCTCGCTTACGCCGAGGGCAGCGAGCACACCGGTCTTGCTCCCACCGAAACCGCAAAAGGCGAGTTTATGGACAGCTATGCCGCCATCCTCGTTGACAAAGTTCGCTCCGCCACAGGAAGCGAAATACCACTCGAGGGTTTCCGCATCGTGGTTGACGCAGGAAACGGTGCGGGTGGCTTCTATGTGGAAAAGGTGCTGCAGCCTCTCGGCGCAGATACCTCCGGCAGCCGCTATCTCGAACCCGACGGCTCCTTCCCCAACCATATCCCCAATCCCGAGGACCCCACAGCTATGAAAGCCATCTGTGAGGCCGTTGCAGAGACAAATGCAGACCTCGGTATTATTTTCGACACCGACGTTGACCGCGCAGGCGCTGTGCTCAGCGACGGAAGCGAGCTCAACCGCAACCGCATAATCGCCATTCTCTCCGCTATACTCCTCCGCGAACATCCCGGCACCACCATAGTGACAGACTCCATCACCTCTACCGGTCTTGCCGCATTTATCGAAGGACGCGGCGGCATCCATCACCGTTTCAAGCGCGGCTACCGCAATGTTATCAACGAGGCCATACGTCTCAACTCTCTCGGTCAGGACTGCCAGCTTGCCATTGAGACCAGCGGCCACGGCGCACTGATGGAAAACTACTTCCTCGACGACGGCGCCTATCTCGTTACCAAACTGCTCATAGAGCTCGCTCGCGGCAAAACCGAAGGCTATACCCTTGCAAGCCTCATCTCCGATCTGGCTGAGCCTGTCGAGAGCAAGGAGCTTCGCTTCAACATCACGGTAGAGGATTTCAAGAGCTACGGACAGAATGTGCTTGAATCCCTTCTCGCTTACGCAGAAAAGCAGCCCGGCTGGAGCATTGCTCCCAACAACTATGAGGGCGTGCGCGTAAACCTCGATCCCGAACACGGCAACGGCTGGTTTTTGCTGCGAATGAGCCTGCATGACCCCCTGCTGCCGCTGAACATCGAGTCCGATTCTGTCGGCGGCGTGCTCAGCATAGCAAAGGAGCTTGCCCCCTTCCTGCTCAGCTGTGACAAGCTTGACACGGCCAAACTCTATGAAATGATAAATCAATAAATAAAAATGAAATCGGTCCGAGGTTTACATAATTCCTCGGACCGATTTTTATAGTTTTATTTGCCGAAATGTTCCGCGTTGAAGCGGTCGATCTCGTCGTCGATTATCGCGCTGTTTTCCTTGTAGATGGTGCCGGGCATACCGTAGGTTATGCTGGGAATGAAGTTTCCGCCTGCGCCATAGAGCTCGCAGACCTTGCGTACCTCGGCGCGTATCTCGGCCTCGGTGGTGTCCGGGCGATCCACTATAGCGGCGTCAATGCCACCCATGAGAGTCATGCGACCGTCAATCTGCTTCTGCAGCTTCAGTATATCGTTCTGGGGCAGCACACCTTGCCAGATGTCAATATGTATGTCTATCATATCCTCAATGATAGGCTCCAGGAAACTGTCGGCATGATGAAGGATAATGACGCCCTGTTCGTGGAGATAACCGTAGGCCTTTTCATACTGAGGTTTGATGAACTCGCGCCACAGCTCAGGCTGCATAAAGAGATTCCTCTTATCTCCCCAGTCATCGTGGGAGAGCATTACTTCGGGATGGGAATGTTCCACCATCAGCTTGAAGCCCTTGAGTCGGTATTCGCCGATGGCTTCGCAGAGATCCGCCATTGCCTCGGGTTCTTCCATCAGGTTGATGAAAGTATCCTCAAATCCCATAAGATAGTGCAGCCTCTCAAAAACGCCGGTGGGTGCAAGGGCGGTTATAAGCTTTTCACCTTTGTTGATCTTTGCCTGATTATCAAGGTAAGGCAGCCAGAGTTCCTCGGCATCGCAGTTAGCAATAAGATCGGGCACCTTTACGAAATCGCGCCAGCAAGTAATATCTTTGATGACCTTGGTTTCCGGTGTGATGTGGGGCATTGCTCCGGGAGTGCCGAGAGGCCAGATGCTGACGGTTCCCCACTTATCTATCTGCGGTTCCATTCCGGGATAAGGTATACCGCGGATATATCCCGTCACAGGATTGCCAAATACAAAACCAAACGGCTCGTACTGCTTCAGAAGTCTGTCAGGACTGCCGCCTTTTTTCAAAGTTTCAAGAAGGTTCTCTCTTGCAGAAAGCATTGCCAATTCCTCCAATGTTCTTCTCTTGTATTTTGGAAGCGTCAAATAATACTGCTCATCAATGTTAATTATCAGACATTATATTAATGATATAGTCTTTTCAATCCCGCGTCAATTTATATTTTGCTATATTGTGCAAAATGAATACATCTATGCTTGTTTTTTCTACATTACGACGAAGCGATTTCTATTCCAAAAATCGCAAATTCAAGGTATAATACTTTCGCACGCTAAAGTATCTGTCAAAAAACAAACAGGAGGCATACAATGAAAATTGCACTGATCACAGCAAAAAAACGTTTTGAGAGCTATTCCGATCCCGCCATGGTCCCCGCCGATGCCGAGATCGTATTTCTCCCCATCAAATACACCGAGGAAGAAGCCGTTGAGCGTCTCGCCGCTGTTGACCCCGAGATCCTGCTCGTAGACTCTGTTCTCCCGGTCACCGCTAAAATGATCGCTGCAATGCCATCTCTCAAGTTTATTCAGGCCGAGGGCGTTGCCTACAACGTTATCGATATCGAAGCTGCAAAGGCAGCCGGAGTTTATGTCTGCAACAACAAGGCAGTCAACGCTGCACAGGTAGCCGAGCACAGTGTAATGCTCATTCTCTCCGTGCTGCACAGACTGCTTGAAGGTGATGCCGAGGTCCGTGCCGGCCGCCAGATTGACGCCAAGATGAGCTTCATCGAGAACGGACTCGAGGATATTATCGGCAAAAAGGTCGGTCTTGTCGGCTTTGGTGCCATCGGCAAGGAGCTGGCCAAGCGCCTTCTCCCCTTCGGATGCCAGCTGTTCTACTATGACCCCTTCCGCGCCAGCGAAGAGGTTGAAAAAGAGTTTTCCATCACATACATGGAGAAGGAGGCCCTGCTTGCAAACTGCGACATTATCACTCTCCATGTTCCCGTCACTCCCAGCACCACCAACTTCATCTGCAAGGAGACTCTTGCGCTCATGAAACCCAATGCCATCATCATCAACGCCGCAAGAGGCCTTGTTGTCAACACTCAGGATCTTGTCGACGCTATCATGAGCGAGCAGATATACGGCGCAGGACTTGACACCATTGAGCCCGAACCCGTGCCTGCGGATTCTCCCATTCTGCTCATGCCCGAGCCCTACTGCAAGCATGTCGTGCTCTCTCCCCATGTTGCAGGCACCACCAAATCCGTTTTCTTCTCCGCTTACCGCAACTTCTGGAACAACGTCGCCGCCGTTGCCGCAGGCGAACGCCCCAAGAACATTGTAAACGAGCTGTAAAAATAATTAGCAATCGAAAAAGACCCTGTCCGAATGGACAGGGTCTTTTTTATGTATTTTATGCGGTTTTTCGGCTTATTCGAAGTCGGCGTGGTATTCCTCGTAGATGCTGGGCAGGATGGCTGCCAGGTTGGCGAACTCCTTGATGTTGTGAGCGAGGAGAGCCTGTACGGGGATGAGGGGGAACTGAGCGCCTTCGGGCAGGACCTTGACGGGCTTACCGCCAATGATGCTGTAACCGAACCAGAAACGGGTGCGCAGCTCGCAGCCGCCCTCAACGGGACGGAGGAAGTGGCACATGATAACAGGAGCATACTCGTTGCCTGCGCAGACGATAGTGCCCTTGAAATCCTTCAGCTTCTCGGGATCGAAGCCAATGTCAGCGGGATTGCGGAAGTTGATCTGGATGTGCTCCTTACCAAGGCCGCAGTTCTCGTCGACGTCATGGATGGTATCCCAATAACGCTCCTTCATGCTCAGGGACTTGTCGAGACCCTTCTCGGGGTTGCGGGAACGTGCGAAATAGTGATCCTCGCGGTCCCAAACCTTGTAACGGAGGTCCTCAAGGCCGTGCCATGCGAACCAGAAGTCGAACATCTCGGGGGTAACGCCGGGCATCTCGGTGAGGTTTGCCAGGGTTGCACCGCCGTCGGGCAGCTGGCAGAAGCCGATTTCCATGTCCAGATAGCCCTCGTCGAAGAGCTTGTTCAGGTCATAGGGGTGCAGAGCCTTGCTGGGATCAGCGGGAGCGCCGACAAAAGCAAACTTTGCAGGGTTGGGAGGAGTCATCTCTCTGAGATAGTACTTCTTGTAGAGATCGGTCTGCTTCTCTTCCTCGGTAACGGGAACGAGGCCGGTGACGAGCTCTTCCTTGGTGATGAACCAATCCTCGGTGGGCAGCTCTTCGGTGGTCAGTTCGATCTTGCCGTCAACATACTTGGCGTCGATCCACTTGAACCAGTTTTCGTTGTCCATCTCGGGATAGTCTTCTCTCATGAACCAGCCGCGGGATTCCTTACGCATATCGGATGCGAGGTAGTGCAGCTCGGCGGACATGACGATAGCTTCAGCCTCGAGGCATTCCATAGCCTCGTGGTAGTCCTCAGCCTTCATCTCGGGCAGCATGGCCTTTGCCTGCTGGACCATTTCCATGGCCTTGGCAATGCGGTCGGCGTGCATAACGACGGACTGCTCAACAGGAGCCATAGCGTGCTGGATGACCTCGATAACAGCTTCGGGCTTGATGCCGCTTTCCTTGGCGAGAGGAGCCTCGATACGCTCGATGGCGTTCTCGATCTGCTTGCCGCAGAGAGCCTTGAAGTCAGCGCTGTAATCGCAGGCAGCGACGTCGCGTGCAGCAACGAGACCGGCGAAAACGGCGTTGAGGATACCGGAACCACGGTTGCGTCCCGGAGGTGCGGGAACAGCGCCTGCAAGGCCGGAGCCGCAGTAGCTGCAGTCGCCGATAGCATACAGACCGTCGAGAGTTGCTCTGTAGTTGCGGTCGACCTTCATGGGAGACTGCTCACCGATGAGCTCGGGGCATACTTCCAGATCGGTGTCGATCTTGGCGGCGGTGCCGTCGTTGAGATCGCGGAACTTCTTGCCGTAGGGACGCTCCCACAGAAGCTCGAGGTTGACCTGAGGCTCATCGCCGAAGTCAAGGTGAACAGGGCCGTTGCCGGTGGTCATCTGGGTGTACCACTCGCGGATGGCTCTGGAGCTGATGTCGGTCTCTCTGTGATCGCTGAAGTTCTTGGTGATGTGCTCACCCTTGGCGTTGTACATATAGTTCTCGCCGAAAACGACTTCGTTGTGGCTCTTGACTCTGACGAGCTGAGCGAAGTTGCCGAACTCGGTGTTTCTCAGCTCAGCGCCTGCGCGGAATGCGGCCATGAAGCCGTCGCCGCGGCCGTTAGACCACATGGAGCCAACGCGGTAGTTCTGGCTGCCGGTTGCAAGAACGACCTTCTTGGCGGAGATAACGGAAAGAGCACCGTCGAGAACGGAGAATACGACTGCACCGGTAACGGTGTTGCCTTCGGTGAGGAGATCGGAGAAGACGGTCTTGTCCATGAAGCGGACACCGAGCTTCTCGGCTCTGCGACGTACCTTGAGGGTGATGTCAAGGTCAATGCAGATCATAGCGGTGAACGGGCCGGTGGGAATGATGCGATAGCCGCCGTCTTCTGCTCTGGGCATAACAACGCCCCAGGAATCCAGCTTCTCAAGCATCTCGCCGCTCATGGAGACGTACTTCTTCATGAGGGGCTGATCGGTGAACAGACCGCCGATCTCGTGGGTGTGGAAACCAACGAAGAGCTCGGGATCCACGCGGTTAAGGTCAAAATACTGGAGAACGCCGCCGCCGCGGTTTGCCTTGCCGGCGTAGCCTGCAAAGTTCTTCTCAACGACGAGAACGTCCAGTTCGGGATTGACTTCCTTGATCTCGGTTGCTGCGGTCAGACCGCCGATACCGCCGCCAAGGACCAGTACATCACACTGAAGAGACTTGTATTCTTTCATCATTCTCACCTCACTTGTACTGTTCGAAGGACTGCATCAGATGCTCGCTTGCATAGTTGGGGATAACCTTTACGGCGTCCTTCTTGCAGACGAACTCGCAATAGAAGCAGTGCTCGCAGTCTTCAACATACTTGAAAACGGGCTTTCTGTTTTCAGCATCCCAACGGATTACATCGACAAAGCAGGCTTTGTAGCAAAGCTGGCAGCCAACGCATTTCTCGGGGTAAAACTCGATGCTATGACTTGTGTTGATCATTTTAGCTCAACCTCCAAAAAGTAAAAAAATAAAAAAGTCAATTTTCTGCCGGACTTTTTTTACATGATTATCTGTCCCGCCGCGCAGCTGAATGCACTGTGGGAACTTGATTCCCCCGTCTCCCAAAAGGGAGACGGGCGAACACTATCCTCAAACCATGGGCTTGAGATCAGGGCTAATGATGAGAGTTGCCTCGGTGGCTGCCTGGATCTCCTCAAGAGTAAACTCAGGGTTATACTCGGTCATGAGCAGACCTTCGGGAGTGCACTCGAGAACGCACATCTCAGTGATGATCTTGGTGATGCAGTTGATAGCGGTGTAGGGCAGGCGGCACTTCTTCAGTATCTTGTGCTTGCCCTTTGCGGTGTGCTCCATAGCAACGATAACATGCTTTGCGCCGACGAGCAGGTCCATTGCACCGCCCATGCCGGGCATCTTCTTTCCGGGAATGATCCAGTTGGCAAGAGAGCCTTCCTCGTCGACTTCGAGACCGCCGAGAATGGTAGCGTCAACATGACCGCCGCGGATAAGACCGAAAGAGGTGATGGAGTCGATATAGCAGCCGGTGGGAGAAACAAAAGTGGGCTGGCCGCTGGCATCAACAACATGGATGGGGTCGATGGTTTCGTCGGTGGCGGGAGCGGCACCGATAATGCCGTTCTCAGCCTGAAGAATAACATGGACATCGGGGGGAAGGAACTGAGGGATCATGGTGGGCAGACCGATACCCAGATTGACAACGTCTCCGTCCTTGAGCTCCTTGGCTACACGGCGAGCGATAAATTCCTTGATCTGTGCTTTATCCACGCTGATACAGGCCTCCTTCCACAACATAGTCAACAAACACACCGGAGGTGCGGACGTCTTCGGGGGCGATCTCGCCCAGTTCGACGATCTGTTCGGCTTCAGCTATGACAACATCGGCTGCGGTGGCCATGGCGATGGAGAAGTTACTGGTATCGCCCTTGTACCATACGTTGCCGCCCTTGTCGATCTTGTAGCCGGAAATAACTGCGAAATCTGCACGGATGGGAGCCATCAGCAGATAGTCCCTGCCGTTGATGTTCTGCTTGCCGAGGCACAGAGGGCTGTCCTCGATGATGGTACCGACTCCGGTGGGAGTCAGAACACCGCCGAGACCTGCACCGTGGGCGCGGATCATCTCGACGAAAGAGCCCTGGGGAACAAGGATGGTCTCCAGAGTGCCGTCAAAGGACTGGATGCCAACTTCGGGGTTAAGACCCACGTGGGTGGCGATCATGCGCTTGACCTGCTTGTTATGTATGAGCTTTGCGGTTCCGTAGTAATCCTCACCCATAGGGCCGCCGGGCATACCGCCGTCGTTGCAGATCATGGTGAGATCCTTTACTCCGCTCTTGGACAGAGCGTCAATAAACTTATGCGCATTGCCGCAGCCCATGAAGCCGCCGAACATAACGGTTGCTCCATCGGGGATAAGCTTTACGGCTTCCTCAATAGAAATAAACTTAGGCAAAAAATATGTCTCCCTTCAAAATTGTCTGTTCGCTGTACCGGAATCAATCGGATACTTCTTCGTAATCCATGTCATCCGGAGTGCGTGCGCCTTCCTTTACAAACACACCGGGAGTCCGACATTGGGGGCAATCCCCAAACTCGGGTCCAAAAACGGGGATCAGGTCCGTTGCGTATTTGAACTTTTTTCCGCAGGAAGGGCACTCATAGTATAGAAAACAGGGTCCCCAGCTCATTATGCAAGGCCGAGGATCTGGCGTGCTTCGGCAGGAGTTGCAACATCGTTGCCGAATTCGCGGATAACGCGGGCAGCACGCTCAACAAACTGAACGTTGCTCTCAGCAAGCTGGCCCTTTGCGTACATGACGTTGTCTTCCATGCCGACGCGGATGTGGCCGCCCATGGCGACAGCACCGTAAAGCATTTCAAGAGCGCAGTGGCCTACGCCGAAGCAGCTCCAGGTGGAACCGGGGCAGAGGGACTCCATGGTTTCCTTCATGAAGACGAGGTTCTTCATGTTGCCGGGGATGCCGTTTGCGCAGCCCATGCAGAACTGGAAGTGGAGAGGAGCCTTGAGGACGCCCTTCTTCAGATAGTAAGCAGCGTTGGCGATCATACCGGGATCAAAAGCCTCGATCTCGGGCTTGACGCCCCACTCCTGCATGTTGTTTCCGAGTTCGGTGAGGAAAGCAGGGGTGTTCAGGAAGAGTGCGGAATGCATCCAGTTCATGGAACCGCAGTCATAGGAAGCCATCTCGGGCTTGATCTCCTTGAGGTGGATCTGGCGGGTGTTATCGTCAGCATAGATGTCGCCGGAGGTGGTGAGGTTGAGGATGACGTCGCACTCGGGATACTTCTCGCGGAGAAGGTTAACGGTCTCATGGAACTTTTCCTTGTTCATGGTGCCGTTGCCTTCGTCGTCGCGCATATGGAGGTGGGCAATAGCAGCGCCGGCCTTCCAGCAAGCGTAAACGTCTTCCACGATCTCAGCGGGAGTCATGGGAACGGCGGGGTTATTTTCCTTCTTGGGCCATGCACCGGTGGTTGCGACGGTGATGATGGTTTTCTTTGCCATCTTTAATATCTCCTTTTGACAATTAATAAACTTGCAACAATTCACAAAATGCGGGGGAGCCGCAGGACTCCCCCGCATTTGTTTGTAATTTTCGATTATACGATTACTTGTTGCGGTTGAAAAGCTTCTGCATGTACTCGAGGCCGCTTGCGCCGTTGCCTTCGGGCTCGCCGTAACCGGTGCCGCAGTACTTGTAGGTACGGGTGGGAACACCCTTGACGAGGAGGTCCTCATCGATCTCAGCAGAGCAGCGAGCCATAGAGCCGTCGCCCATGTACCAGCGGAGGGGGAAGCAGTTGAAACGGAACCATACTCCGGGAGGGATCATGTCGAGATCGCCGCCGAGGTTCTCAACGCCGACAATACCGTGTCCGAGCATCTGCTTGTGGCAGGGCTCCCAGGTACCCCAGCAGCCGATAGCTTCGAGGTCGCCGAACTTCTCGTCGTATGCTTCCTGGCCGTGCAGGCGGATGTAGTCGAACTTGTCGAACTCAGCCCATGCTTCCTCACCGAAGAGCTCCTTGTACTCCTGGATGAGGGTCTTGCCGGTAGCGCCCAGCAGATCCATGCGGGTCATGCCGTTCATGCTCATTGCGGTGTGGAGGGGATGGTCAAGAGCCTGGCCGTCCATAGCAACGCACTTTACCTTGTTCTTGACGAACCACTTACCAGCCTCAACGCCGGTACCTGCAGCATAGTGATAGTATGCCTTGGAGTCGTCGAACAGGCGATGCATGCCGGTGTTCAGGCAGAC
>JAZOBQ010000057.1:0-2013 GCA_045596005.1 Oscillospiraceae bacterium
CAGAAGCTGAAGGACGCCATCGCTGCCGACAAGGTGGGCCGCGTCGCCTCCGTTGCCGACGAGATCGCCTTTGCCATGGCTCACGAGAAGGACTGCTCCGTTGCCCTGCAGGCTCAGCGCGACGGTATCCTCCCCCTGCGTGTCACCCATAACGACACCAAGCTCAACAATGTCCTCATCGACAAGAAGTCCGGCGAGGGTATGTGCGTCATCGACCTCGACACCACCATGCCCGGTCTCGCCATCAATGACTTCGGCGACTCTATCCGCTTTGGCGCGAACCACTCCGCCGAGGACGAGAAGGATCTGAGCAAGGTCAACTTCGATATCGAGCTTTTCGAGGTCTATACCCGCGGCTTTCTTGACGGTGCTGCCGGCACTCTGACCGAGGCCGGGCTTGAGTATCTCCCCTGGGGCGCAAAGCTCATGACCCTCGAGTGCGGTATGCGTTTCCTCACCGACTATCTCGACGGTGACAACTATTTCCGCACCCACTACGCCGACCAGAACCTCGACCGCTGCCGCACCCAGTTCAAGCTCGTGCGCGACATGGAGGCTCAGTTCGACGATATGGCCGCCGTTGTCAAAAAGTGCAGCTGCTGCAAGTGAGAGAAAAGTACATATAATAGATAAAGAGCTGTGGGATCCTCCCACAGCTCTTTATCTATTATTATCTGTTATTAATAGTATGTATCAACCAACTGACTCCGCACTTTCGCTCTCGTTTTTGCATCCGTTCTGGAGGCGGAGGTGGAAGATCTTCAGCATGTTGATCATTTTCATGACCACGCGTCCATCCTCTGGCAGACAGCGGAAAATGTCCTTGTCCCTTTGCAGTTCGAGATACTTTCCGGGGCCGAAAGGCAGGGTGGGTATGTTCACAATGGGCAGCTCGATGGCCTGCTCTTTGCCGCGGATGCTGCCGCGCAGGCAGAATCCATGGCTGCTGAGGCTGAGTATTCCCTTGCCGACATCGGCGAAGCCTTTGCGTCCGGCCTCCAGCATGCGGATCCGCACGGGCGCTTCGATAATGTCCTCCCCGGCGTCTATGCGCTTTTCAAGTTCGGAGAGGATGAGCTTGTTCCAGTCGGAGACGTAGCGTATCTCCCTGCCGTTTCCGCTGAGAAGATGCATGAAGCCATAGCTGTCGCTTTGCTGGGCAAAGCCGCACTCGCGGCAATGCAGCACGCTTTTGTCACGGGAGGCAATAGAAAACTCGGCGCCGCAGTTCGGGCACATATAGAGGACGTTTTCGAGTCCTTCAATGTTGCTGCCGCCGGAATAGGAGGCAAGAATGGACTCCTGCTCGCGGTAGGCGTCGTACAAAAGAGCCTCGTCGCAGCGGCGCTTGACCTCGTCGGTGCTTGCGGCGGCGAGCTGCTCGGCGGAAAAGAGCTTGTAGATGTCCATCTCCGTTCTGCCGGGGCGCAGACCCTTGGCCCACTTGGGCATTACGAAATAGCTGCCGTAGCTGCGTGCAACATAGACATCTGCGCCGAGCCACTTGAGGAATTTATAGGTCGCCTGTGGGATGGGGGTGCTCAGACCGTCCTCGCACATGAGACCGGCGGGGTAAATGACGAGCGGCTCGCCGCGGTCGATGACGGCTTTCATACGCTTCATGTCGGTGATGGAGGACTGGAACTGTTGCTTGGGGATAACGCCCATTTTGTCCATAAATCCGCTGATGGGCAGTGTGCTGTAGAATGAATAGCTTATGACGAAGCTCATGGGGCGTTTGGTGGCCCCGATGAGATTGACGAAGTCCAGCGCGGCCTGATGGTTTGCGATCACGACAAAAGGCCCTTCGGCGTTTTTGATCTCGTTTCGCCGGAGCTTGAGACGGAACACAAAGGCGGCCACGAACCACGAAACGATCTGGGCGATGCGATAATGCAGCGGCGAAGGTTTGCGGTAAAGCCCCTGCTTTTCTCTCCTCATGGGGGATCCCCCTTTCTTTCTCTCCCGTATAATATATCACAACAGGACAGGAAAGGAAAGAAAAGAATAATT
>JAZOBQ010000058.1:0-14167 GCA_045596005.1 Oscillospiraceae bacterium
CCCACCAGACCGTAAACCACGGAAGGGATACCGGCAAGCAGGCTCACCGCAGACTGCATCACGGATTTCACTTTCGGGGATGCAAGTTTTGACAGATATACGGCAGTCATAAAACCAACCGGGACACCAATTAGAATTGCACCGGCAGTTCCGTAGACGCTGGTCAAGATGAAAGGCAGGATTCCATATTTCGGTTCGGATGCTGTAGATGCCCATTCCTTGCCAAACAGGAAGTCAATGAGACCGATCTCACGAATGGCAGGAATGCCGGAGATCACCAGATAGATGGTAATCAGCAGAACACAGCCGACAGTGATCAAACCCAATAATAGAAAGATTCCGTGGATGACTTTTTCTAAAACTTGATTTTTCTTCATAAGTCTTTCCTCATAGCAGAGTAGCGGCGGTCAGTAGCATAACCGTCGCATCTGCGTTTTTCTTAGTTGGCGGAAACCACACCGGCTGCAGCGATGATCTCGTTTGCATCAGCAGAAGTGATGTAGTCGAAGAACTTCTGAGCAGCCTCGCTCAGCTCGGCATCGCTCTTGGTTACCAGAACGAAAGGACGCTGAACCACATAGCTGCCGTCCTTAATGGTTTCTTCGGTGGGAGCAACACCGTCCACGGTCAGAGCCTTGACGGTACCCTTCACAGAGGCCACAGAGGCGTAGCCGATGGCACCGGGGTTCTGGGAAACGGTAGTGATAACATCACCGGTGGAGGTCAGCTCCTGACGATACTGGCAGGCATCCTCAGTGTCGGTGATGGACTCAAAGCCATCACGAGTGCCGGAACCGGCTTCACGACCAATCAGAACGATCTCAACATCGTTGCCGCCAAGCTCAGACCAGTTGGTGATCGCGCCGGTATAGATCTTGGCGATAGTTTCCACGCTCAGATCAGAAACAGGGTTTTCGGGGTTCACGATGATGGCGATGCCATCGTAGGCCAGAACGGTGCCGGCCAGACCAGCGGCTTTTTCCTCGTCCTTCAGATCACGGGAAGAAAGACCGATGTCGCAACGACCTTCCTGAACAGCCTTGATACCGGAGCCGGAGCCGGTGGGATTGTAAGTAAAGCTGATGCCGGTTTCGTTTTGGAATGCTTCACCCAGAGCGCCGATCACCTTCTCCATAGAGGTGGAACCATCGGTAGAAACAGAACCGGTGGCATTTGTGCTGCCGCAGCCTGCAAGCATGGAGAGAGCCAGAACTGCGACCATCATCATAGTAATCATCTTTTTCATTTCAATGTCTCCTTTCAGACAACTGTTTATGTTTTGGATTTTCCTGGTACAGTTGTCATTTTAGGATTGCTATGTGAAATCAAAAATACAAGGAATGTGAAATTTAGGTCAAATGGACATTCTGCATTAAAGTCTGGCTCCAATGTAGGGAGCTGGACTGATTTTTTTGGCTCATTTCAATAAGTTAATCCGGTTAAGATCAGCATAAGAAATACTACGGTATCATTTCACTGGATACCGTTTTTCTCGATTACATACCCGAAACGATGGAAATATCGGAAATTTATGAAGAATACCCCAATGACGTGGCATGAACAAAAGAAAAGGAAGGCTGTGCGGGAACACAGCCGTCCTTTAGTAAAACAATATTAACTTTTATGATGGTTCAAATAATTTCCCTATGAAACGCTGGGGAACTGTGAGAACGGTTTTTAAGCAAATTGGGATATTTAGAAAGTCAGAATGCCCAGAGCCTGCAGCAGGAGCAGGAGGAGCATGATGGGAGCGACAAACTTGACCATGACGGAGTACAGACCCTTGCGGCTGAACTTGAAGCCGCCGAGAGAGATCTCGTCGATGATTGCCTGAGGTTTGAGGATCCAGCCGATAAGCACACAGGTGGAGATGGCAACAACGGGCATGAGGACGTAGTTGCTGATATAGTCGAGAATATCGAGGATCTGAGCAACGCTTCCGTTGGGAAGGGTGACCTCAAAGTAGAATACGTTGTAGCCGAGGCAGACGATTATGCCGATGACGTAAGTAACGACAGAGGCAATAATGGTTGCCTTCTTGCGATTCCAGCCGAATTTATCCATGCAGCTGGAAACTATTGCTTCGAGCAGAGAAACGGAAGAAGTGAGTGCGGCGAAAGCAACGGTTATGAAGAAAATGATGCCGACAACAGCACCGGCGCCGCCCATGGCGTTAAAGACTTTGGGCAGGGATACGAACATAAGGCTGGGGCCTGCGGCCATACCTTCGGTGCCCATGAATGTGTAAACAGCGGGGACGATCATAAGACCGGCGAGGAAAGCGACGATGGTGTCGAAGAACTCAATGCGGTTGACGCTCTGGACGAGGTTGGTCTCCTTTTTGACGTAGGAACCATAGGTGATCATGATACCCATTGCGACGGATATGGAGTAGAACAGCTGACCCATGGCATCGGTGAGTACGACGAGGAACTTCTGGAAAGTCAGACCCTCAAAACTGGGGATAACATAGATCATAAGACCCTCAATACCGGTGCGGGTAACGCCGTTGTCATCGGTGTGCTTAAGGGTAAGAGAGAAGATGGAGATACCGATGATGAGGACGAGAAGTATGGGCATGAGCACTTTGGAAAGACGCTCAACGCCGGAATTTACGCCCTTGTAGACAACGAAAACGTTGGCGGCAAGATAGATGGTGAACCATATGATGGGACTCCACTGACTGGTAATAAAGCCGGTGAAGTAGCCGTCTGCAACTGCATCTGCGCCGGAGAAGGTGACGTAGGTTGCGAGATACTTGAGAACCCAGCCGCCGATAGCGCTGTAATAGGGGATTATCATTACAGGAATGATGCAGGCGATGATGCCGAGCCAGCCCATCTTCTTGTTAAGAATAGTGTAAGCGGTGAGGGGACTCTGACCGGTTTTGCGTCCAATGGCTATCTCAGAAGTGAGCAGTGCAAAACCGAAGGTGAGCACGAGCACAAGATATACCACAAGAAACAGACCGCCGCCGTCCTTAGCGGCGAGATAGGGGAAACGCCAGATGTTGCCGAGACCGACTGCACTGCCAGCTGCGGCGAGAACAAAGCCCAATGAGCCTGTAAACTTGCCTCTTGATTCTTTCTTTTCCATAGTTTACCTCCTGCTCGCGGACGGACGAGAAATACTCCAGCCGCGAAATAGTTTATCTCGATAAATCGTTAGAACGACATTAGCAGTATAAACCAAGTCATACTCAAGTGCAAGAAAAAACTTCCTGTTATTTGTCAGATTAACTAAAAAACACTTCCTCTGCAGCACCGAATGGAGCGGAGGAAGTGTTCAATTTATAGTGAGGCGGTTTAGTTTTTTGCCTTTTTTTTCTCTATAACGAGGGGAGGCATATTGAGGTTTGGACAGTGTTTGTTGAAAATGCCGATGCAGCGTCCCACGAAAATTGCCGTACACACAGTTCCGATACCGACTGAGTGGAGCGTGCCGGTGCAGCTGAGGTCGATTACGGCGCTGGTCACTACCCAGATAATGTCGCCGCACATTTTTACGCGGGAGAGAGGAAGTTTATATACGGCGCTTATCGTGCGCATGAATGCGTCGGGAGCGGGCAGCATGAGGTCAGCTCCAACGATGAGAACAACACCGAGTGCGGAGATAATTATTCCGGGGACCAGAAGCACGATGCGAAGCCAGAACGGCTCGATGCTGTAGTTCATTATCAGCATGCAAAGGTCTATGAGGTAACCAAAAGCAATAGCCAGAGGTAAAGTGAGAATTATTTTGATCGTGGGGCGGCGGTTCACAACTATCTGGCCGATAACGCAAAGCACATGGAACGCTATGGTGACATTTCCGAGCGTGAAAGGAGTTACGCTGCTTATTGCGTCGGGGACGGAACTGATGGGAGATATACCAAGATTGAGTCTTTTGATGAAAACAAGACCGACTGCCATCAGAACAAGTCCGAGAATATACTGGGGGATCCTGCGTTTGAGATTCATAGGATTATCCATCTTTCTTCAGTAGTGTTATATTTAATTTTACACTAAAAACTTGCAAAAAACAAGTTATTTCCCTTTGTATTTGAGCCTTGTCGCCTCTCCGCCGCGGAGATGGCGTTCGGCTTTGTTTTTCTCCAGAACTGCTTTGGCCTGTATGTAAAGAGCATGATTCATTTTTTCGAGTCTTTCGGTGAGGTCCTTGTGTACGGTTGATTTGCTGACGCCGAATTTGCTTGCGGCGGCGCGGACTGTTGTTTCGTTTTCCACGATGTACTGTGCAAGGCGCACTGCCCGCTGTTCTATATCGGTATTCACATTGACCACTCCAAACTGATTTACTAATGGAGTATATGCCCACTTTCGGAGCGGTATGTGAAAAAAGGGTATGACGCAGTTTCGCGTCATACCCTGATGGATTGTATGCTTAGCTTAAAGAGCCTCAATGTCTTCCTGGTCGAGAATATTGATTCCCCTTGCGGAGAGTGCTGCGGCTGCTTTGGCGGCGTCCGCGGTCTTGAAGATCATATATGCATGATCTGCTTCGGGTCCGCCCAGAAAAGCGTACATATAGTCGATGTGGTTTCCGGTGTTGCTGAGCGTGGACAAAACATTGCCAAGTCCGCCGGGAGTGTCGGGAATGGCGGCGGCAACAACGGGAGTGACCGAACAGACAAAGCCGGCGTCTTTAAGAGCGCAGGTGGCGTCATAAAGCTTGTTTACGATGATTCGGGCAATGCCGAAGTCACCGGCCTCTGCCAGAGACAGGGCGCGCATATCGATATTGGCTTCGGCCAGAGTTTCGCAGAGGGACTGAAGAGTGCCGGGTTTGTTTTCGAGAAATATGGAAATCTGTTTAATGCTCATTTCAATTTCCTCCCTGATCATATTTTGCGCTTGTCAATTACGCGGACAGCCTTGCCTTCGCTTCGGGTGATGCTCTTGGGTGCGACGAGGCTGATCTTGGCACCGATGCCGAGCATGCTGCGGAGATCGGCGACGAGTTCGTTCTGCATCTTTGCGATCTTACCCATATCGTCGGTGAACATTTCGGGAGTCATCTCAACCTTGATATCGAAGGTGTCGACATTCTTTACGCGGTCTACGATGATCTGATAGTTGGGAGAGTAGCCGCGGTTGAGCAGCACGGTCTCGATCTGGCTGGGGAATACGTTGACGCCGCGAATGATGAGCATATCGTCGCTGCGTCCCATGGGCTTGGCCATGCGTACATGGGTGCGGCCGCAGGAGCAGGGCTCATAGTTGAGCTGGCAGATGTCACGGGTGCGGTAGCGGAGCAGGGGGAAGGCTTCCTTCGTGAGAGAGGTGAATACCAGTTCGCCCTTGCTTCCGGCAGGAAGCACTTCTCCGGTGTCGGGATCGATGATCTCGGCATAGAAGTGGTCTTCGTTGATGTGCATGCCTGCCTGGGCAGAGCATTCGAAGCTGACGCCGGGACCACTGAGCTCGGTAAGACCGTAGATGTCATAAGCCTTGATGCCCATGGTTTTTTCTATATCGTGGCGCATTTCCTCGCTCCATGCCTCAGCGCCGAATATACCGGCCTTGAGCGGGATATCGTCGGGGCCGAGACCCATTTCCTTCATGGTCTCGCCGAGATATGCGGCATAGGAGGGGGTGCAGCAGATTATGCTTGCATTCAGGTCGCGGATAAACATGATCTGGCGCTCGGTATTGCCGGAGGAGGCGGGAATGGTGAGACATCCTACCTTGTGGCTGCCGCCGTCGAGACCGGCGCCGCCTGTGAAAAGTCCGTAGCCATAAGCAACCTGAACAACATCGTCCTTGGTGCCGCCGGCCGCCATAATGGCACGGGCGCAGCAGTCATACCAGAGATCGATATCGTGCTGGGTGTAGAAGGCGACAACGCGCTTGCCGGTGGTGCCGGAGGTGGAGTGAATACGCACGCACTCGCTCTTGGGCACACCCATGAGGCCGTAGGGATAGGCGTCGCGCAGGTCGGCCTTTGTGATGAAAGGCAGCTTATGGAGATCGTCTATACCTTTGATATCCTCGGGGCTGACGCCCTTTTCCTCCATTTTTGCACGGTAGTAGGGAACATTGTTCCAAACATGATTTACCTGCTTGACGATGCGTTCGTCCTGCATGGCCTTTATTTCTTCGCGAGACGCGCATTCGATTTCGGGCTGATAGTAGTGTTCCATATATGATCCTTATCCCTTCTGAATGTAGATTTGCTTATGAACTTGTAAAAGAAGTTGAACTTATTATAGGCCGAATAAATTCTAATTGCAAATTCAATATTACCATGATAGTATAAGTTAAACTTATGATGTGAGAGGACGAACGAATGAATCTGAATCAGCTTCGCTATTTTGTGACGGTGTCGGAAACCGGAAGCTTTACAAAGGCCGCTGTGCAGCATTTTATATCCCAAACCGCAATTACTCAGCAGATACGCACTTTGGAGGAGGCGGTGGGGGCAAAACTCGTAAACCGCGACAGTCGACCAATATCGCTGACTCCGGCCGGCAGAGTGTTTCTCAAGGAGGCGAGAGAGATTCTTGAGCGCATGGATACGGCACTCTGGAGGACAAGAGAAGCTTCCACCGGATTGGAAGGCAGTCTCAGGATCGGTTACACCAAGGGATATGAACGCAGCGATCTGTCCGCACATCTTCGTAATTTCCACAGGGAGTATCCCAATGTGCTTCTCTCGTGCTATCGCTGCGACACGGATATGCTCGCGGCGGGGCTGATAAACGGCGAATATGATATAATCTTCACCTGGGACAGTACCAATATAAGGCAGGAGGAAAGCCTGGGCCTGAGCATACTCGAACATGTCCCTCTGCGCGTTGCGCTGTATGCAAACCACCCTTTGGCGAGAAGGAAAGAACTTAGCCGCAAAGATCTCAAGCAGGAAAACATTCTTTTCATGTCTCCCTCGGGCACAGGCGATTCTTTCGGCGACGCCTACTATATCCAGCTCTATCAGCAGGCGGGCTACCAGCCGAAGATACTGCTGCGCTCGAGCGATATGGAGAGCATACTGATGATGGTGGCGGCGGAGGAGGGCATATCCGTTGTGCCGGAATACTCCCATCCTTGGGATATAGGAACGGATAACGTTGTTTTTGTCCCCCTTGTTGGTGAGGGAGAAACGGAAGAGATCCTGGTAGCGTGGAGAAAAAACGACGATGATCCTGCGCTGAAACATTTTATCGATATGCTGATATCCGAGCAGCAGGTATAAAAAAACCATGGCATATGCCATGGTTTTTTATTTATGCCTGTCTGCCGAAGGCGAAAGCGCGCTTGTTCAACTCGAGGAACTTGGGGGGGACGACGGCCTCAAGGGCGCGCAGCCAAGCCTCCTCGGGGAGATCGAAATAAGTGGACAGGCGACCCATGAGTACGATGTTCACGGCCTTGACGCTGCCTGCCTGCTGAGCGAGAGAGAGACAGTCAACAGCGTCCACCTTTACGCCGAGAGCATCCATCTTTTCCACAAGTGCTTCGGGATATGCGGCGGCACCGGTGATGACAGGCATGGGCTCTATCTTCTGGGTGTTGGTGACGATCTGTCCGTCAGGTGCGAGAAAACTGAGCCATCTGGCTGATTCGAGAAGTTCAAAAGAGACGATGTAATCTGCTTCGCCTTCATCAATAACGGGGGAGGCGACCGAGTCGCCGTAGCGGACGTAGGTGACAACACTGCCGCCGCGCTGGCTCATGCCGTGGACCTCGCTGACCTTGACGTCATAGCCTTCCTGAATGAGCAGCTGACCGAGGAGCTTGCTGGCAAGCAGGCTGCCCTGGCCACCGACGCCGACTATCATAATGTTTTTTGTTTTCATGCCTGGCTTACTCCTTTCCCGTGAATGCGTCAAAGGCGCAGAGCTGGCTGCATACGCCGCAGCCTACGCACTGGGTGGGATCGATGGAGGCCTTGCCGTCGCGGAAAGAAATGGCGGGGCAGCCTATCTTCATGCACATCTTGCAGCCTTTGCATTTTTCGGGGTCAATGCTGAGGGCGGGAGCGTGCTTGACGTATTTCAGCAGCGCGCAGGGTCTGCGGCTGATGATAACGGAGGGCTCTTCGGCGGCAAGTTCTTCCTTTATTGCCTTGTCACATTCGGAGAGGTCATAGGGGTCGACCACGCGGACGCGCTCGATACCGAGAGCGCGGCAGAGTGCTTCGAGGTCAATTTTGGTGGCGGGGTCGCCGCGGAGATTAAAGCCGGTGGTGGGGTTTTGCTGATGGCCGGTCATGCCGGTGATGGAATTATCGAGGATTATGACGGTGGAGGCGGAGCCGAAGTAGGCAATGTGGGCAAGGCCGGTCATGCCGGAGTGCATGAATGTGCTGTCGCCGATGACAGCAACGGTCTTTTTCTCGCCTTCTTCTCCCAGAGCTTTGTTGAAGCCGTGAATTGAGGAGACGGAGGCACCCATGCACAGGGTCATTTCCATGGCGTTGAGCGGAGCAACTGCGCCGAGAGTATAGCAGCCGATGTCGCCAAGTACGGTGCACTTGTTGCGGACAAGGGAGTAGAAAAGTCCACGGTGGGGGCATCCGGCGCACATGATGGGGGGACGGGCGGGAATTTCCTCGTCCAGAACAGGACCTGTATGCACGCTCTTGCCTGTGGCCTTCGCCACGAGATTCTGGGAAAATTCACCCTCAATGGGGAAAATGTCCTTGCCGCGAACCTTGAGACCGAGACGCTGGCAGTGTTCTTCAATGACAGGGTCAAGCTCCTCGCAGACGATGAGCTCGTCCACCTTGGAAGCAAAATCGAGAATGAGCTTGGTTGGAAGGGGATTGACCATGCCGATCTTCAAAACGGAGACGCTGTCGCCGAAAACTTCCTTCACATACTGGTAGGCGGTGGAGGAGGCGATAACGCCGATCGAGGTGCCGCCTATTTCAACGCGGTTGACGCCGCTTGTTTCGGACCACTCGGCCATGTCCTTCATTCGCTGCTCTACGATGGGATGGCGGCGTTTTGCATTACCGGGCATCATAACGTATTTGGCGATATTCTTTTCATAAGGTACTGCTTCGGGTACGACTCTTTCGCCCACTTCGACAGGGGACTGGGAGTGGGAGATACGGGTGCACATACGCAGCAGGACAGGAGTATCGTATTTTTCGCTGAGTTCAAAGGCGAGACGGGTGTATTCCAATGCCTCGGCGGAGTCGGAGGGGTCAAGCATTGGGAGCTTGGAGGAAATCGCATGGCGTCGGGAATCCTGCTCGTTCTGGCTCGAGTGCATGCCGGGGTCGTCGGCAACGCCGATGACGAGACCTGCGTTGATGCCGGTGTAGCTCATGGTGAAGGGCGGGTCACAGGCCACGTTGAGACCGACGTGCTTCATGCCACAGAAAGCGCGCTTTCCGGCGAGAGCTGCGCCGAATGCGACCTCCATGGCAACCTTTTCGTTGGGCGCCCATTCGCAGTATATCTCCTTGTATTTTGCGGCTTCCTCGCTTATCTCGGTGCTGGGAGTTCCGGGATAGCTGGAAACGATGAGGCAGCCGGCCTCGTAAAGTCCGCGGGCAACGGCGCTGTTGCCCAGCATAAGCTGTTTCATGGTGTTCGTCTCCTTGGGTATATATTTGTTGGGAGAAATAATGTATAATTATACGACAATGATTTATTGATGTAAAGTGTAAAATGTGAGAGCAGATAGAAAAAGTCATGGGATAATCCCATGACTTTTTCTGTTATAAGCACAGAAAATGCAGAATTTGACTTACTCCAGCACATGCTGGCCGGTATATAGCATGTAGTATCTGCCCTTTTCTTCGAGAAGTTCATCGTGGCCGCCCTTTTCCTGTATCTCGCCGCCTTCAATGACGACGATGCAGTTGGAGTTTCGGACGGTGGAGAGTCTGTGCGCAATGACGAAGACGGTGCGGCCTTCCATGAGCATATCCATGCCCTGCTGGATGTGCTGTTCGGTGCGGGTGTCGATGGAGCTAGTTGCCTCGTCGAGCACCATGACTGGGGGATCCTTGACGGCGGCGCGGGCGATGGCGAGCAGCTGGCGCTGGCCCTGACTGAGGTTTGCGCCGTCGCCGGTAACCATTGTGTTGTAGCCGTCGGGCAGGCGGCGGATGAAGGAATGGGCATTTGCGGCCTTGGCGGCGGCTATGCACTCTTCGTCCGTGGCGTTGAGGTCGCCGTAGCGGATGTTGTCCATAACGGTACCGGTGAAGAGATGGGTATCCTGCAAAACAGCACCGAGAGAGCGGCGCAGAGAGTCCTTCTTTATGCGGCGGATGTCTATGCCGTCATAGGTGATGGTACCGGAATCGATCTCATAGAAACGGTTAATAAGGTTGGTAATCGTGGTTTTGCCTGCACCGGTGGAGCCGACAAAAGCAATTTTCTGGCCGGGTTTAGCGTAGACATTGACCTTTTTGAGTACCTTCTTGCCCTCAACATAGCTGAAGTCCACATCCTTGAGCACAACGTCGCCCTTGAGGGGGACAAGGGTGAAGCCGCCGTCGTCTTCGGGACATTTCCATGCCCATGCCTTTGCGTGTCCCTCGGTCTGCTCGTGCATATTGCCCTCTGTGTCCACGGTGACGGGAATGAGTTCAACGTCGCCCTCGTCTATCTCGGCGGGAGTGTCCATAACGTCGAAGATGCGCTCGGCACCGGCGAGAGCGGAGAGAATTGCGTTGATTTGCTGGCTGACCTGGTTGATGGGGCCGCCGATCTGACGGGAGTAGGTGAGGTAGGTGGCGTAGCCGCCGATGTCAAAACCCATGACAAGGGCGAGAAATCCACCGAGAATGGCGGTGAGGGCATAGCCGATGTTGAGGATATTGCCGCTGATGGGCATGATAGCGCCGGCGAAGAAGTTAGCGTCGGTGGCGGCGTCGCGGTATTCGCGGTTGAGAGCGTCGAACTGTGCCTTGGCGATCTCCTCGTGGCTGAACGCTTTGACGACCTTCAAGCCTTCGATGACTTCCTGTATCTCGCCGTTGACACGGCCGAGAGTTGCCTGCTGGCGGCGGTAGTAATTGCGGGAGCGTCCACCCATGACCTTGAATACAAAGAGGGACGCAGCCAGCACGAGTGCGGTGACGATAAAGAGTATGGGACTTGTGTATATCATCACAGCAACAAGACCCACAAAGCTCAGGGCGCTCGAAATAAGGCTGACCATACTCTGCTCCATAGCGAAAGCAACGTTATCGGCATCGTTTGTGAAGCGGCTCATGAGTTCTCCATGGGTGTGTCGGTCAAAATAGTTGAGAGGCAGACTCTGAAGCGCGTCGAAAAGGTCGCGGCGGAGTTTGTTGGCGGCTTTCTGCGCGAGAATAGCCATGGTGGCATTCTGGATATAAGTGCAGATAACGCCGACTATGAATATGCCGAGGAGCACAAGCAGGCTCAATGCAAGGCTCGAGAGCTTTTCCTGAGCGCTGCCGCTGCCTGCCAGAGTATTTATCATCGGACGCATCATATAAGTGCCTGCGAGAGAACTGAGTGTGCCGAGAACGAGGCAGACAAGTACGACGATAATGGGCCATTTTTTCTTGGTCATATAGCCAAGCAGACGCTTTATGGTCTTTTTGGCGTCTTTCGGTTTCTGAAAACGGCCTTTTTCAAGGCTTTTCTTCTCATCAAGCTGCTGCTTTTTGGTTTTATTTTCAGCCATTATTCGCCAACTCCTTCCTGCTGAGAATAGTATATCTCCTGATATACGCTGTTTTCCGTCAGAAGCTCATCATGACTGCCGACTCCGACTATGTGGTCATCGTCGAGCACGACTATCTTATCCGCATAGCGAACGGAGGAGATGCGCTGGGCGATTATGATAACAGTTGTGTCTTTGAGGTTTTCGCTGAAGCTCTTTCTGATGGCAGCCTCGGTAGCACTGTCAACGGCGGAGGTGGAGTCGTCGAGAATGAGTATTCCGGGCTTTCTGAGCATGGCGCGGGCAATGCAAAGACGCTGCTTCTGGCCGCCGGAGACGTTGACACCGCCCTGTTCGATATAGGTGTCAAATCCGTCGGGGAAGCTCATGATGAAGTCATAGGCCTGAGCATTTTTGGCTGCGGTGATAATATCCTCCTCGCTTGCATCGGGATCTCCCCAAAGCAGGTTTTCGCGAATGGAACCGGAGAAGAGAACGTTGTTCTGGAGCACCATACCTATACGCTTGCGAAGTTCGGTGATGGGATAGTCGCGCACATCCATGCCGTCAACAAGTACCTGACCGCCGGTAACATCGTAGAAACGGGGGATAAGGTTGACGAGTGAGCTCTTGCCGGTGCCTGTGCCTCCTACGATGGCGACGAACTGCCCCGGTTCGATGGAAAGGTCGATATGACTGAGAACATCATCACCGCTGCCGGTGGCGACATACTTGAAGCTGACGTCGCGGAACTCAACGCTGCCCTTTGCCTCGGGAAGTTCACGCTCGGCGGCACCCTCTCCGTCGCGGATATCGGGCACTGTCTCGAGCACTTCGAGGATTCTGGCGGCACAGGCGCGTGCACGGGTAAGGTTGAGCAGGGTGAAAGCCAGCATCATGACGCTGATGAGTACGTTGAAAATATAGGTGATGAAAGCATAGAGATCTGCGTAGGGAAGCTCACCGCCGATGACCAGTTTTCCGCCGAACCACATGGAGAGGACTATTGCGAGGTTGAAAGAGATCATCATTATGGGGTTCATGAACACCACGCGGGTAACGGCGGCTATGCCGGCTTTAGTAAGCTCGTCATTGGAGCGCTGGAACTTGGTCTTTTCGTAGCCTTCGCGGACGAAAGCCTTGACAACTCGGATTGCAACGAGGTTTTCCTGCACGGAATCGTTGAGTCCGTCGATCTTCTTTTGGAAAACGGTGAAGAGCTTGTGGCAGGCTCGCATGAGCAGGCCAACAGCGAGACCCATGCAGGGGATGATGGCCACGAGCACCAGAGTGAGACGGGCATTGAGCCTTACACAGATAATCAAAGCGGCTACGAGCATTATAGGTGCGCGCACGACCATGCGAAGGCCCATGTTCACCATCATCTGAATGTTATTTACGTCATTGGTCATTCTGGTGATAAGGGAAGCGGAGGAAAAGCGGTCTATGTCAGCAAAGGAGAAGTCCTGAGTATGGTCGAACATGGCCTTGCGGAGATTTGCTCCGAAACCCTGACTTCCAACGGATGCGAAGCGTGCGCTGGCAACACCGGCGGCAAGCGCAGCAAGACAGAGAACGATCATAATGATTCCGATTTTCAGTATATATTTTATACCACCGTCGCCTTCAATGCCGATGTTGATTATATCGGCCATTAGCGTCGGCAGAATAAGCTCGCATATGACCTCAAGCACGACGAGTGCGGGAGCGAGGATAGCGAACTTTTCATAGCCTTTGATGTATTTTACGAGTTTTTTCAGCATCGGCTGTGTGCCTCCTTTGGCGCAAATAAAATAATGTATGATAAGCAAAAAAATGAAATGAAGATTAAAACCGAACATTTTTATTTTACTAAATCAAATTTACATGTCAACAATTTGCGGTAATAATTTCTAATTATTTAACAATATACTCCAATGAAAGGTGGTGAGGACATGCTTTGTACAGAGCAAAGGCTGAGGGAGATACTTCCGGAGAGGATATTTTCTCTTTTTTCTTCTCTTGAGCGCGGAAAAAAGGAGAGAGTGGAAGAACTGCGCCTGCGGCTTGGAGCATCGCCGGGTATAATACTTCCTGATGGGGCGGCGTGTGTCGGCGGTACAGCGGTCACGGAAACGGAAATAGCGCATATTCTGGACAGGGCGAGCCGTTCGTCGCTGCATTCGGTGCAGAGGGAACTCCGTCAGGGCTTTATTAATGCCTCGGGAGGGATAAGAATAGGTTTATGCGGCATGGCGGCAGGCGGCACAGTAATCGAGGCGATTCGAGATGTCTCGTCCCTTGCAATTCGCATACCGCATGAGCTGCCCGGAGCAGGTGCGGAGATAATGAACGATCTCAGACCTTTCAACAACTCGGTTTTAATAGTCTCTCCTCCGGGAGTGGGCAAGACGAGCTTTTTGCGTGAGCTTATCCGCGAAGCATCGGAAAGCGGCAGACGGGTTTGTCTTTGCGACGAGAGGGGAGAGGTGGCGGCAATGTGGCGCGGCAGAGCGTCGTTTTCCCTTGGCGCAAACACTGATGTGCTCAGCGGTGTGCCAAAAGCGGAGGGGATAATCATGCTTTTG